>CAYLMT010000009.1:0-29432 GCA_964384855.1 uncultured Salinivenus sp.
GCATCTCGCACATCGAGGGTGACATTTTGGGGGATGACGATCCGTTCAGCGATGTGCCTCTCGGAGATGGTTGGAGCTGGAACGATGTCCCCTACGCGTACGCCGCGGAAATCAACGGACTCGTCTTCAACACCAACGCCATCGAGCTAGAAGTGCGGGGTCGGCGAGTGGGAGCGCCTGGCCGGATTACCTGGTCGCCCTTCGAGACCGACTTCGTTCGGGTTCGCAATCAGAGCCGGACTGTGCCGCGCGATTCCACTTCGGACGAGGAGTACGACCGGCCCTTCTCGGAAAATACGTTTACGGTCCGCTCTCGACTCCACCCGAATGAGATTCAGGAGGAGACCCTTACCGTCACGGACCCGACGGAATACTTCACTCACGTGCTACGGACCGTGCTCCTCCGGGAGGGCATTTCGGTCGGAGGGCGAGGGGTGGACGTGGACGATGCCCCGATCAAGCCGCGCTACCGGGCCGATTCGGTGCGTCGAGTGGCGACGTACCGATCGCCGCCGCTCCGGGACATCGTGCAGACGATGAACCACGAAAGCGAAAACCTCTACGCCGAGCAGCTCCTCCGCACGCTCGCCGTCGTGGAACCGCCGGATACCACCTCCGACGAGCTGACGGAGGGATCGGCAAACCTTGGTGCCCTGGCCGTGCGAACGGAGCTGTCAAAGGTGGGCATCGACACCAGTCGGGTTCGGCTCGCCGACGGGTCGGGCCTTTCGCGCAAGAACTACATCAATCCCCGCGCCATGACCCGTCTGTTGACGCACATGTGGGGCGACGCGCCATCCGATCGGAGTGTGGCGTTCTACGACTCGCTGCCGATGGGGGGACGAGAGGGCACCCTTGAGTATCGGTTCCGCGGAGGCGCCTCGGCCGCCGGCGAGGTGCGGGCCAAGACCGGCACGCTCACCGGCGCCAGTGCGCTCAGTGGATACGTGAATACCCCTCGTGGTACACCGCTCGCGTTCGTGATTTTCTGCAATCACCACCTGGCCGACACGGAAGAGGTGCGGGCCGCGCAGGATGCCATCGTGAACGCGCTGGCCGAACTCTCACTGTAATCGAAGAGAGGGGTATTGATTGCGTGTTCGCAGGCCGGGCCCTCAGACTATCCGAATAGCAACTGCACCATGTACACGGACGCGAGAAAGCCGACGAAGTCGGCGAAGAGGCCGGCCGGCACGGCGTGGCGCGTGTTGCGGATGTTGACGGCGCCGAAGTACACCGCGATGACGTAGAAGGTCGTCTCGGTGGAGCCAAACATGGTCGCGGCCATTTTGACCACGAGGGAGTCCTCGCCGTACTGGTTGATCATGTCGGCCACGAGTCCTGCGGAGCCGGAGCCCGTGAGGGGGCGCACGATGCCCATGGGGAGGACTTCCGCCGGCACTCCGATGACGCCCAGCACCGGATCGAGGACGTTCACCAGGTAGTCCATGGCGCCCGAGGCCCGAAACATCCCGATGGCGAAGAGGATGGCGATTAGGTAGGGGATGATGGTGACGGCCACGTCGAAGCCCTCCTTGGCGCCCTCGACGAAGACCTCATAGACGCGGACGCCTTTGATGAGGCCGTAGAGTGGAAAGCCGACGATCAGGGTCGGCAGGACAAAGGCCGACAGGACGCTAACGACGGAGCGGATGGTTTCAAGCATGGCGGAGGAGTGTGTTGTGAGTGCGGGTGCAGGTGGACGTACTGAGAATTACGCGGCCGCGTCGTCGGGGTCGGTGGTCCGGTGTGGTGCCGTGGCTCGGAAGTAGGGCAGTCGGTGGAGGGCGAGGGTGCCGAGGATGCCCGCGATGGTCGAGCAGAGGGTCGCCAGCGTGATGGAGAAAAAGAGCTGGTTGATCTGCAGTCCCATGATGGCCACCAGGAGGGAAGGCGGGACGAGCTGCACACTCGACGTATTGAGGGCCAGTAGCATCACCATGTCGTCACTCGCCTTTTCGTCCGACGGGTTTAGTTCCTGAAGGTCCTCCATGGCCTTGATGCCGAGGGGCGTTGCCGCGTTGCCCAGGCCGAACACGTTTGCCAGGAGGTTGAGGCTGATGTTGGCGAGGGCCGGGTGGTTGTCCGGTACGTTGCGGAAGAGGGGGCTCAGAATGGGCTGTACCACGCCGGTGAGGGATTCGATGAGCCCCGCCTCCTCCCCAATCTTCACGAGTCCCAACATGAGGCCGAGGACGCCGATGAGGCTGAGGGCAAGTGAGGCGGCGGTCTCGGCAAAGTTCAGGGCCGCTTGCGCGATGTCGTGCAGCTTGCGAAATCGAACCGGCTCGAACTGAAGGGCCGTCTCGATTTGGCCAACGCCCGCGGCGGTCTGAGCGACCTTCTGGAGAGTGCCGCGGAGGGCCGGGTTGTCGTCCGTCGCGTGAAACGACTGAATGGTGGCGAGTGGCTCGGGAAGGTTGGCGTTCGGATCAAACTCGACCTTTCGTCCCTCTTGAGTCTGGACGAGAGTGCCAGTGTAGGCCGAGTCCGGGGCCGAGTCGACATCGTACACCTTCTGGTAGGTGGTCGAATCGATGCGGACCTCAACCGGCTGACGGCGGGCGTCCGGCGCGTAGCCGTCCGGAAACTCGAGCGTGACCGGGAGGGGCGTCTCGTTCCGGAATCGGTTCTCGACCAGTTCCTGGGTGTCCACGGTGAGGGCGAACAGTAGGCTCCCGATGATGAGCCCACTCCAGATGTAGTTGAGCATGGGGACTTGGCGTCGTAGGGAAGACACGAATCGCTCCACATCATACGGATTGCCGTCCGGAAGAGAAACGGAGGGAGAGCGGTTCATTGAGGCTGACCAGCCGCGGACTCGGAGAGGAACACTGCCCGAAAATCGGTGGTTGCAGGGCGCGGTGTCTTATTGTCTGGAGCTCCTTGTGCATCTGTGTCCGACCTGTCGTCTCCCCCCTCAGATTTCCCGGAGCCACCCCTCGTGGTATTTAAGTTTGGTGGGACATCGGTCGGCACGCCGGACCGATTTCGGACCGTCGTGCAGCTGATCCGGGAGGCGGCCGCTGAGGGGCGCGTCGTGGCCATCGTGTCGGCCTTGTCGGGGGTGTCGCGGCAACTCGCGAGTGCCCTGGAGGCGGTGGCGACGCGATCCGACGGGAGATCAGTCGTAGAGAATCTGGTTGAGACCCTCCGCGCCCGTCACGTCGAGCAGGCGAGGGCGGTATTGAACGCAGACCACCAACGCGCCTACGAGACGGTTCTCGATGAACGGCTGAGGGTCCTGCAGCGAACGTTCGAGCGAGTGGGACGGGACGAAGAGGTCCCCGCGGCTCGGGATGCGGTGTTGGCGGTGGGGGAGCAACTGTCAGTGCCGATGGTCACCTTTGCGCTCCGGGACGCTGGACTCCTCGCGCCACGGACGGATGCGACCGAGTTGATCGTCACGGACGATGCCTTCGGGGCCGCGCAGGTGCAACGAGGGGCCACGACGGAGCGGGTGCGCTCGTGGTACCGGTCGTTGGACCGTGCGGACGTGCCCGTCGTGGCCGGCTTCATTGGGGCCACCGAGGCGGGTCTCACGACCACCCTCGGCTTCGAAGGCAGTGACTACTCGGCGGCTTTGTTTGCGCGAATTCTAGGGGCGCACGGCCTGACCCGGTACACCGACGTCGACGGAATCTACACCGCAGATCCGGAGTCGAGCGACGACGCTGAGCGGATCGATCGTCTATCGATGGAGGAGGCTTTCGCCCGCATTGAGTCGGGGGGATTGGGCATGCACCCGAAGACGCTCCGCCCACTCGCCGAGGCGGGGATTCCCATGCAGGTGCGGTCAATTGATGAGCCTGATCGTCCGGGCACCCCGATTGTCCCCGAAGACAGCACCGTCAATAGGCTTTGGCCCACACCCTAAGGAACCGTACATCGGCGCTGGGATGGGTCGGCGGTATCTCAAAGTTTTTCTCTCTACATATTGCATTTGCTTTCGTGCCCACCGACTCCCTTCGCATTCTTCAGTACGGCCTCGGGCCCATTGGCCAGGAGGTCGTTCGGACTGTTCTCTCGAAAGAGCCCCTTACCCTCGTTGGGGCCGTGGACATCGATCCAGGCAAGGCAGGTCGTGACGTCGCCGATCTGGTCGACGGAGACCTCTCGCCGACCGGCGTTCACGTCTCAGACGAGGCCGAGGAGGCCCTAGTGGACTCTTCGCCCGACGTGGTGCTGCACACCACGACCTCCTTTCTTGACGGTGTAACCGAGCAGCTGGTGCAGTGCGCCCGGGCCGGGGCTCACGTCGTCTCTTCCACCGAGGAGCTTTCGTTTCCGTATCACCAGTCGCCAGATACGGCGGATCGGTTGGATCAGGTCGCGCGAGAGGAAGGGGTGGCTCTCGTGGGCACCGGGGTGAATCCCGGCTATGCGATGGATACGGTGCCCCTCCTGGCGACGGGCAGCTGTACCGACGTGTGGGCCGTGCATGTCGAGCGGGTCGTCGATGCGGGCGAACGGCGCGCACCGCTCCAGGCGAAGGTGGGGGCCGGGTTGTCTCCGCAGGCATTCGAGGAGAGGAAGGCAGGGGGAGGTTTCGGGCACATCGGCCTTCGCGAGTCCCTACACATGGTAGCGGACGGATTGGGATGGTCACTGGAGGCCGTCGAGGAGGAGCTTCAGCCGGTCCATGCCGACTCACCGGTTGACACAGGGGTCCGACAGGTGGAGGCCGGGGAGGTGGCGGGCATTCATCATACCGCGGTGGGACAGGTCGGTGGCGAGTCTCGGCTAACACTTGACCTCAAGATGTACGTCGGGGCCGACCGATCCTACGACGCTGTGGCGATTGACGGTGAGCCCCCGATCGACCTTCGGTTCCGCGGGGGCATCTTTGGGGACACCGCTACGGTAGGCATGCTGGTGAACATGGCCCCGCTGGCCGCAGACGCGTCGCCCGGGCTCCATACCATGGCCGACCTGCCCGTGCCACGGGCCTTTGCGACGAGTCCTGGAACCGAGGGAAGCCCGTAGATTCGAGGCAACTCGCTTTTCCTGCTGTGAGGCCCATGCCGCATTGGTTTCCGAATCGACTTTCGGGCTCGTGACGATCCTGCATCGAGATGAGCATTTGTTGGTTGTCAACAAGCCCCCCGGACTACTGTCTCAGCCCGATCATACCGGCGACCCGGACGTTGTCTCTCGGGGCAAAGAATTGCTGACGAATGCGACTGAGGACCCCCCGTTTCTTGGGCTGGTGCACCGGCTCGACCGGCCCGCGTCGGGGGTAATGGGGCTGGCGCGGTCGTCGTCGGCCGCCCGGCATCTGTCGCGACAGTTTCGGGAACGGGAGGTCGAGAAGCGGTATGTGGTTGTCGTGGAGGGCACGCTGCGGGGGATCGGCACGTGGACGGACTATATTGCTAAGCCCCGCCGGCAGCCTCGCCTGGTCGATCCCGACCATCCTGACGGCAAGCGGGCTGAGCTCGCCTGGCAGATGCTCGAATCAAGCGCCGCCCGAACCCTCCTTCAGGTGACGCTCCACACGGGGCGTCCTCACCAGATTCGTCTTCAGGCTGCGAGCCGCGGGCATCCCGTGGCGGGGGATGACCGGTACGGTGCGTCTCTCTCCCTCCCGGACCGCGCCATTGCGTTGCATCACATCCTCATGCGTGCCGAGCACCCCGCGCATCCGCATCGTGAGACCTTTGTGGCCGAGCCCCCGGCGTGCTGGTCGGGTGTGCTCACCGATGCCATGGACGGGGCCCTCCACCGGATGTTAGACCGCGCGCAGCCCTCCTGACCTTTTATGGGAGGGGTTGGGGCAAAGCCCGGTGTCAAGCTGTTTCTCCCGCATCCCTTCCGATTTCTCAAATGAGTCACAGTCTTTGACCATGGGCGATGATTTTGACCGCCTCGAAACCCTCCGCGAGAATCCGCGCGACGACCTCCCGCTGGCGCACCGCATGAAGCGGTTCGTCGAGGCCCTGCAGCTTCGGATCACGCGTGCGCTCGACGACCTCGACGGAGGGGCCTCGTTTGAGGTGGATCAATGGTCTCGGGACGAGGGGGGAGGGGGAATTACGGCGGTGATCGAGGGGGGAGACCTGTTTGAGAAGGGTGCTGTAAACACCTCCGCAGTGCACGGCCCGTTGCCGGAACGGATGGCCCGCGAGTTTGACGTCGAGGAGGCACCGTTCTACGCCACTGGTCTTTCCCTGGTGATCCATCCCCGCTCCCCGTACGTCCCCACTGTCCATGCAAACTTCCGGTACTTTGCTCTGGGCGACGATCTCATGGATCCCATGAACCAGTGGTTTGGCGGCGGGGCCGATCTCACCCCATACTACCCGCGGCTCGACGATACTCAGCACTTCCACCAGGTGTGGAAGGACGTGTGTGATCGTCACGAGGTGGCCGACTATGTCGCATTTAAGGAGGAATGCGACGAGTACTTCTACCTAGACCATCGGGATGAGGCTCGGGGGGTAGGGGGCATCTTTTACGACTACCTCCGCGACGACCCCGAGGGTCTATTTTTCTTTACGCGGGAGGCCGGCCGGGCCTTCCTCGATTCATATCTTCCGATCGTGGAGCGACGCAAAGATGAGCCCTACGGGTCCGAGGAGAAGGCGTACCAACGCATCCGTCGGGGCCGGTACGTCGAGTTTAATCTGGTGTACGACCGGGGTACCAAGTTTGGGTTAGAGTCCGACGGTCGCACGGAGAGCATCCTCATGAGTATGCCGCCGCAGGTGCAGTGGCCGTACGACTATGCGCCGGAGCCGGGCACTCCGGAGGCGGACGCGCAGTGGTATTTTACGGCCCGAGATTGGCTTTCTATAACGGAGGACGAGGCCCCGGACAGCACCACGTGAAGACCCTGCTGAGAGGAAGTTTTAGGGTGAATTTCAACGCGGTGCAGGAACGGGACGGTGGGGTCAGCGCTCAATTTATCACATTCATTGTGCGCTCGACGTCTGCCTCTGAGTTTACGCTCGGTCCGTATGACTCCACTCGACATTCTCCGTGCCCATGAGCCCGGTCAGCGGACGCGTCCCCAGGATTGTGCTTCCCAGACCCCTCTTCGGATCGAAGAGGGCGATCGCGTCGGTGTGGTGCTGTTCAACCTGGGTGGGCCGGCGACCCTGGACGAGGTTGAGCCGTTTTTGTACCGGCTGTTAATGGACCCGCTCTTTCTTGACGTCCCAGTTGGGGGGCGGGTCCGCCAGGCGTTGGCCAAATCGATTGCGTACGTTCGGGCCGAGCCCCTTCGGGAGCGCTACGAATTGATCGGTGGAGGCTCACCCGTGCCCCGCCTCGCTCAAGAGCAGGCCAAGGTGCTCCAGGGACACCTGCAAGACCGCTACGGTGACCCGACCGGAGTGGAGTTTCGCACGTATCCGGCGATGCGGTACGGGCATCCGTTCCCGGAGGAGGCCGCAGCCCAGATGGAGGCCGACGGAATCGACAAGGTCGTCCTGGTGCCGTCGTATCCCCAGTATTCGACCGCCATGACGGGCTCAGTTCTGGCGTATTGGGATGCCCTGATGGGAGTGGACGACCGTCCGTCCTGGCCTACGACCGTCGTGCCCGAATACGCTGCCAATCCGAAATACGTGCAGGCCCTCTCGGAGCGGATCGACGAGGCCCTACAACGATTCTCGCGCCCGGTGCGCGAGGACGTTACGCTCGTTTTCAGTGCGCACGATACGGTTTTCAACTCGCACGATGAAGGGGAGACGCCTTACTGCTGCCACGTGCACTCGACCGTGGAGCAGGTAATGCGGCAACGGGGCCGAGACCGTCCCTTCCGGATGGCCTTCCAGAGCATGATTGGGCCGAATCGTTGGCTTACCCCCTCAACTCCAGATACGATCACTACGCTCGCGGAGCAGGGCCGTCGTGCGGTACTGGTTGTTCCTATCCCCTTCACGACCGACCACGTCAATACTCGCTACGACCTCGACGTGGGCGTGCGCGAGACAGCCGAGGCGCACGGCATCGATCACTTCGAAGTGACGGCCGGCCTGAATACCCATCCACTGTTCATTGAGGCCCTTGGCGAGGCCACAGTGGCCCAGCTTGATGTCTCCACTGACATCAACCAGCTTCGTCACGGAGGCGACGGGCATACCCGGGCCTATCCGCTCCGACCCCTCCACCAACTCCCCCGACACACCGTCGCCCGCGACGTCGGCTCCTGCCCGAACTGTGGCCGCGAGCGGGGTGCGCGCCGGTGGACGTGTCCGGACCGACCGCCCCAGCCGGAGCCGTCATGCGACCGTGCTGCCTCGCCCCCCAACGAACAAACAAGCCCCGCCACGGAATCACGGTCGAGGGAAGACTCCTAGGCATTGTGTCTCCGGCCCGACGTGTTCTCCGCATTTTTGATCGTCGACGATGAGCCTCTCACCGTCTGATCGATTGCTCCGAACCTTGGCGGCCGTCCCAGTTTCCAGTCCCATCTTGAATTTGGGCTGTGGGAAAGGGCACCACACGGAGGCCCTCTTGCGCCTTGGCTTTCCCGTTCACGCCTGCGACCCCCGTCCAGAGGCCGTTCGGGAGACGCGGGCCGTCGTTCGCGAACTGGTCGACGCGGAGACCGCGGAAACCTGTGTTCAGCAAACGTCCCTCCAGGGCCTAAACGACTTGGAGGCAACGTTCGACTGGGTGATTGCCGATCGGACGGAGGCACTGGTCGGCTCGACCACTGACCTCGAAACCCTCCTGGGAAAGAGTCACGACCTTCTGGCGCCCGGCGGGTGGGTGTACCTCACCGTTCCGGCGACGGCGGAGGCCTCCGTTGGGGCCCCGTCTCCGGGGGAGGACACTACAATTCGTTTTGCCCCGGCGGATCTTGAGGCCGAAACGTTGAATACCATCCTCGTGGAGTCCCGGTCGCCGTCGCGTGTTGAGGAAAATGGAGAGGCTCGGGTTCATGCCCTCTATCGTCGCGTGAAGCGGTCGACGCCGGAATAAGTCCGGCGACGGATGTATATATACTCTCCAGCCGGCAGCTCCCTCTCGCTCGTCTCTACTTGATATTAATCGTCTCAGTGACGCCATGGAAGTTGCTCCTTCCGACCTTGACTTGCAGAAGAGCCGGCGGTTTTACGAGCGTGCCCAGCACTCCATCCCGGGCGGGGTAAACTCTCCCGCTCGCGCCTTTGACAGCGTAGGTGGCACCCCGCTTTTCATCGAGCGGGCCGAGGGCGCGTATTTGGAGGATGTCGACGCGAACGAGTACCTCGACTACGTCGGCTCCTGGGGCCCGATGATTTTTGGGCACGCCCACACGGACGTGGTGGAGGCCGTTCAGGATCAGGCCGAGGCGTCCACCTCATTCGGAGCGCCCACGGAGATTGAAATTGAGGTGGCCGATCTCGTCTGCGACCTTGTCCCCTCCGTCGAAAAGGTGCGGATGGTCAACTCCGGCACGGAAGCGACCATGAGCGCCGCTCGGCTTGCGCGAGGGTATACGGGCCGCGACAAGATTATCAAGTTCGAGGGCAACTACCACGGCCACGGCGACTTCTTCCTCATCTCCGCCGGGAGTGGGGCCATGACGCTCGGCAAGCCTGACTCGCCCGGTGTCACCGAGGGCAACGCGAAGGATACACTGCTGGCCGCGTACAACGACCTCGATCACGTTCGGCAGCTCGTGGAGGCCAACCAGGGGGAGGTCGCCTCTATCATCGTAGAGCCGGTTGCCGGCAACATGGGCTGCATTCCGCCGAAACCAGGATTTTTGGAGGGGCTAAGGGAGCTGTGTGATGCCCACGACATCGTACTCATCTTCGACGAGGTGATGACCGGCTTTCGGGTGGCGCCGGGCGGTGCGCAGGAGCGGTACGGCGTAATTCCGGACCTGACCTGCCTCGGCAAGATCATCGGCGGTGGCCTGCCGGTCGGGGCCTACGGCGGGAAGCAAGAGATCATGGACTACGTCGCTCCGACGGGGCCGGTCTACCAGGCCGGAACGCTCAGCGGCAACCCGCTCGCCATGCGGGCGGGGCACGTCATCCTTTCCAAGATTGCCGAGGAGAAGGACCACATTTACGACGAGCTAGAGGACTACGCGGCGGCCTTGCAGGAGGGAACGGAGCACAACCTGGACGCGCTGGGGCTCGATTACACGACGCATCAGGTGGGGGCGATGGGCAGCCTCTTCTTTACCGACGCGGACGTGATAGACCAGGAGACGGCAAAGTCCTCGGACACAGAGACATACGCTGCATACTTTCACGCGATGCTGGAGGAAGGCATTTACCTGCCGCCGTCGCAGTTCGAGGCGATGTTCTTCGGCACCTGCCACGGCGAGGCCGAGCTTGAGAGGACTCTGGAGACCCAACGTCGGGCCTTGAAGCGGGTCCATTCATAGCGGACGGCCTGCCGTTTCCTTTTGCGCTCACGAGCCGAACATGGACAAACGCTCTTCTTCTGCGAGGTTGCTTTTTGGGGTAGATCGGCGCGTACTGGCGTTGGCCCTCGCTCGCATGGCGGACGCCGTGGGCAATTCGTTTCTCATCATCGTGCTTCCGCTGTACGTGGCCAGCGAGGCGGTTGGGGGGCGCATCTTCGGCGTCCCTTCCTCGATGGTTGCGGGGGTGGTGTTGGCGCTGTTCGGGATCGCGAGTAGCATTGCCCAGCCCCTGGCGGGGCGTCTATCCGATCGAGTGGGGCGCCGAAAGGTCTTCGTGATCGGGGGCCTCGTGGTCCTCGGGGCCATCAACCTCGCGTTCGCGGCGGCCACTGCCTACTGGCACCTCTTTGTGCTCCGGGTGGTGCAGGGCCTTGCGGCGGCCTTCACCATCACGGCAAGCCTGGCCATCGTCAATGAGCTGAGCGACTCGGGCAGTCGAGGCGGCAACATGGGCGTGTACAACTCCTTTCGGCTCATCGGCTTTGGGACTGGGCCCCTGCTGGCGAGCGTGCTTCTCGAAATGGGGCCGTTCTCGCTTCCCGGTGGGGTTGAGGTGACAGGGTTTGAGGCGACGTTTGGTGCCGCCGCCGCGACGGCGTTCGTAGGGACCGGGCTGGTGGGGGTGCTCGTGCAGGATCCCGAGGGCACGGCTCCGACGCGACGTCAGTTGGCCCTGAGGATCTGGGACCGTTCGGGACCGAGATGGCGGCTCGATACCGTTTTTGCGTTGGGGCTCGCGACCCTCGTCATGGCGAGTTGCATGGCGCTACTCTCCGCCATTGAGCCGGAGGTGAACGCGCGGCTAGGACAAGGGCCATTCCTCTTTGCAGTCGAGTTCGTGGCTCTCATCGCGGCCCTCGCGGCCCTGCAGCCCATCGTGGGACGAGCTAGCGACCGCGTGGGGCGCAAGCGCTTTATTTTGCTCGGACTACTGGGACTCGTCCCGACCACGCTGCTGCAGGGCGTGGTCGTGGCGCCCTGGCAGATGATCGTGGTGCGGATGCTGCAGGGCGTCGCTGGTGCTCTCGTGTTTGCTCCGGCGCTGGCCCTGGCGGGAGACCATACCGAACAGGGACAGTCGGGCGCGCAGCTCGCAGTTCTGACCGTTGCGTTCGGCCTCGGCATTGCCTCGGGTCAATTGATGGCGGGGTTCTTTGTCTCGTTTGGGTTTATCGTGCCGTTCGGGGTCGGGAGCCTGCTTGCGGCAGCAGCGGCCGTGCTGGTGGGCACACAGGTTGACGAGGCTGAGCGCGCCCGGTCGGTGGCGTAAGTAGTTGGTTGGTGCAAACGCACAACTGCGGGCTCTTTCCAAAAAAAGAACCCCGCTCCGAGCCGTAAATACGCTCAGAGCGGGGGCATCCGTACAAGACCGGGAGGAGGATTTTTACTCTTCCTTTCGTTCCAGAAGGAGGTCCTTCAGCTTCTCAAACTCGTCTCGCTCGAACGAGAGGCTGTACTTCCCAGGATCCTTGTCTTCACCCACCTCGGTGAGGGGCTCTACGTCCGATGTCTGGACGACCTCAATGAAGTCCTCCGACTCCATTTCGAAGGCCCCGGCAAAGTCCTCGGCCGTGGCGGCGTAGATGCCGCCGTACGATTTAATCTCGCCGGTCGAGAAGTCTTCGGCGTCCTGCGGCTTAAAGCTAACTCCACGCATGAGGGCTGGCTGGGTTGGTGGTCGTCACGGTGAATCGACTGTTTTCTTCACAACCCAATTGATTGTGGGCCAAAAAGTTTCCCCTACCGACGATAGAACGACCCACTGTTGTTAGGACTCACCTCGATGGGGGTCCGGTTTACGGATGCGGTGTTCACATTCTGGGGCGGCTCCTTTACATTTTGGAGAGCTAGATTTTCCATGCATTGCGGGCCGCTATGCTTTCTATTCGCCGGATTCTCTGGCCTACAGACTTTTCGCAGGGGGCCGACCAGGCCTTTCCGCACGCCGCGGCCCTTGCGTCCTGGCATGAAGCCGAGCTGCACGTGCTTAACGTGACGGAGGATCGTTCGAAGGGCTCATCGAATGCGGATTTTCCCGTATCCGAGGCCACCTTGTCCGGTCTTCTGTCGGTGGAGGGGGAGCCCCCGCAGCACGTCGACCTGGATGCCCTCACGCTCGTGCAGGAACAGCGGGAGCATACCTCACCGCCCGAGGCGATCGTGGAATACGCCGAGGATCTGGACATTGATCTCGTCGTGGCGGGCACTCACGGCCGCCGCGGGCTCCAGCGCCTGCTCATTGGCAGTGTGGCCGAAGAAGTGCTTCGCACAGCGCCGTGCCCGGTCCTCACGGTGCGAACGGGGGACGACACTGCTCCGGCCTGGGGCGTACGAAACATACTCGTGCCCACTGATTTTTCGGACGCTTCGCTGGAGGCGCTCCGGCACGCCAAAGAACTGGCCCTGACGTACGGGGCGCAGATCACGTTACTTCATGCGGTGGAGGAGGTGGTCTATCCGTCCGCCTATGGGGTGGAGCCGGCCAACCTACCCGGTCCCCAAGTGATCGACCGGGTGGAGGACAGCTTGGCCGATCTCGCTCGCACCGAGATTGGGTACGAGCACGTGGTCGTCCAGGCCAATGTTGGATACGCCCCTTCCACCATTCTTGATTACGCCGAGACGAACGAGGTGGATCTCGTCGTAATTGCCACCCATGGCCGGACGGGGCTCGAGCGCATGCTGTTGGGGAGTGTAGCGGAGCGCGTGGTGCGCCGGTCCCCCGCGCCTGTCTTCACCGTCAAGTCGTTCGGCAAATCCCTGCTGCCGGCGTCCGACGAATCCTAATCTCTCGTTCCTCCTCGACTTTCCATGACCTCGCGTCACATCCTTGTTCCGACGGACTTTTCGCCCAGTGCCGAGGCCGCGCTGGACCACGCCGTGTCGCTGGCCGATCGGTTCGGGGCCACCCTCCACCTGCTGCACGTCGTCCACGAGACGAACACCGACCTGTACGGTCTGGGCGACGCGGAGGTGCACATCGATCGGCTCCGGAAAGAAGCCGAGTCTACGGCCCAGGATCGGCTCGCGGAACTGGCCCCCGACATGGCGGCCCGAGAGGTGCACACGGCTGTCGCCCGGCATCCCGATGGCGACGTGGTCGGCGCGATTGAGGAATACGTGCGCGAGTCCGCGATCGACCTCGTGGTGATGGGGACCCATGGCCGTCGGGGCCTCGGGCGCCTCGTGCTGGGAAGCGTGGCCAACCGGCTTGTTCGTCGCGGGGTGGCCCCCGTCCTCACCGTTCGCAAGCGGCACAAGGACGCTATGGCGTCGGATCCGGTGGCGTACGACAGCATCCTGGCGCCCATCGACTTTTCGGATCATTCCAAGAGGGCGCTGCGCCTCTCCAAAGAGGTGGCCGCCCAATACGGGGCGATCCAGTACCTCCTGTTTGTGGCCGAAAAACGTGTGTTGCCGACCTTCAGTGACACGGGCATTCCGGGGGTAGGAGTCGTAGAGATGGATCCCGAGATCGTGGCCAACGCCGAACAGGCCCTCGACGAATTGGATGCGTCGGTGGGCGGGCCGGAGGTGGACAGCGCCTACCACGTGGAGGAGGGCGACGTGGCGCAGACCATCGTGGACTTCGCGGAAGCCCGCGAGACGGACCTGATCGTGATGGCCACGCGGGGGCTTACCGGGATTGATCGGTTTGTCCTCGGCAGTAATACGGAGCGCGTCATGCGGACGGCCCCCTGTCCGGTACTAACGGTGCCGGCCACCTCGGACGAGGACAGTGAGGACTGAGAACCCTTTCTCTTCCAATCCCCCCTACAGATGATTCCCGACGAGTCTCTCGATGAGTTGAAGGCGGCCGTGCAGGCCTGTGACGACGCCCGGACGGCACTGGTGAACGCCCTTGACGACGCCGACGGGGTTGACGACGCATCGGCCGATCCCTCGGTCCTCGAACCAGTGGGAAGAGCGATTGCCGACTGGCGGGACGCGCAGGAGCGGTTTATGGCGGCGGTCGAGGCGGCGGACGTGGCCGACCCCGCCACCGCGGCGTTGCTCCTGAAGACGAATCACGGCGTCGATGCCTCGAACGCACGCTGCGGAATTCCGGGAACGGACGTTGAGGGAGCCAACCAGCCCTTTCCCCTCGACCTGACCGGCTCGCAAGGGATGCTGCTCACTCAGGCAGCGACGGAGCACCTTGGCTAGGAGCGGGCGGCTCAGCTATTGAGGGCGTCGCGGAGATTTTTGGTTGCCTCCGCGGCGGCGTTGGCGTAGTCGGCCTCCTCAGAGGCGTAGAGGATGCTGCGGCTGGAGTTGACCAGCACCGGCCCGTCGTCGGTGGCCGCGGCCTCCATCACAGCGGCGGGGCCGCCGCCCTGTGCCCCGACGCCCGGAATCAAAAACGGGAGGGATGGGCATAGGGTGCGAAGCTCGTCCAGGGTCTCCGGGGCCGTCGCGCCGGCCACGAGTCCGGCTTCTCCCGGCAGCCCAGAGGCCCAGTCCTCGACCTGCTGTGCCACGTGTCGGTAGAGGGGAACGCCGTCGCAGGTGCATGCCTCCTGCAGGTCCATGGCTCCGTCGTTGGAAGTCCGTGCGAGGACGAATGTGCAGGTCCCCTCGTGCTCCAGAAAGGGGCTCGCACTGTCCCGGCCCAGGTACGGCGAGATCGTGCAGGCGTCGAGTCCCAACTCGTCGTAGATCGAAGCAGCGTAGAAGCGGGCCGAGTGGCCAATGTCCCCGCGCTTGGCGTCACCCAGCACCAAACAGTCGTCGGGAATGGTCGCGACCACCTGGTCGAGGACGGTCAGCCCCGCCGGGCCGAGGGCCTCGAAGAAGGCAAAGTTGGGCTTGAAGGCACAGGCGTAGGGGGCGGTCGCCTCCACGATTGCCGTGCAAAAGGCCCGCACGGCGTCCGTCCGGAGGCGTCCGTCCTGGAGGGGCGAAGGAAGCCGCGCGGGAACCGGATCGAGGCCCACACAGACCGCAGTGTCTTTCTGGGACTGGAGGTGGCGGAGGCGGGCAGAGAAGGGAGTCGACATGAGGAGACAAGACTGATTGACAGGATGTGCCGTCCAAACGTAGCGGTTTGGGCGGGCGTGCGCAACCCGACAAAGCCCCAAGAATTCTGATTGGACAAAGCCTGTGAAAGGAACCGAAGGCAGGTGGAAGATTACTATTTTCCGCTCATGGTGGAAGCCCTTTCAAGGTGACCAATAGCCGTCTTGGTGACCCGGGAAAGGTCACTTCAGGCTTCCGTTAGATTTCCTTCCGCGAGCCGACGCTGCTTTACCTCCTTCGTACAAATCACTCCGACCAGTCATGTCAGACCGAGGACTAAGCGACATCAAAGGGGTCTCCGAACAGGATCAGAAAATGATCCAGAATATCGAGACGATGATGGGGCCCGAGCCGGAGGACATGGGGTTCATCAAAAATGCCTTTTGGGGACGCCTCCGGGAGGACCTGCTGTTTCCCTATCCTCGGGAAGGGGACGAGGAGCGGGAGCGATGTGACACGCTGTTGGAGGAGCTCGAAGAATACCTGGAGACCGAGCACCCGCGGGTTGAGATCGACCGGGAGCAGTACATCCCGGAGTGGGTGATTGACCGCCTGTTCGACATGGGGGTGATGGGAATGATCATCCCGGAGGAGTACGGAGGACTCGGGCTTGGGGTCACGAGCTACAACCGGGTGCTGGAGTTGATCGGACGCTATTGCGCGTCCACCGCTGTGCTGGTGTCGGCCCACCAGTCCATCGGATGCAAGGCCATTGTGATGTTTGGGACGGAGGACCAGAAAGAAGAATATCTCCCTCGCGTGGCCCGGGAAGAGCTGAGTGCTTTTTGCCTGTCGGAGCCGAATGTAGGGTCCGATGCCGCCGCGCAGGAGTCCTTTTCCGTGAAAACGGACGAGGGGGACTACATTCTTAACGGGGAGAAGAAGTGGTCGACCTCGGGTGCCATGAGTGGGGTCTTCACCGTCATGTGCAAGAACATGGTGCCGAACGCTGAGACTGGTGAGCTGGAGCAGCAGGGCGTGAATGCGCTCATCGTGACGCCGGACATGGAGGGGGTCGAGATTTTTGAAAAGAACCGGGCGAAAACGGGCATTCGGGGGACGTGGCAGGCCCGCTTCCGCTTCAACGACGTGCGCGTGCCGAAGGAGAACGTCCTCCACGAAGAAGGATCGGGCCTGAAGGTGGCGCTCTCGTGCCTGAATTACGGTCGGTGCACGCTCAGTGCAGGGGTCACCGGCGCCGCGAAGGCCGCACGTGACCAAGGCATCAAGTGGGCCCAAACGCGCTACCAGTTCGAACGGCCGCTTGCGGACTTTGAGCTCGTGCAGCAAAAAATTGCTCGCATGTCGGCGGTCACCTACGCGATGGACGCCATGCTCTACATGACGACGGGCCTCCTAGATCGGGGGGAGACTGACATCATGGTGGAGACGGCCATCACGAAAGTCTTTTGCTCCGAGTTCGGGTGGACCGTGATCGACGAGGCGATGCAGATCATGGGGGGGGAGGGCTACATGACCGAGCACGAACTCGAACGGGCCTGGCGGGACAATCGGATTCACAGCATCGTGGAGGGCTCTAACGAGGTCATGCAGTCTTTCATCTTCGCCTATGGTGGGAAGCAGCTCGCCGAGAAGATGGTGTCAATCCAGGAGGCGCTCTTGTGGGACGCCGACGAGTCGGTTGGTGAGAACCTGTCCCGCATTCTGACGGCCGCCACCACGCCGGCGGTACTGAAGAAGGCCCTTCCGATGGGCGCGCAGCTCTTTCTTGGGCTGAAGCCGCGGGCACCCGAATTGAAGGGAGTCCATCCGGCCCTCCAAGAACAGGCCGACACGCTGGCCCGGCTCATTCAGAAGCACTCCCACTACTTTAAGCTCGTGAGTAAGTGGGAGCGCGAGGACGTGGTGAAGCACCAGGCCCAGCAAGCCCGTGTGGCAAACAACGCCATCTACATCTTTGCCCTTGCCTCGTCGCTCTCCAAGATGGACGACCAGCTTCGCTCCGGCGAGTTTGGGCCGGAATTCGAGCGTGACCGCGCCGCGTTCGAATACCTCTTCGAGTGGTTCGACCGCAAGATCCACCGCAACTTTGGCAAGATGCGCGACAACGCCGACGACAGCATGCGAGAGGCTGCCGAAGCGGCTCGCGCTCACAACGACACATTGCCTAACGAGGACTTTTACATCCACGAGGGCAGTCCGCTGGGGCGCGATGCGGGGAAGAAGCCCCCGCAGGAGCACATTCCGCAGTTTGACGGGGAGGGGGAGGATCCCCGTACGATAGATCGTGAGCCTGGGGAGACGGACGACCTCGACATCGAGGAAGTGGTCGACGACGTGACCGAGCCTGCGGACCGGGGCAATGGTGCCCCCGAGGAGCCCACTCCCGCGTCGGATCCGGACGACAGCTAAACGGGAGTGGTGCGTCATTGTACGAAAGGGATTCATCTGCGTAGCGACGGGCACGTCCTGTCGCTACGCTTTTTCTTTGGCTTCGTACGCGGGGGAAACCGGGCAGGAACTTGCGTCCTCCTTGTGGGCTTCAAATTGTTGAACATGTTGTGACGCAATGAGAACATGAGAAATCGTGCCTCATGAGTCCGACGACGATTTCTGATGCAACGACCTCGGAGGCCGAGCGACGTCTCCAAGAGCTTCTGGAGAGGGCTGACATTGAGGTGAATGGAGATCGTCCCTGGGATCCTCAGGTCCACGATGATCGGCTGTATCGTCGGGTGTGGACCGGCGGGTCGCTGGCCCTCGGAGAGGCATACATGGATGGGTGGTGGGATTGCGAGGCCCTCGATCAGCTGTTCTATCGGGTGCTCCGGACGCGTCTGGATAGAGAGGTGGGCCGGTCCTGGCGACATCTCTGGATCGCCGTCAAAGCGTTTTTTACGAATCGGCAGAGCCCCGACCGGGCGCAGGAGGTAGGGGAGGAGCACTACGATCGGGGCAATGACCTCTTCCGGCACATGCTCGACGACCGGATGGTCTACAGTTGCGGATACTGGCGCCGGGCCGATTCGCTCGACGAGGCTCAGACGGCCAAGCTTGACCTCATCTGCCAGAAGCTTGACCTAGAGCCGGGAATGCGCGTGCTAGACATAGGGTGTGGGTGGGGCAGCTTCGCCGAGTACGCCACGCAGGAGTACGGTGCCGAAGTGATCGGAATTACGATCTCGAAAGAGCAGGCCGAGCATGCTCGGGACCGGTGTGAGGACCTCCCGGTCGAGATTCGGTTTCAAGACTACCGGGAGGTCCACGAGCGCTTCGATCGGATTGTGTCTATCGGCATGTTCGAGCACGTGGGGCACAAGAACCACCGTACGTACATGGAGACGGTTCGCCGCTGTCTGGCGGACAATGGCCTCTCGATGCTCCACACCATTGGGAATTCCTCGTCGAGCCCGGTCACAGATCCGTGGATTGACAAATACATCTTCCCCAACGGGCTTCTGCCCACTGCCCGTCAGATCACAGAGGCTGCCGAGGACCTGTTCGTAATCGAGGACTGGCACAATTTCGGGCCGGACTACGACCGGACCCTAAGGGCCTGGGCGCGCAATTTTGAGTCGAGTTGGGACACGCTGTCGGACCGTTATAGCGAACGGTTTTTCCGGATGTGGCGCTACTACCTGTACCAGTGTGCAGGGGCCTTCCGGGCGCGTCGGAATCAGCTCTGGCAGATCGTGCTCTCGCCTGAGGGCGTCGACCGCCGCTACGTGAGCGTGCGGTAAATTCCTCGCCAAGGTGGGAGGATAGGGCTGCATCAGACCCGTGGAGGGTCCGGGGAGGAATCGTGCCGGCGCCTCGCGCATTGATAGTGCACCGACGCGCTTTTTCCCCTGACGGTTCGTCCAAGATTTTCACTGCATGCAATCGCTCTACCTCGTTTACCTCGATCGTCACCACCTTGGGGACGACCTCTTTCTCAAGTCGTTGGCCCAGCATTTTGCGAATGCGGGGACGGAGGCGCCGACCTGTCTACTGGTTCATGGCAGTGGCGAGAAGGTGGAGCGCACCCTGGAGGCGCGGGGCTATTTCCCCGATCGAACCGACGGGGTGCTCGACGTGGAGACCGAGGACCAGCGGCGGCTCGTGGAGCGGGCCGTGCGGGAGGTGAACCAGGAGATTGTGGCGACGCTGACCGATGAGGTCGTCTCCACCGTAGGCATTCAGGGGGTGGATCGCGGACTGTTCCAGGCGACCGACGAGGGATCGCTCCAGGCCGCCAATGTGGGCTGGGTGTCGGCCCTCTTGAAGCAGCACGTCGTTCCGGTCGTCTCGGCGCTCGTGGAGGCCACGGACACGGGGATCGTGCACGAGGTGGGGACGGAGAACGCCGTCCGGGCCCTAGCAGAAGCGCTGGAGGATTCCTTTGACCCGGTGGCCTGTGTGCTTACGACCGCCGACGTTGCGGGGGTGCCCGAGGAGGGGGGCGGGGTGCAGGCGGACGTCGAGAGCACGACCTTGGAAGAACGGTCGGTCCCGGAGCCGGCAGCCGTCCGTCGCTTGGTGGAGGCGGAGGTGCCCGTACTGGTCACGAGCTTGCAGGGCCTGTTTGGTGGGTCCACACCGACGGGCACGCGGATTCGTTCGTAATCGTGTCCGTAGGGGTGGTCCAACACTTGAACCTTTTGACAAATCAGACGCGGAGGGATTCGGGAGTGCACTCCCGCTGGGATCCGGCTTGACAGCGGCTGAGGGGGCCATTATGTTCTTGCTGCACAATCGAGCCATTCACACTCAAATCTGTTGAGGTTATCGCATGAGTACATTTGACGAACGATATAGCCAGCTGACGGACACTCTCGAGGGCGCCGAGGAGGACCTTATGAAGTTCTACGAGAAGGGCAACAAGGCTGCCGGCACCCGCGCCCGAAAGAGTCTCATGAAGCTGAAGAAGTTGTCCCACGAAATCCGGCAGGAAATCCAGGACATCAAAAACAACGAGCTTTGATGTCCTTTCGGCCAATTCGAATACCCCGCGATTATGATCTAGACGTTGAGAGCACTCAGGTGGGGCGGATTGGTCATCGATCCGACGTTTAACGTCGCGGAAGAAGCCCTTGCTTTTCGTCGGCAAGGGCTTTTTGCGTTGGAGAACGCTCCCCCTTTCTGTCGGCCGGCCGCGGCGTGCTCGCCCGGCACTGTTTCGCTACTCATTTCTGTTTCTCGACGTAATGCCCCACCGAACCATCGTTGGTGCCCTTGCGGTTCTTTGTCTCGCCGTCACTGGGCCGTCTGTATTCGCTCAGCCGGGGCTTCCCTCGCTTCCGAATCCCCAAGAGAGTCCGACCTCCGACACGGCCGACGCGGAGTGGGACTCAGAGTTGACTGGAAAGATTTCTATTTCGCAGGCTGCGTACCGAAACTGGCAGGAGGGGGGGCTCAATTCGCTGGCGTTTACGACTTCGCTGGATGGGGCGACGGAACGGAAGGGGGAGCGGTGGGCTCAGTCCTACGGCATGCGGCTTGCCCTCGGGTATCTCAACCAGGAGAACCAGGAAGTTCGAAAGTCGGAGGACCGGATTCGCCTCCAGGCCAACTTGCAGTATCAGGGGGATGGCTTTTTCAAGCACTTCAGCCCGACGCTGGCGGGCGACCTTCGGACCCAGTTTGCGCCCGGCTTCGCGTACTCTGAGAATCCGTACACGGACGACTATCCGGACAATCCGCGGGCGGGAGAGGAACCGCCCGTACGTACCTCGTCATTTTTTGCCCCGGGGACGCTCACGCAGTCCCTTGGCCTGACGTATAATCCGCTCGATCAGCTCTCGCTCCGGTTTGGGGCCGCCTCCAAACAGACCATCGTGAGCGAACCAGGCTTCCGAGTGCTGTATGGCGTGGATCCGGACAACGTGATGCGGGTGGAGGCAGGAGGACAGTTTGCCGGGATGCTGGATCAGCAGATTACTGAAAGCATTCGGTACCGATCGCAACTCGACGTATTCTTTGCGTTCAACCAGCTCGAAAACCCGCCCGACGTCATCTGGGAAAACGTCATCAACCTCCAGGTGAACAGTTGGATTAGCACGGACGTGGAGTTCGTAGCCCTCTTCGACGAGGATACCTCCAAAGCGATTCAACTCAAGGAGGTCATTTCAGTCGGGGTGTCGTTTACGCTCTTTTAGAGATTCAGCGTAGCCACCCGGGTCGGTGTTCATGTGCCCATGCGTCGCGTTCTCGTCGCGTATCTTGCCCTGGGCTTGCTCCTGGCTCCGGTGCCCCTCCTGAATGTGCTGCAGGCCGAGTCCGCCGCGGTGGTGGCTCTGGGCGCCTATTTCATTAGTGGCATGGCGGCGGTTCGGGCATTCGACACGACTTCGATGTCTGTATGGCGCGTGATGGGGTGCCAGGAGACGGCCCTCCTCGTGCCGCTCGGGGTACTGTTGCTCGCACAGGTCTGGGCCCCGAACTGTACCCTTGGGCAGGGGCTTCTTTTCTACGCTCTGTTTCCGGGCATTACGGTCGTTTTCGCGGTGGCGGTGGCGTACCTACTACAGGGATTGCCGGTGTCACGTCCGGGGTGGATCCTGTGTGGGCTCGGGCTTCTCCTCGTCGTGGGCGGTCCCCTCTATGACCTCGGATTGCATCCCCAGTTCTACACCTACAATCACGTCTTTGGGGGCGTACTGGGGCCCATCTACGATGAGCAACTCGCTGTGCGCCCCGGGCTTTTTGCCTTTCGGGGCCTGACGCTGCTCTGGGCCCTATTGGCCCTGCTGCTTGGGCATCGGCTGCGGGGACACGGGCCCCGGTGGGGCGTTCCGGTGTGCGCCCTTGCGGTCGGAACAGTGTACGTGTTTTCAGTGCCGCTCGGCATCAACACGACGGCGGGCTCTCTCCAAGATCGTCTTGGCGGTCATACGCGCACGGCCCACTTCGATATTTACTACGACTCGACGGAGGTCAACGCGGCTGTCGCCGCGGACCTGGCGGCGGCCCACGAGACGCAGTACGACTGGGTGCGGCGGCAACTGGATCAGGAGGCAGACGAGGAGGGGCCTCGGATCCAGAGCTACGTCTACCCGAATCCGGACGTGAAGGGTCGTCTCACTGGGGCCCGAACGACGAGCGTGACGCCAGTCTGGTTGAACACACCGCAGGTGCACCTGCTTCGGGATCGGGTGTCACAGAGTCTCGGCCACGAGCTGGCACACGTCGTGAGCCGACCCTACGGGCTGCCAGGGCTCCGCGCCTCGTGGGCACCGGGCCTCGTTGAAGGGTGGGCTGTGGCCCTGGAACCGCCGTCGCCGGAGCCGCCTTCGGATGACCTCGTCCGCACTGCTGCCCAGTCCGATACGACGACCACGCTCGCCGCCGAGGCGCAGGCAGTGGCGCAACGACTTTCGCCGTGGGGCTTCTGGACGGGGCGAGGAGCCGTCTCGTACGCTACCATGGGGTCGTTCGTCGGATACCTGCTTGACCAGTACGGCTCGGCCCCGCTCAAGCGGGTCTATGCCTGGGGGAATTTCGAGGCTGTCTACGGACGATCGCTACGGACACTTGCAGCGGAGTGGGCAGCTCATCTCCGTCGAGCCCCGGTCGTGTCGCGGGATGCCTACGACGTGGTTGCCCGGCGGTTTGCACGTCCGTCGTTGTTTGAGACCGAATGTCCCCATTACATTCCTCCGGCCCGGCAGCACTACCAGGCGGCGCAACGGGATGCCCGGCGCCGCGACACCACTCAGATGGTGCGTCACCTGAAGGAAGCCCTCGATGCCCAACCGCGCTACGCGGCGGCCCACGAGGCGCTGGCCCGGCATCGGCTCGCACAGGGGCAGGCAAGTGCCGTACAGCGTCAGATTGATACGCTCTCGACGGTGGCCCGGACGGTCCCGCTCCGGGTCGCGCTGGCCGACGCGACGGTGCTACGAGGGCTCCCCGACACAGCCCGGACACTTTATGCCGAAGCACGGACACAAACCCCGAGATACGCCCATGACCTACGGGCTCGCCTCACGCTGCGCGATGCGACCGCCGATCATCCCTCGGTCGTCCGGGTACTCACGAGCGGGGACTCGGCAGCCATTCAGGCCCGACGCCTCTCGGAAATGAGCCTTGGGGATGCGAGTGTGCGGGCCTGGCAGGCGGTCCGGTGGATGGACGCGAAGCAGTATCGTCAGGCACTGACGGTGTGGGAGGGGCTTGACGTGCCGGTTCGCACCGATCGGCCGCGGGCGTGGCACCGGACGTGGGAACTGCAGCACTTAGCCTGGGGGGCGAAGGCCGCGCTCCGGGCCGGTTCGAGGGACAGGGTTCGGCGTTGGGCAGGGCGTGCAGAGCGGCGGGCCCGAGCACTCGGCGATAAGGAACGGGCCTCGATCTTTGAGTGGTGGAGAACGTACGGAGAAGTCCCAACCACAGGCTCGCCTCTGGAACGACCCCTTTCTGCGCGGCCGAATCATGCGTCCCGGCTGTTGGTTGGGGGAGACGAACAAATGAAGGGGGCAACTCCGTGCGGAGTCGCTTCTTTGTACACTTCCTACGACTCCCGTGACTGGTAATATGCACGTCGTTTTTCGCCGGGCGCTCGGGCTGGGCCTGTGTGCCGTGATGCTCGGCCTGATGCTCGGGTGCAAGTCGACGGAGGAGACGGAACAGACAGCGGGCTCGTCGTCGGCCTCGGCAACAGTGCAGCCGGAGCTGGCACCGCCGTCTTCGTCGGTCCGGACCGTTCAGCTGTATCAGGGTGACGATGAGCAGAGTCTGCCCGTGACCTCAATGACGGGAGGCGACGGCCTCACCCTGGAGTTCGATCTGCTGGAGGAAGAGGGGCGCCCGCTCTCGGTCTATTTCCAGCACGCCGATCGAACGTGGCGCCGGGACCTTTCGCCTGGACAGACCCTGGAATCTTTTCAGGACGATCGGCTCATGGAATACCGGTCGTCCCGAGGGACGGACGTGTCGTATGTGCACTACCAGTACCGCTTCCCCAACGACGAGATTCGGTTTCGAATCAGCGGCAACTACATCCTGCGCGTGACCGAGCGGGGACGTCGCGACTCGGTTCTCTTCGAGCAGCCGTTTTTCGTGACGGAGGAGGAGGGCGGCCTCCAACTTGGAGCCGAGGCGTTCCCGGTCCCGGGGCAGCAGCAGCCCTCCCTTCGGCCGCGCGCCCGCTTCGCCCCGCCGTCGGCGATTCAAGGCGACCCGTTTGGGCACACCGTGTGCTTCGTGCGGAACGGACGCCTCGCGGACACCCGGTGTGAAGACCGTCCCCTGTTGGTGCGCCAGCCCAAGCTGGAGTTTGAACTGGATCGGGATCGTGCCTACGCCCCCGCCACGGCCGAGTACGGACTCGACCTCAGCACCCTTCGGCCAACCGCCCAAATCGCTCGGGTGGAGCGCACCCCGCCGCCCATCCGGGTCTTTCTGGATCCCGACTACGCCCGCTTTACGGAGGCATCGAGAGGACCGAGCCTGAACGGACAGACGGTCGTCCGGGGCGCCCTCTCGGCCCAGGCGGACCCCTCCCTCACCGCCGAGTATGTGGAAACAACGTTCGCCTTCGTCCCGTCCGGCGAAACGCCGTACGGTAGTCCACTGGTGGTGGCCGGCAGCTTCAGCGGGATGGATCCGGCCCGGGGCACCCGCATGGACTGGAACGCGGAGCGGGGGCGATACGAAGGGAGCGTACTCCTCAAGCAGGGCCGACACCAGTATTTCTATTCGACGTCGGACCCGAGCCTCGCGGAGGAGGTACGGCGAACGCAATCTCGCCGGGCCAACACCTACACGGCGTTCGTCTACTACCGGGACGCTCAGTACAACACCGATCGGCTGCTCCGGGTGGGGGGCTTTCAGCCCTAGCTCTCCTCAATAGAAACGCCCCATCCCGACCGGGATGGGGCGCACGTCCCAATATGGAATGGGGTCCAGACCTTACCCGATGACGACTACGTCCTGGGCATTGGGGCCCTTGTCCGTATGCCCGACCGTAAATTCGACTCGGTCGTCTTCCTCAAGACTTTTGAAGCCCTCCGTGTCGATCTCGCTGTAGTGAACGAACAGATCCTCATCCCGCTCCTCAGCGACGATGAACCCGTAGCCCTTCTCGTTGCTGAACCACTTGACGGTTCCCGTTTCTCGCTCTGCCATGGTGCTGCTAATAGATCAGTCGAAAGAACGTGTGCTGCGCGGCAGAGCATCCGCAATCCGTTGCACACACCATGAGGAGTGGCGCAAGATCTCGATGAACTGCCACATGCGCTCCATTATATAATTTTCAAAACCCGAAGTCAATTTTTCCTGGGTTGAAATTGGGGCGAGTCTTTCACGGAGGCGTCTCAGCACGAGACGCAATCGTATTCTGGAATGATCTGCACGTGTTTGCATGCCGTTTGCACTGACGAGTCTCGTCGACGAAGCCCCCGCTTTTCGCACCCACGGTACGGTCCGCCCGGCCATTGAGACGGCCTGTGCCCGGCACCCGGATGTCGCGACCTTTCACGAACTTGGGCCGAGTGAAGAGGGGGCCATGCTCTACGGGGCTGTGGTGGGGACCGGCCCGACCACGGTGAGCCTCATTGCCGGAAACCACGCGGATGAGCCCGTCGGGCCGGCAACACTGCGGTCCTTTCTCGTCAATGGCCTGGCGCGGCGGGACAAGATGGAGCCTTGGCTTCGGCGCTTCCAGTTCGTGGTCGTGCCGCACACGAATCCGGATGGGGAGACGCGCAACCGGGGATGGATCGAGGCATGGCCGGATCTGGAGGCGTACCTGCGAGAGGTCGTTCGGGAAAAGCCGGGGCGCGACCTGGAGTACGGGTTTCCCGACATGCGCCCCGAGAACGCGCACGTCTCGGCCTTTTTGCGGGAGCACGGGCCGTTTGACCTCCATGCCAGCCTGCACGGAATGTCGGCGGGGGAAGGGGCGATGTTGCTCATCAACCGGCCCTGGACCTTCCGCACGCAGTCGCTTCGGGACGAGTTCGTGGCGGCGGCCGCGGCGAAGGGGCTTCCCATGCACGACCACAACCGGAAGGGGGAGAAGGGGTTCTTCTGGATTGAACCGGGCTTTCAGACCACTCCCCGGGGCGACGCGATGCGGACGTACTTTTGGGCACAAGGCGATTCCGCAATGGCCGGGCGGTTTCACGACAGCTCGATGGAATTTGTGGACTCGTTAGGCGGGGACCCGCTTTCGCTCGTGACGGAGCTTCCCCTGTTTCTGATTCGTGGGGAGGAAGGGGACGGACACCGGCCCACCCGATACCTCGAGCTTCGCGAGCGTTTGCCCGACGTCAAGGCGCGGCTCGACCGCGGAGAGGACGTGGACGAGTTGCTCACGCCGTTCGACCTGCGTCCCGTTCCGCTAGATGTGGCGAAGCACCTCCAGTTTCGGGCGTTAGAACTGGGACTCCGGACTGTCGCGCCGGAGTCCGCTCCGTAAATTGTCTTCTCAACATGGACGACCGGAACGAATGTCTGCACTCATCTACGGTGCGTACGGCTATACGGGACGCCTCATTGCCCGGGCGGCGGTTGAGCGGGGCCTTCAGCCGGTGCTGGCGGGGCGCGACCCTCACCGCCTGACAAAGCTGGGGAGGTCCCTAGATCTGCCAACCCGAGTCGCGTCGCTTTCGGAGCCCCAGCGGCTTCGTGCGGCCATCGACGACGTCTCTGTAGTGCTTCACTGCGCCGGTCCCTTCGTCGACACGGCCCCGCCCATGGTGGCGGCGTGCCTAGACGCCGGTACCCACTACCTGGATCTGACCGGGGAGGTGGACGTATTTTGGGCGCTGGCCGATCGGGACGCAGCGGCCGAGGCCGCGGGCTGCATGCTGCTTCCCGGCATAGGGTTCGACGTGGTGCCGAGCGATTGCCTCGCGAGGTTCGTGGCGAATCACACGGCTGACGCTACCATCTTGGAGGTGGCGTTGTACGTCGAAGGAACGGCCTCGCAGGGGACCCTCAAGACACTGATTGAGCAGATGGGCCGGGGCGGGGTGGTGCGCCGCGAGGGACGGCTCCGCGACGTGCCGCCCGGTTGGACGTGCCGGAGTGTCGACTTTGGGGAGTGCCGACGCCGGGTGATCTCGATTCCAGAAGGCAGCGTCGTGACGAGCGGGGTGTCCACCGACGTCCCCAACGTGACGGCCTACGTGGCCCTGCCGTCCCTCGTCCAAACGCTGCTCCGGGCCAGCCGACACGTGCAGGGGCTTCTGGCGTGGTCGCCCCTGAAGCAATTCCTGAAGCGGCTCGTGGAGCAGCGTCGCGCCGGACCGACCGCCACGGAGCGCCGGCAGGGGCGGACCATCGTTTGGGCATCGGCACGGCGCCCGGGGAAGCGCGCCACGACCGCCCGGCTCCACGGGCCGGAGGCCTACACGTTTACGGCCCGGGCCGCGGCAGAGGCCCTCCATCGCGTGCTCGACGGAACGGCCCCTCCCGGGTACCAGACGCCCTCCACCGCCTTTGGGGCCGATTTCGCACTTGCCGTGGACGGAACCTCGCGGCGGGTCGTAGAGCAGCCCTCGGGACCGTAACGGCTCGGGGCCGGGGGAGAGCGCTCTGCCTGATACAGTCGCACGAATGTTTTCAACAGCACGACGACTTCCGTGTCCGTTTCGTCTCCATCTGACTCTGGATCAGGCCTCAACTGGACGGCCATTGCGGCGCTCTATGCCGGGCTCGTGTTCGGGGTTGTCGTGATGCTTTCTGTGGGGCAATACCGCAACGCCGCGTGGCTGGGACTTCTTGGGTTCGCCGGCGGCTGCACGGCGTACGCTCGCGTGCTGGAACGACGGGGCCGGGAGGCAATCGCGAAGCGGTGGAAGTGGACCAGTGGCGTTGTCTATGGAGTCTTTTTCCTCTGGGTGGGGACGGTCTTTCTACAAACCCTGTTTGGGTGAATACGCCTTTTGGGAACCATATTGAACGGGCAAATTTGGGTCGGCTGAGGTGGGCGAACTTCTCGGGAAGCCAAAACAAAAATCCAGAGTGGGGCGTTTATCCCCACGAGCACATGCAGAAACGCCTCGGAGTATTCACCAACAGATAAGAGAATAGCTTATGGCCTTCGACCTCCCCGATTTGCCGTACGACTACGACGCCTTAGAGCCGCACGTTGACGAGCAGACGATGCGGATTCATCACGACAAGCATCATGCGGGGTACACCCGGAAGCTGAACAATGCCCTGGAGGGCCACGACGACCTCCAGCAGCACTCGATTGAGGAGCTACTTGCCGGTCTTGACTCTCTCCCGGCCGGCGTCCGGACGCCGGTGCGTCAGAATGGAGGTGGCTTTTACAACCACCGTCTCTTCTGGAACATCATGTCTCCGGACGGGGGCGGCACGCCGAGTGGTGACCTCGCCGACGCCATCAACGATGCCTTCGGGTCGTTCGAGGACTTTCAGGACGAATTTGCCGACGCCGCGACCGGTCAGTTTGGGAGTGGCTGGGGGTGGCTTGTGGCCCAACCCAACGGCGACCTTTCCGTTACCAGCACCCCCAATCAGGACAATCCACTGATGGAGGGAGACGCCCCCATTCTTGGCGTGGACGTGTGGGAGCACGCCTACTACCTCAACTACCAGAATGAGCGGGGCACCTACGTGGACGCCTGGTGGAACGTCGTCGATTGGAGTGCCGTGGGCGACAACTACGACGAGGTCGTGACGGCGTAGGCCCGTTTCCCGGCGGGTCCTACAGGCCTTGATCCGTGTACCCGAGGGGGTGGCCGGTGTGCCCGGCTACCCCCTTTTGTCATTGGCCTGAGATCGAGGATCAAGCGATGTGTCTAAGCGTCTTTCAGGGCCTGAACGAGGGTTCGGCAGAACGCCGGAATGTCCTTCACGACGCGTCCCCAGACGAGGTGATCCTCCTGAAAGGCCGCTTTGTCGACCCACTTGGCCCCGGCATTCACGAGGTCGTCCTTGATGCCTGTGCTTCCGGTGGCCTTCCGGCCCTCCACGATGCCCGCGGAGATGCCCACGAGCCCGGCGTGGCAAATCTGGGCCACGATCTTTTCCTGGCCATCCAGTTCGCGCACCAGGGATTGGACGCCGTCGTCGCGGCGGAGTTTGTCCGGGGCCCATCCCCCGGGGACCACAACGCCGT
>CAYLMT010000010.1:0-20200 GCA_964384855.1 uncultured Salinivenus sp.
GCGCCGTCCGCCTCCTCGGATTCGTCGAGGTCTCCTCGATCGTCATGATTGAGGGAGTCGAGGAGCTCCGGAACGACTTCAATTCCCACTCCGCCTTGCTCCGCCAAATCGCCCACACGGCTGTCTTCACGGGCCGGTTTGCGCAGGGACTCACGGAGGCGCTCGACGTGTCACAGGACTGGACCCGGCTTGCCTTCTCGGCCGGCTTCATCCACGCGATGGGGCGCCTCGTCCTGCTCCACGTGGAGCCGGACCGGTACGCGACCCTGGCCGAGGCCGGCAGAATGCCTCTCCCTGACACCGAAGCCGAGGCCCACGCGTTCGGCGAAAGCTACCGCACCCTCGCGCCGCAGGCGGCCGAGCACTGGGAACTTCCCGAGCGGGTCTGCTCGGTGCTCCAGATCGCCGCCAACCCGACGGACGAGCCGGAGTCGCCCGGCAAGATGCTCGCGGTGTCCATCCGGAACGGAAGCGACCTCGCCCGCCGGGACCTCGCGGAGGACTTTGCCTCGTCGCTGGAGTCCCCCGATGACGCTTCGGCGTCAAGCATCGACGACCTCATGACGACGATCGCCCAAGACGCGTCGATGTATGCGTCGGAAGTGGGCCACTTCTAACGTGTCCCCAACGGGATTCTCTGCTCTCTTGCTGTCTGTTGAAGAGACCTCTGTTGCCGCCGGAGACGAACTCGTCCAGGAGTTTGCCTTTGGCTCTGGCCCCCGAGGGAACGGATCGCCCCTTTTCCGCAGTCGTCCGACACCGCCCCCCTATGCGTTCTTCTCCCGAAGCGACTGCCTACGGCGCGCCCGGCGAAAACAGCCGAAAGGGGTAAACTGCCTGTGCTGAAGTGCCGTGCAGAATCCAGGGATTGGTCTGGGCCGTCTCGGGAACTGAACTGTCGTCCCCGATTCCATCTCGACCTAAGAACGGCCGGTCGACCTACGACACGGACGTGGTGAAGAAATCCGCGCCCTCTTGCCCACCGAGCGGTGAGGGCCCAGTATCAGTGTGCGTGCTCCTCGAACTTCGACTGCAGCGTGAGCTGAATTTTCCCCAGGAGCTGCGAGATGCGGGCGGCACTGAGATCGAGCACCTCCCCAATCTCTTGGAGAGTGAGATCCTCCGTGTAGTACAGGCCCAGAATCGTCTGCTGCCTCTCCGGAAGCGTCTGAATGAGGTCTTCGAGGTACTTCTGCGTGGAGGCTTTTTCGAAGCGCTCATACCCCTCGGTCCCGTCGTCACTCGGAAGCACGTCGAGCATCGTGTGCTCGTCGTCCTCGCTGGGCCGCGAGAGGGAAAGGGAAAACCGGCACTGCGCCTCCCGAAGGAGTCCACGATAGTCCTCCACGGACATGCCCATGTAGTCGGCCACGTCCTCGTCCGACGGCTCCTCCCCCAGCATCTGCCGGAGCGACGAGAGGGCCTCCTGCACGGCGCCCATTTTCTTGCGCTTATCCCGCGAGAGCACGTCAATTGAGCGGAGGTAGTCGATGATGTTGCCCCGAATGCGCCGGTACGCGTGAGTCGCAAACCGCGCCTGCTCCGGATCGTAATTGTCGAGGGCTTCGAGGAGCCCGACGATGCCGACACTCTCCAGGTCCTCGTGCGAGGCGAGCAGGTGATCCGGCACATTGATCTTGCCGATGATAGAACGCACGAGGGGAAGTGCCGCCATTACGACGGCCTCCCTGTTCGACGGGGTCGGGTCGTCGAGATACTGCTCGACGAGGGGCTGTAGGTCACGGGACATGGCAATACTGCATTAGGACGTCGCAACGAGTCGCGGTCTTCTAGGCGGCCTGAGTCTCAGGAACGTTTTCGGTCGGCTCGGGCTCCGACTCCGAGGAGGACTCTTCGCCCGACGTGTGGTCCTCCACATTCGTCTCGAAGGGACCGCCATTTTGGACGATGCGCCGGGCTGCCGCGTAGCCGATCGCAAGAATGAGGTAGGCCGCCACTCCCGCCCCTCCTGCGGTCATCAGGGTGTGCTCCAGGGACGCACCTCCCCACATCTGCACCAGAAAAATAACGGTCCCGAACAGCACACTCACGTTAGCGATGATCGTGTGGGAGGATGGAGACACAGAGCCAGTATCGGGCGAAGGCATGATTCAGAGCGCGAGTGTGGAGTGCAGCGAGACGGGATGGTCTGTTGCTTAGGAAAGTGCGGGCGAGAGGGCATACTGCCCCCGGGCCGTCGTGTCGGCCAGTTCGTCAAAGGCATCCCGGATGCCCCCCTCGCTCCGCACCACCGGCGTCTGAGCAGACACCGAGCGGCGGACGGCATGCGAAAACGGAATCCAGCCGAGCGTCTTCGGGGCCTGCCCCAGAAATCGGGTCGTGACCGCCTTGAACCGTTCCGCGACGCTTCGGGCATCGTCCTCGTCCTCGGCATAATTTACGACGAGGCCCAGCGGATAATCGGGATCGGCGGTCCAGAGCTGTTTGGCGAGTCGGTAGGCGTCGGCGACGGCAGTCGGTTCGCCCACGACGACGAGTACGCCCAGGTCGGCCCGGTCCATGGCCCACTGCACGGGCCCGTCGGTGCCGGCCGAGGCATCGACCAGCACATAGTCGTGCGTCGTGCGGAGGCGCCCGAGCAGTGTATCCAGTGCGGCGTACAGGGCCTGGCTCTCATTCGGCGTCTTGGGTGCTGGACGATTGGCCGCCTGCACCAGAGTCACCCCGGCCTGCGTCTCGTGCGGCACTGCGTCCAGCGAGATGTCCTCCTGCACAGCGTCCAGTACCGTCGTGGTCGGGGCCTCGTTGAGGAGCACGGCCGCGTCGCCCTGGCCCAGGTCCGCGTCGACGAGGGCCACGCGGTGGCCGTCGTGCGCGAGCATCTCGGCGAGGTTGGCCGTCACGACGCTCTTCCCGACCCCCCCTTTGCCGCTAGCAAAAGTGAGAACGTTGGAGGTTACTTCCATCGGTCGAAAAATCAGGCAACAGGAGGAAGCAAGGCGATTAGAGGTCCATGACGTCTTCCACAAACCACCGCAGGGAAAAGGCGCGGGCGCCGTCCGGCACCTCGGGGCCCTCCGACACGACCTGCACGGGCAGGTCGACGTGGATCAGCCACTCGGCCACCTGACCCCAATTGTGCACCTCGTCCAGGTGGGTAACGGCCGCCGCTGTAGGACGCAGGGGAAGCTGGGAGAACGTCTCCTCGTCGATGCCCCCCAGTGCCCGGGTGGCGTCGACCACGAAGTGGACGGCGGGTGTAGGAAGGGGTCGCAAGAGGCGACGGAACCGTCGGAGGACCGGGCGGGCATCCGACAGGGGCATGGGGAGCGGCGGCGTGTCGATGAGCACCTGCTCGAAGTCGCCGACGCACCGGAGCGCCTTCGCCATGTCCTCCTCCGTTCGCACGCTCCGCACTGGCAGCCCGAAGCGCCGGTACAGAGCCGTCGGGTTCTGGTACGACGCGTTGCGCCCCTCCTCCGGAAGCAGGTGAATCACGGCGGTGTCCTGCGCGGCGAGCATCCGGTCGTGGACCGCGAGCTTGAGGGCGAGCGATGTCTTCCCGGCGCCGCTGGGCCCCACCAGTGCGAGCACGCCCGTGTCTTCGGTCGGGGGATCGGTCTGAATGCGATGACACACCACCTGCGCGAGGGCCCAGTTCAGCTCGTCTCGGGGACTCTCATCCGGGTTCACGCCCCGGTCCGCCAGGTCGCCAAAGAGGGCCGTTGCGGTCTTGGGGCGGAGGCCCTCCTCCAGGAGCGTCCCGTAAAGGGGATGAGCCGTCCACTCGTCAACCTCCGTTCCAGCGAGGCGGGCCTGCCGGTCATGCCCATCCCCCGAGCGGTTCCGGAGCTCCTCCAGGCGCGACTCAACCCAGGCCTCGTGGTCGCCGGTCGTCGAAGCATCGGCGTTCCCTGAGGGGGAGGACGGAAACACCCGACCCCGGCCCGTCCCCCCGGACGCCCCTCCACCCCTGGGGGCCTCGGACTGGGCCTGCAGCTCTGAGTGAAAGCGCGACGCCGTCCCCGCCCCCGCAGAATCCCCCTCGTCGTTCCCTCCATATCCGAAGGAAGGTCCTTCCGCCCCATCGGAGCGCTCGGCAGACGCCGAGGTTTTCGTCTTCGACGCGGGGACCTCCGACGGCTTTGGCACGTGGCCCCACGATCGTTCGTCCTTCGTGGCGGTCTGCCCGGCCGACTCGTCGATCATGACGGCGACGCGAGCGGGGGCGTCCTCGGTGGCCGGCTCCGACTCGACGAGCACGACCTGGTCGCCCAGCTTGTGGCGTGCCTTTTCGAGGGCCGCCTGAATGCTCGAATCGGTAAAGGTCTTTACGTTCATGGCAGTGCGCGCGTCAAACGGATGAGGCTATGCGTTGGTCGCCCCGACGGCCGCCTGCGACGGATCCGCCGCAGCGGACAGGTCGGGGGTGGACGACGATCCCTGCGGGATGCTAACCTGGTCGACGATGTCGACCGGGGCGTCGGGGGTGAGGTCATTGTAGGAGAGAACGGTAATGTCCGAGACCATCGGGTCCAGGAACTGGTACACCGTCGCCCGCAGTACGGGGGAGATCAGCAGGATCGGCGCCCGGTCGTTGCTGATGAGGTGGGTGGCCTGCTCGTCGACCGCCTTCACGAGAGCGTCGGCCCGCTCGGGCTGGAGGCCGAGGGTATTGGCGTCAAGGTTGCCGGCCTCGGCCTTTTCGAGCAGGTGCTGCTCCAGCGCCGGATCCAGGACAAAGGCCTTGATGCGCCCCTCCGGCCCCGAGAACTCCCGGGTGATGGTGGGAGACAGGGCCGCCCGACAGTGCTCGGTCAGCACCTCCACCGTCTGCGTCTGCGAGGCGTGGTCGGCCAGCGTCTCGAGGATTGTCACGAGGTCGCGGATCGGAATGCGCTCCTCCAAAAGCCGCTGCAACACCTTGCGGATGCTGCCCAACGAGAGAAGATCCGGCACCAGCTCGTCGACGAGGGCGGGGGCCGTTTCCTCCACCTTGTCGAGCATCTCCCGCACCTCCTGCCGGTCGAGGAGACGGTAGGCGTTTTTCCGGAGCTCCTCCAATAGGTGGGTCGAGATCACGGCCGGCGGCTCGATGACTGTTAGCCCCATCTGCTCCGCCTCCGACAAGTTGCGCTCCGCCACCCAGACGGCCGGGAGGCCAAAGGTCGGATCCTCGACCTTGATGCCCGACGGCGCCTCGTCGATGTCGTCGGGAAGTAGCGCGAGCTTGTAGCCCGGCATCACCTCCCCCTCCCCGATGGGATTTCCCCGAAGCCGGATCACATATTTGTTCGAGTCCATGTCGACATTGTCGCGGATTCGTACGGGCGGAATGACGAGCCCCATCTCCTCGGCCAGTTGCTTCCGCAGCATCTTGACGCGTTCCAAAAGGTCCCCGCCCTGGTCCGGGTCCACCAGGGAGATCAGCCCGTAGCCGATCTCCAGTTCGAGCGGGTCCACCAGCAGCAGATCGGAGGGATCCTCTTCTTCGTCTTCCGCCTGCTTCTCTTCGGCCTCGCGGCGACGTTCGGCCTCGGCCTCGTCCTCCGCCTGCTTCTCCTGACTGCGCAGGTACCACAGTAGGAGCACCCCGCCGCTCAGCAGCCAAAACGGAATGATGGGCAGCCCCGGCACGAAGCCCATCATCCCCAGAAAGCATCCCGTAATCAGCAGCGGAGGCGGCTTTTCGAGAAGCTGTCCCTTCATTTCGCTGGCCAGCGATCCTTCGTCCCCGCTCGCCCGCGACACGATAATGCCGGCCGCCGTCGAGACCAGAAGTGCAGGAATCTGGGAGACGAGCCCGTCCCCAATCGAGAGTAGGGCGAAGGTTCCCGCCGCCTCGCCAATTCCCATCGACTGCTGGGTGACCCCGATCACCAATCCCCCAACGACGTTGATGGCCGTAATGAGAATGCCTGCGACGGCTTCGCCCCGCACGAACTTCGTGGCACCGTCCATGGCCCCGTAGAAATCCGCCTCCTGCGTCACCTCGTCCCGCCGCCGGCGTGCCTCCTCCTCGTCGATGAGCCCCGAGTTGAGGTCCGCGTCGATGGCCATTTGCTTCCCCGGCATCGCGTCGAGCGTAAAGCGCGCAGCCACTTCCGAGATGCGCTCGGTCCCCTTCGTGATGACCACGAAGTTGATGATGACGAGCACGAGGAAGATGATGCCCCCCACCACGTAGTTGCCCGCCACCACGAAGCTCCCGAATGCGTCAATGAGAGCCCCCGCCTGGGCGTTGCCCAGAATGAGGCGGGTCGAGGCCACATTGAGCGAGAGCCGAAAGAGGGTCGTCGTGAGCAACAGGCCCGGAAAGATGGCAAATTCCAGCGGCCGCTCGGCATAAAAGGCCGTCAAGAGCACCCCAAGGCTCAGGGCAATGTCCGTAGCCAGGAACAGGTCCAGCAGATAGCTGGGCAGCGGCACCACCATCATGAACAGAATCGCCACGATGGCGCCGGCCACGACAATCTCGCTGTCAAAACCCCCAACCCCCAACGACCCATTGGGCGATGACGAAGTGCGGGAATCAGCAGCGGCGCGAGACAAGGGACCTGCGGGGGTGGATGATAAAGCGTGACGGATCAGACGTCGCCGCGCTGCTCGTACACTTCGGCGAGGATGGCGGCGACGGCGGGATAAAGGTCTTCGGGAATTTCCTCCTCCTCCGGCACATTCTCGTACAAGGCGTGTGCCAGGGACCGATTTTCGAATGTGGGCACGTCAAATTCGTCGGCCAACTCCTTAATGCGCAGTGCGCGTTTGCGCACGCCCTTCAACAGCACACGCGGGGCCGGCGCTTCGTCGGGGTCGTAGCGAAGGGCAATGGCGTAGTGGGTCGGGTTCGTGACCACCGCGTCCGACTTCATCACGGCGTGGTCCATTCGCGGCTGCTGGGCCAGCTCCTTGGCCTTCTCGCGGCGCTTCTCCTCGAACTCGGGGTCTCCCTCCGTTTCCTTCCGTTCGTCCTCCATTTCCTTTTTGCTCATCTTGAGGTCCTCGTAGTACTTCCAGCGCTCATAGGCAAAGTCGAGCGCCGCAATGACGACGAGCCCCCCCAGAAGTGGCCACATCAGTGCAAAGAACCAATCAGCCGCCTGGTCGAGCAGGGCCGGCAGCGGAAGCGTGTAGACCCGCACCATTTCCGGAATCAGTGGCTCCATGGCAAAATACGCGATCGGCCCCACCACCCCAATCTTGAGAAGCGTCTTCGCAAACCCGAAGGCGCCCTTCGAGGAAAAAATCTGCTTCAGCCCCTGCAGGGGGTTCACGCGGCTGAACTGCGGCTGAATCGGGGTAAACGACACATTCCAGCCTGACTGGACCAGGTTGAGCCCTACCGCCACGACGACGAGCACGATGAAGAGTGGGGCCAGCATTTCCGCGATCTGCGCCCCAATCTCTGCGACGAGGACCTGCAGCGACTGCACATTTAGGGGCATGCGCGCCGACCGGAGGAAGATGCGCGCCGAAAGGTCCTGAAGCGTCTGGAACGCAGAAGCCCCCCCCACGGAGAAGAGAGCCATCACCGTCAGCAAGAGCCCGACGGACACGGGCTCCGTCGCCCGAAGCACGTTCCCCTTTTCCTCCGCCTTTTCCAGGCGCCGGGGTGTCGGATCATATTCTTTTTCCTGCGTCTCGCTCATCGGCGGCGTTCAGAGGTGATTGCACGATTGCCCGTTTCGGCGTCCCCACTCGGGGAAAGGACTGCGTGGGACGCAACGGAAAACTTTTCCCGCCCTTCCACCACGGCTATCCGGGCGCAATGGCCCGAAGGACCTCGTGTACCATCTGCTCAATCTGCCCAAACAGCGACGGGAAGAACGGAACGACGCCCTGAATAAAGACAAAGAAGATTCCAATGCCCACGAGCAGCTTCGCAGGCAGGCTGAGCGTGAAGAGATTGGCCTGAGGGACGAGGCGTGCGAAGATGCCCAGCGCAATGTCGGTCAGGAAGAGGATCACCAGAAACGGCGCCGCCAGTCGGACGGCGAGCCGAAAAAAGTCCCCCATCCACTCTAGCAGCGGCGGCCCGGCCCCGGACAGGTGAGCCCCGCCCAGTGGCACCACTTCGAATGATTGGGCGAGGACACGGAGGAGGAAGTGATGCCCGTCGGCCAGAAGGAATACGAGGAGAAACGTGTACGAGAGAATTTGGCCGAGGGGGTTGCTGGAGGTGCCACTAATCGGGTTGAAGGTCTGCGCGAGGCTCAATGCCATCTGGTAACCCATGATGGTCCCCGCAAAGCTCACCGCCCAGAAGATGATGCGCGCCGTGAACCCCATCACCAGCCCCGTGCCGGCCTCCACGAGTAGCGTCAGCGCAAACCCTACGTCGTGCGCCACGTGTTCGGGCAGGGGGCCCGTGGCAAAGCCGGCCAAGGCGTAGGCCAGCACCACTCCGGTCAGCACCCGCACCTGCACGGGAATGGTCCGCTGCCGAAAGAACGGCGCCGCGAGCAGCAAGCCGCTGACCCGCACGAAGACGAGCAGCACTCGAAGAATGTAGTCGGTATCGAGGAGCGACATAGGACACGCCGAGCACCCCGGCGCAGGGCGTCACATCTGTAGAGAGGACCTCCCGAGAGCAAGCCCGCCGATCACTTCGACACACTCGGGATGGCAGCAAAGATCTGGACCGTGAAGTCGGTCATCATCTCGAGCATCCACGGCATCAGAAAGAAGAAGACGACGGCAATCGCAATGAGCTTGGGAATGAAGCTGAGTGTCATCTCCTGCATGGAGGTGACGGCCTGAAAGAGGCTCACGACGATCCCGGCCAGCAGCGCCATTCCCAACATGGGCCCAAGAACCAAGAATCCCGTACGGAGCGCTTCTTTCAACCAGTAGACGGCAACATCTGCGTTCATGAGTATGCGGGGTGGTGATGTACGAGGATCGAGACAGCGTATACGGGGAAAGGGTGTACGGCGTTATCCCACCGCGTAGCCCTGCATGAGCGACTCGACGATGAGGTACCAGCCGTCGGTCAGTACGAAGAGCAGAAGCTTGATGGGGAGTGAAATCATGACGGGCGGCAGCATCATCATGCCCATGCTCATCAGGATGCTCGCCACGATGAGATCCACGATGAGGAACGGCAGGAAAATCATGAAGCCGATCTGGAACGCAATCCGGAGCTCGCTGATGACGAACGCCGGCACAACCACGTAGAGCGGGGCCTCGGCCGGGCCCTCGAAGCTCTCGATCTCCCCCATGTCCATGAAGAGCATGAGGTCCTTGTCCCGCGTGTGGGTAAGCATAAACCGTTTCATCGGCGTGGAGGCCCGGTCAAAGGCCTCCTGCTGGGTGATCTCGTCGTTCAGGTAGGGCCGGAGCGCGTCCTGGTGCACCGTCTGGAGCACTGGCTGCATGATAAAGACGGACAGGAAGAGCGAGAGGCCGATGACGACCTGGCGAGGCGGAGATCGTTGCAGCCCCAGCGCCCGGCGCAGGATGCTAAAGACGACGACCAGCCGCGTGAAGCTGGTCATCAGGATGATGATGGCCGGGGCCAGCGTGAGGACCGTCAGCAGGAGGAGGAGCTGAATCGGCAGCTCGTACCCATCCTCGGAGGGAGCCAGGTCGACCTGGGGCAGGCCGCCGAGGGCCGACCCCGACGTGTCGACCTGGGCCGCCGTCGCTCCGGCGTCCTGCGCAAGGGCAGTCGGACCCATGAGCGATCCGCCCGCGAGCAGAAGCGCAACCAGTACAATGAGGCCCCCGGCCGTCCGAACGACGGATCCGAGGTCCCGAGTGAAATAGCGTTCAGACACGGCGTGCGGCGTCACGACAGGGAATTTCGACGGGCGAACTGCTTCAGCACGTCGGCAAAGTGTGCCGACGAGGGCGAAGGGCCATCCCCCGGAGGGGCCTTGCCCCCTTCCGCCGCGTTGAGGATCGACTCATCAAACGCCTCTCGCGGATACGTCTTCAGAAGCTCGATCGTCTCCTCCGTTGCGCCCACGAGGAGCACCTCGTCCCCGCACGCAACGAGGCGGAGGTGCTGCGACTGCCCCAGGGCCAGCTGCCCCACCGGCTGGAGGGCGGTGGGGCCGTCCTCGGAGGAGACGTGACGCCGCACGTAGAGTGCGTATCCTCCGCCCCCAACGAGCACCAGGAGGGCCGACAGGTTGCCCCAGGTGAAGAGATCAATGCCGGCGTCCGACGTCGCCGGGGGAGACGCTGCAGCCTTACGCTCGGCGCGCTCGGCCCCGTCGACGGACGGGATCAGCGCGGCGGCCTGCACGAGAACCCAAAGGGCCACCAGTGCCCCCAGAGCGTACAGTGCATACCAGGCCAGACGACGCGTTGAGACACCGGTCGAGTCCGAGGGCGAGGGGACCATGAGAAGCAGGCGGCGGGATGGATGAGAGCAGCAGAACGAGAAGGGTCAATGACCGCCCTCTCTTTCTGCGAAAACGATGCCAGCCGGAAAAACACTCCCATTCTCCTCCGTTGCCGGTCCCGTCCCGGTCTAGAAAAATGCCTTCTCGCGGTGTCCTTCCGAAGCGAGATTGGTGATCCGCACCCCAAACTGTTCGTCGATCACCACAGCCTCCCCTTCGGCAATTAGGCGCCCATTGGCGTACACCGACAGCGGCTCGCCCACCATCTTCTCCAGCTCGACCACGCTACCAGTCGTGAGCTTCAGGACGTCCGCGAGGGGAAGCTCGCGCCGGCCCAGCTCCACTCGGACCTCCAGGTCCACGTCCGCGAGCAGCTCGAAGGTGCCCGTCTCCCCGTCCCCGCCGATCTCCTCCTTGCCCAGCTCACTGAAGGAGGCGGGTGACACCTCGACGCTTTTCTCCTCCTTGGACGAGGTGCCACTCCCCGGCGAGCTCGACGCCTGAGTGGAGGCGGAGCCCGTGGCCGACTCCCCAGCCGGGTCCTCCGTCTCAGTTGCCTGCTCCGCCGATTCCTCCTCGGCGTCCGGGAGGAGCGCAAACCCGTCGAGCTCCGTTCCGTCCTGCTGTGCAGTAAACGGCACGAGCCACGAGGCCCCGTCGAGGGACGGAGGCGTTTGGCCGGGAGCAGCCGCGTCGAACTGCACCTCGGAAAGGGTCAGGCCCTCCTCCGCCAGGGTGCTCTGCACGGTTCCAAATCCCTGGGAGGCGATCTCCTGCATGAGATCGAGGGCTCCCTCGTCGTCGGGCGCCATCTCCTCGCCGAACATGGCCTCAGAGAAGAGAGGCACCCAGTCCGGGTCCAGAGCCACGACCGTGCCCTGGTCGGCGGCGTGCAAAACGAAGCGGGCCTCCAGATCGTCGTGGAGGGCCTCCCCGGGCTGATCCGCGATCTGCTCCGGGGCCGACGCTTCGAGCGGAATTTCATTCCCGCTCAGCTGCTCCAGCAGTGTCTCCAGCGCCTTCAGTGCCGTCTGTACGTGCGTCTTGAGCGTGTTCTGGGTCATGGTCAGGGGAAGGGGTCAGAGAATTGAGATCAACGTCCTCAGGAGACTCCACCGACGTAATACGCAGGGCTCGCCGCTGGCCCGAACGGCCCGGCACGGCCTCAAACTTCGGCTCGTTGTTCACGAACACCCGGATGGGATCGTCGGTCTTGCGGTCGAGGGGAATGACGTCGCCCTCTTGCAGCCGGGCCAGCTCGGTCACGGGTAAAACAGTGCGCCCCAGCTCGGCACTCACGTCCACCTGCGTGTCTTGGAGCGTCTCCTCGTAATGCTTTCGCACCTCGGCGTCGACGGTCGTCGTGGAGCTAGAGATCCACTGCTCCATGCCGGAACGCCCGAGCATCTGCTCCAGCATGAGGTAGGGGTAACAGATGTTAATAAAAGACGGCTCGTCGTAGACGCGTACGTCGAACGACGCCACGAGGGCCGGCTCGGCCGCGGGAATGATCTGCACAAATTCGGCGTTCGACTCGAAGGCAACCTCCTCCACCGACAGGTCGAACGCCTTCTCCCACGCATGCTCCAACTTCCGGTACGCCCGCTTCATCACGCGACTCATAATGCGCTGCTCGATGGGGGACACCTCGCGGGAGTCCTCCATGAACTCTCCCTCGCCCCCCATAAGTTTTTCGATGGTGTAGACCACCAGTCGCGGGTCGATTTCAAAGATCGACCGGTAGTCGAGCTCGTCCTCACGCAGCACGTAGAGGGCCGACGGCGGGGCACTCGACATCACGAACTCCGAGTAGAGTACCTGGTCGACGGCCGTCAGCGAAATGTCGACGATGGTGCGAAGCTGGGCGGACAGGTACACCGAGAGGTCTCGGGCGAAAGACTCGTGCACCTGGTTCAAGACGCGCTTCTGCGCCTGCGAAAATAGGCGGGGCCGCTTGAAATTATACGGCTGTGCCTGCTTTTCCTTTTCCCTCCGGGCCGCCGGCTCGGTCTTCCCTTCTTCGGTACGGTCTTCCTGTTCTTCCGGCTCGGCATCACCGAGAAGGACGTCAATTTCCTCCTGACTGAGGGGCTTCGACATGCCGGCGGTGCGGTGCAGTTGTGAGGATCAGTGTGCGTCCCCGGGCCCGTGGGGCTAGATCACTGCAAAACGAATTCCGTAAAGTACAATCGGTCGACCGTCCCATCATTGAGGATCCGGTTCGTCTCACTCAGCAGGGCCTCTTTCAGGTCGTCCCGCCGTTCGGGATTGGACAGCTCTTCGGCCGTCCGCTCGGACAACAACCGTAGCACGGCATCCTTGACGACGATCTTCTTGTTCTGTAATTCCGTCTCGACGCTGGGCGACCCGGTCTCGAAGGCGATGCTAACGGCCAGGTAGCGATTCCCCTGCGACCCGGCGGGGTTGACTACCAGTCCGTTCAACTGTGCGAAGGAGCCGGACTCGCCGGGCCCCAATTCGTCCGCATCGTTCCCTTCGACAAACGGAAGAACGCCTACAATCTGGTCGGCGTACGGGACCTTTCCGGGCGTTCCCACCGCCTCACCCACATAGGGGATCGACTGGATGGTCTCGCCCACGCGGCTGTATTCCGCGTACGTGACCCCCACCCCAGCCACGCCTGCCAGCCCGAGCGCCCCAGCCAAGAGCAACAAAAAGTGGCGTTCGATGAGCGTCTTCCCATCCCCGCCCCTCACGGCTCTGTCGCCGGAAGCTCCGGGAGTAGCTGGGTCGACGTCGTCTGATTGTTGTTCCATGAGCGCCAGTTAAACATTATTTCTACACGACGATTCTGAGCCCGCCCTTCCTCGGTCTCGTTGGAGGCGCGCGGACGCGTCGACCCGTATCCGGTGGCCCGGAAACGGGACGAGTCGTAGTCGGGGGCGTTCTCTTGCAGAAAGCGTACCGACGACGCCGCCCGGGCAGTGGACAGCTCCCAGTTCGACGGATACCGCTCCGTGTCGATTGGGCGATCGTCGGTGTGCCCCTCAACGACGACGGACGCCACGTCCTTGCTGAGTAGATCGGCCAGCTCGCGCAGCACCATCTGGGACGGCTCCAGGAGACGGGCCTCCCCGGTCCGAAACATTAGTGAGTCGGCGATGACCACGTGAATGCCCTCCTCCGTCAGGTCCGCCTGGATCTTGTCGCTTAGGTCGCGCGCCTCAATCTCATCGAGAAACTGTTCGTACTGCTCGGCCCGCTGCCGCGCCTGGGTGGAGGCCGACGAATAGTCGGCAGGCACGACGGATTCGCTCCCAGAAAACACGCCGGGCTGCCGCTGAAAGTTGCTAATCGCGTCCTTAAACTTCTTCATCTTTACCTCTGACATGGAGATCAGAAGGACGAAGAAGGTGACGAGGAGCGTCATGATGTCGCCGTAGGTCGTCATCCAGAACGGCGCCGTCGGCATGTCGTCGCCGTCCTCCTCGCCGGCATCAACGGACGTCTCAGGACTACTCATGGGCTCGTATAACGGTCAGGATTATGCCGCGGCCGCGGCGGTCTGCGGATCCGAAACGCCCTCTGTCGCCTCCTCCCCTGCGGGGTCCGGGTCGCCGTCAGGCACGCCGTCCTCCATTAGGAAGTCGAGGCGCTGCTCAATCATGCGCGGACTGTCTCCCCGCGCGATGGCGAGGGTGCCCTCCCGCGCGATGTAGTAGGCCTTCGCCCGGAGTTTATTCTGCTTCTTTGCCCGCTTGCCGAGCGGGAGGAAGATGAGGTTGGCGAGAAGGGCACCGTAAAACGTCGTCACGAGCGCCGTCGCCATCCCGGAGCCAATTTTGGTCGGGTCGTCGAGATTGTTCAGCATCTGGATCAGCCCAATGAGGGTACCCACCATTCCAAACGCCGGGGAGTACGTGCCCGCGGTCGTGTAAAAGTCCGCCACGAGCCGGTGCCGGCGTTTTTTCTCCGAAATACGCTGGTCGAGCATCTCGGCAATTTCCTCCTCGTCCATCCCGTCGACGGCCATTTCGAGCCCAAAGCGCAGGAGATCATCGTCGATGTCGTCGAGGCGCCGGTCGAGGGCGAGCACTCCCTCCCGCCGCGCGGTGCGCGCCATGTTGCTAATCTGGTCGATGCGGCGCCGGAACGATGGCGCGGTAAACGTAAAGAGTCCTTGCGTCTTCTCGATCACCCGGCGAAGATCCGGAAACGAGTAGTTGACCACGAGGGCCGACGCCGTGCCCCCCAGCACTAGCATCAGCGAGGCGGGATCGAAAAACTTCGCCCAGGTGTTGCCGAGCAAAATGGCCCCGACGATGAGCACGGCGCCACAAATCAGGCCGATCGAGGTCGATTTCCTCATGATACGTCCACTCAAAATGACGACACAAAAACACGACGAGCCGGAAAAAACCCAGGGCACCGCCACGGAAAATCGTGCCGCCCACACGATTTCCGTTCGCCCCTGGGCCTCCACAGGAATCCTTTAGTCGGGGGCTCCGTCCCCCGTGGACGGCGGTGCCTTTACCAGATCCTCGGCTCCATCCGCCGACGCTGACGGCGAGCCGTCCGCCTCGTCCGGCACGCCCTCCACTTCCCGACGCTTCTCCTCCGCCTGCTGCCCCCCGAGCGCAAAGTGGCTGACGAGTCGCCTGAGCCGGTCGGTTCGCTCCTGCATGCCCTCCACTGTTTCCGCAATGTGTTGGATGCCCGTCACGGCCTCCCTGGACACCTCCGAGATCCCCTGCACGCTCTGGGTGATTTGCTCACTGGTGGCGGACTGCTCCTCGGTGGCCGACGCGATCTCACTGACGGTGTCGGCCGCCTCCTGTGTCCCATCCACGATTTTGTCGAGGGCCTCCCCGGCCTCATCGGCGAGAGCCATTCCGTCCTGCACCTGCTCCGTCCCCTGCTGCATGGCCGATACCGCCGCGTCCGCCTTTCCACGGATCTCCCGGACCATCTCGGCAATGTCATCCGTCGCCTCGGCGGTGCGCTCGGCCAGTTCGCGGACCTCCTCGGCCACGACAGCGAAGCCGTGTCCCTCTTCGTTGGTTCGAGCCGCCTCAATGGCCGCGTTTAGGGCCAGCAGGTTCGTCTGGTCAGCGATGTCATTGATGATGGACACGGCCTCTTCGATCTCTTCACTGGACTGCCCCAGCTCTTTGACCGTCCGGGCCGAGTCCTGAACCGTATCAGCAATTTCGTGCATCTTCTCCACGGCCTCCCCGACCACCTGTGCCCCAGTCTCGGCCTGTCGCCCATTTTGCTCGGCAGCGTCGGCCGCCCGGGTGGCACTGTCGGCGTTCGAGGAGATCGTTCGGCTCATCTCCTCCACCGCGGCAGCGACCTCGTCGGCCCGAGCGTGCTGCTCTTCGGCCCCGTCGGCCAATTGGCCCGTCACTTCGCCGACCTGCTGCGTGGCCGCAGCTGTTTCATTCACAGCGACGTCCACCTTCGTGAGTGTCTCGCGCATGTGTTCGACCGCCCGATTGAAGCCGTCGCCCAGCCGGTCCACGAGAGCTTCCGTCTCGCTGAGGTCCTCGTTGAGGGTTTCCTCCACGCGGCCCGGTTCGAACTCGACCGTGAGGTCCCCCTCCGACAGGCGATTCATCGCCCCGAGCATGCGCTCCACCTCGGACTCAAGATACTCCCGCACGACGCGCGACTGCTCGGCCAGCCGGTCGGCCTGTTCGCGCTTCTCTTCCGCCTCGGTCTTGGCCGCTTCTACATCTTGGAGCAGAGCGTCCAGCCGCTCGTTTTTCTGCGCGGCCTCGGCCTCCTGTTCCGCCCGCCGCCGATACATCCGCACGGCCTGGACACACCCCACGGCCAGGAACGACACGGCAAAGACGACCCACGCGGCGTGCTCAGCCGTGCGCCACGGACTGGCCGTGAGCACGCCATAGATCGACTGCGGCCAGACGATCCCCCGCACGGCGTGGTCCACCGCCGTCACAAACGCTCCGGTGAGGAGCACCCGCCAGTCGTGGTACAGCGAGAGAAAGGCGAGCGACGCGAACACGTGAAAGTGCGTTTCGATGCGCCCCCCCGACAGGTGAATGAGTAGCCCCGACATCAACAACTGAGCCGCGGCAACGAGGTGACGAGTCAGGGGAGTCCCCGGCCGCGTCCATGCCAGGATGGCGGGCGGGGCGCTAATGAGCCCACCCAGCAGAAGGGCCGCGTATACGTGAACGTGCATCGTACTTTCGGTCCCCGCCCACGTATTCGGCGAGATGACGAATGCGGCGACGATCGCGGCGGCCCACTGCACCGTCATCAATACCGCAAACCGAACGTCGACGTTGCGATAGTTTTCCGTCACGTACGTTAGGAAGCGACGATGCACCTCCTCCGGCGCGGCCGTGTCGCCCGAAAACTCAACGTCGTCGGAAGGCGACTCCGGACTTTCTAAGGAAGCTGTCGGTGCGGAGGACATAGCGATCGAATAATCTGAGCGTTCATAAAGGCAGTGGTGGAACAAACACTCACTGAAGGCACATCCCCCCGATGCATCCGGTCGTTCCGTCCTGGTGCATCGAACAGCCGAAGACGAACGTCTCGGTCTCCGCCGGCCGCCCCCCCGTTAGAAGCGTGCGGAGGGCAGTGCGACCGGCATTGTCGCCTTCGTGGCCGCGCCCCGCCGTGATGCCGCCCTGAAAACGGAGTGATCCGTCGGGCCCGTAGAGCAGCACCTGGCCCGAGGTAGCCACCCCGAACCGGTCGGTCTCACGCCCCGCGGGATCGGGCCGTGGTGTGACACCGGCCACTGACTCGGCCCGCCGCCAGAGCGACGTCGTCACCCAACCCGGGTCGACCTGTTCCGGCTGCAAAAAGACAGCATGTGCCCGCACGGTGTCTCGAACGTGACGCATGAGCCGCGCCAACTCCTCCATCGTCGCATCGGTGCAGGGGCAGTGCGGATGGACAAACACGAGCAGTGTCGCCCCCTGAGAAGCCGGCTCAAGCCGACTGTCGGCCGGCCACTGAGCGGGGGCCTGGGCGGGGCTCCCGGGCGCATTTTGGTAGCTCGTCAGCAGCACGAACCCACTGCCGACCGCGACGCCCCAGACGGACACTGCGATCCACCCCACTGGGAGAGCCGTCCACCAAATGCCAAAATCCGGGCGTTTCATCAAGCGAGTCGACGAGGGGCAAAAGAGGTCCGGCGCACCCATATTTATCGGCGCGCCGCAGTGGACCTTAAGCATCCAATCGCCCTCCTCCCACTAGGCCGCCCCGACCGCCGCTCCGTTCGAGCCGGACGCGGACACATCCGGGTTGGGCTCCAGTGCCGCCTCGCTCTCTCGCGCCCTCGCGGGATTCTCCGTTCCCGAAACGTCGAACTGCTCGATAAGCTCGCTCAGGTCCTCGGCCTGGTGGGACATGTCGTCGGCCATCTCCGCCAGTTGATTCGTCGAGTTCGACACGTCGTCGGCCACCCCGGAGATCGACTCGACGCTCTCGGCAATCTGGCTCGTCGTGGCCGACTGCTCCTGGGTCGCCGCCGCAATCTGGTCAATCGTCGTCGCCATGTCGTCGATGGAGGCAGTAATCTCATCGAGGGCGTCCGAGGCTTCTTCCGTGAGGGCGAGTCCGCTCTCTACTTCGTCGGTGCCCTTGTCCATGGAGGTGACGACCTCGTCGATTTGCTCCTGAATCTGCGCGACCACGTCCGAAATCTCCTGGGTTGCGGAGGTGGTCCGCTCGGCCAGCTCGCGGACCTCGTCGGCCACGACCGCAAAGCCTTTTCCCTCCTCGCCAGCGCGCTGCGCCTCGATGGCCGCATTGAGGGCCAGCAGATTCGTCTGGTCGGCAATGTCCTCGATGACCTGTACGATGTCGCCGATCTCGGCGCTCGCCTCGCCGAGGGCCGACACCTTATCGGACGACGAGTTGACGACCTCCACGATTCGCTCCATTGCCTGGGTGGTGCGGTTGAAGACCTTCTCGCCCTTCTCCGCGAGCTCTGACGCGTGGCGGGCCTTCTCGTTGGTGCGCTCGGCATGCTCGGAGGAGGACGCCACGGTGGACGACATTTCCTCGACGGCCGCCGCCACCTCCGTCGTTTGCTCGGCCTGCTCCTCGGTGCCGGCCGACATTTCCGCGGCCGTGGAGGCCGTCGTCTCTGCCGCCGCCGAAAGCTGGCTGCTGGTGGCCTCTACCTCCTGGATGAGACCCGCGAGCTGGTCGATCATTGCGTTGACCTGCTGCATGAGCTGGCCGACCGCGTCGTCCTTTTCGACCGTCAGCCGCTGGGTGAGGTCGCCCTCCTCCACAGCCGACAACACGTCGGAAATGCGGTTGAACTGCTCGCGCAAGTACTCCTGCTCTTCTTCGGCCTCGTACTGGAGGGTCTCCGCCTTCTCCAGCGCCTGCTCGGCCTGCGCCGACTTTTCTTCCAAAGCCTCGGTCTTCTTCCGGCTGGCCTCTATCATCGCGTTAAAGGCATCGGCCAGCTGACCAATCTCATCTTTCTGATCTGCGTCAACCTGTACGTCCAGGTCGCCGTCGCGCACCTTGTCTGCCGCTTCCCGAAGCGCATTGACCGGACGGGCCACGGTGCGCCGCAACACCACCACGATGAACACGCCCAGCAAACCAATCCCCAAAATAATCCCCCCCGCGATCAGATAGCTCGTCTGCTTGGTCTCCTGCAACACGTCGGACGGCATCACCATGAGCACCGACCCAATCGTCTCTCCGTTGCTCACCACGTCCGACGTCGCGACCAGCGCGGAGGCCCCATCGGTCGTTTCGACCCACCGCGCCGCGCCGCCGGCCTCCAGTTCCTGGGCCGCGGACGGGAGCGTTTCCTCAAGCCCGTACGAGGCAATCTGCTCCCCGTCGGAGTTATAGAAACCACCACCGAGTGCTGAGCTGCCCTCCACCGATCGCTTGAGCGTCTCTTCGAGCCCAGCCTGGTCGCCCATCTTGATCTTCACGACGGACTGCTGCCCCACCGTCTCGGCCATCAACTGCCCGCGTCGCTCCACCTCGAGCTCCGCCTGATTCAGGGAATGGAAGACGAACGACAGGAACAAGACGACGACGCCCACAGCCCCGATCGACAAGAGCAAGACGAAGCGAGGGCCAAGGTTGAGATCCGAAAACCGAAGGGGCATGAGTCGAGGAATCGGGTAATGCGCTATCTACTGGAAAGGGGGATGCTGGAAGCTCTCGCGGGACGTGACCGGGCCCAACACCGGACCCGGCTCGCAGAAAGGACCTCCGTCAGTTGGCCGCCGCAATGAGTTCAGTGTTCGACTGGTATTCCTCCGGCACCTCAAGCGCCGTGGCCTTCGCCGCTTGCTCGTTCAGCAGAATCTGAACGGATCCATTATTCTCCGCGATCGTCACGGGGGCGCCGGCGTCGACCCAGTCTCGGCTCGGCGCCACCAGGGGAATCCCTTGCTTGATGGTATTCTTGATCAGGTACTCGCGAGGGGCCGAGGCATTGACGACTCCATCGTTCTCGATAATCCAGATGGCCTGAACGTCGTGCTCGCGGGTTAACACCCGAAACTGCTCGGCGACGCTGCTCTTGTCCTCGACGTATCCGACGTACAGCTTGCCTTCGATCGAGGCCACGGCCCGGTTGGCCCGCTCAATCGTCTTTTCCTGACCCGAGACGCCGCGCTTCCAAATGAGCCCGACTCGCTCGACATCCGGGCGCATCTTATTCAGGAAAAACATCTGCTGAACCAACCCGGCACTTTGACCGGTCGCCACGTTCGTGGTGCCGTCGGCCGGATCCGTGTCTGACGGAGCCGGCACGGTACCGCCGACGATGAAGGCGATGAGGACGGGAAGGAGGACAAGGGAACGCATGCGCATGATGGGCGAAGGGGGTTTCGTAAAGAGTATCGAGCGTCAAGAACAGACACACTTCACTTATAGACATCGGCAGCGACCGG
>CAYLMT010000010.1:20300-27826 GCA_964384855.1 uncultured Salinivenus sp.
CCGGCCTCCCCTCGGCACGTTCGATTCGGAACTGCTCGATGCTTTCACGGAGCGTCTTGGTGAGCGCGTCGAGGTCGGCGGCCGAGTCGGCCACCTGGGTTACCGAGGCGGCCGACTCCTGGGCGGCCGTCGAGATTGACTGAACGCTCTGGGCGATCTCCTCACTGGTGGTGGACTGCTGCTCCGAGGCCGCCGCAATCTCGTCGGCCCGCTCTTCCACTTGAGCAATCGACTCGACGATCTCATCGAGGACAGTCCCGGCCTGGTCGGCCAGCTCCAATCCCTCCTCGACCCGACGGGTGCCCTGCCGCACTGACTCCACGGCCTCGTCGGTCTCCGACTGTACCTGATCAATCATCTCGCCAATCTCGTCGGTCGCCTGGTCGGTCCGCTCCGCCAGCTTGCCCACCTCTTCGGCCACGACCGCAAAGCCCTGCCCCTCCTCTCCGGCCCGGGCCGCCTCGATGGCAGCGTTCAGCGCAAGTAGATTGGTCTGGTCGGCAATCTCGTCGATCGTCTCCACAATCTGGCCGATCTCTTCACTGGAGGCTCCCAGACGCTCGATCATCTCGGCCGAGCGGTCGACCACGTCGGCAATCTCGTCGATCTTGTTCACTGCATCGGCAACGACCTCTCCGCCGCGACGGGCCTGCTTGCCGCCCGTCGCCGCGGCGTCGGCGGTTTCTTGGACACTCTTGGCATTCTCGTTGATCGTCTGATTGAGCTCCTCCACCGCCGCGGCCACCTCCTCGGACTGGGCAGACTGCTCCTCGGCACTGGCCGCCATCTGCTCGCTGGACGTGCTGATCTGCCCGGCCGACGCGGCCGTCGACTCGGCGACCTTCCGCACCTTCACGACCATCCGGCGCAGATTCTTGACGGCACGGTTGAACCCTCCGAACAGGCGCCCAATCTCGTCGTCCCGGTCCGTGTCGAGCTGCACCGTGAGATCCCCATCGGCAAACCGGTCCATGGCCCCCATCATCGTCTCGATGCTCTCCTGCAGGTCGGCCCGCTGCCGTTCGGCGTGGTCCCGGGCCTCTTCGGCCTCCTGCGTGGCTTGTCGGGCCTCCTTTTCTTTTGCCGCCGCATTGTTCAAGGCCTCCCGGTTCTGGTCGACCATCTCATTGAAGGCCTTCGTGAGCTCTCCCACCTCATCCTCGGCCTGAACCGGTACGGAGATATCCAAGGTGCCAGCCGCCACTTTCCGGGAGGCGTTTCGGAGTGCCATGATCGGCCGCGTGAACGAGCGGACAAACAGGAGCGCTACACCGCCCGCCAGGACCAGTAGCGCTCCGCCCCACAGCCCCAACCGCCACGTCAGGGCGTCGACAGCGGCGAGCGCCTCATCGTGGTCGATCTTCGACACAACGGCCCAGTCGACGCCTTCAATGCCAACCGGGCTGTAGGCACTCAGGACCGTCTCCCCGCGGTAGTCGGACTCCATCGTCCGGCCCGTCTCTCCGGCCAGGGCCCGGTCGACCGCTTCCATCTGCACCTCCTGCTGGAGAATCGTGGTGTTGAGGGCATCGATCCGGTCGACCGTGGCGTCTTCGTATCCTTGGCCGTGGAGGGTCTCCAGGTACGACTCCTTGCCCTCGAGAAGAAACCGGGCGTCGGTCCGCATTTGACGGTCCGCCCCCACTAGAAACGTTTCCCCCGTCTGCCCGAGTCCCTCCGCTTGCCAGTCCTGCCCCCCCGTGATCGTCTTGTTGATTTCTCCGACGGGCATCTGAAAGACCAGTACCCCAATCACCTCCCCCTCGTCCATAATGGGCGACGCGATAAACGAGGCCGGCGCTCCATACGACGGGCTGTACGCCGCAAAATCAACGAGCCGGTGTTCCTCACCACTCTCGGCCTCCCGAGCCGCACGAAACGCCTCGGCAAAGTTGCTGTCCCGGTACGGACCATCGAGCAGACTCGTCCCAAAATCAACCTCCTTGTACACCGAATACACGATGTGGCCGCTGTCCGGCTCCACCAGAAAAAGGTCGTAGTAATTGAACGAGCGGAGAAACCGGCGGAAGTCGTCGTGATACTGCGCGTGCGGCACGTGGTACACCTCCCAGCCCTCGTCCGGTCGGTTCAGTTGGTCTTTTTCGCCAACCGGATTCGAGTTCGACGCGATGTACTTGTTCTGCAGGTACTGAATGTGCCCCTCCTCCGGCACGTACGGATCAGCGGACTCGTCCGCCCCAGTGCCCTCTTCGAGACGGGGAACGAACTCTTCCTCGTAATACCTCCGCACGGCCTCCGCTCCGTTCCCCATCGGGGCGGCGTTCCGGGCATCGAGCACTCGAAAGGCTGACCGAAACTCCCGCATGGCCCGAATCGTCTGGTCGTTTTCGGACATCGTAACGACCTGGTCCTGGATGTCCTCGAAGTAGCTCTCCACGGCGTTCGCCTTGTTCGCCTGCACCCCCGCCAGCTTCCCGAAGGCTTCGGATTTGAGGTTCTGCTGTGCACTTGAGTACCCGATCCACCCAATGGTGCCAATCGAGAGCACGCCGATGCCCAGAAGCGTGAAGAGAAGCTTTGCCCGGATGCTCAGGTCTCGAAATCGAGGCATGATGGGGGAGAAACGCGGAAAGGAGTCGGTGTGGTGGGAGTATGGGGTAGGATCTTGTTATCGTCTCTACACTGCAGACTTAAAGCGCTCCCTTCGTCCCCCACTCGGAACGACGCTCGTTCAGAACGGCCCCGTGGCTTCACGAAGCCCCCGCCTGAGAGTTGTACCTACGGAGGGGCCGCGTGGCCGGCTGGGATCGACGAGCACCCCAGGCTTACCGGCCGTCCTGACGTCGGAAGTAGAGATAGAAGGCGTTCACGCGACGGATGAGCCCCACCGTTTCCTCGTAGGGCGGCGTGCCGCGGTACTGACGCACACGCTCCGGCCCCGCATTCCACGCGCCCACCGTGCGGGCCAGATTGTCGCCAAACTCCGCGTTGTAGCGGTCCAGCAGATAGCATCCGATCAGGATGTTGAGGGCCGGGTCCTTCAGATCGTCGGCTGAGAGGCTGCGAAGTTGGCGCCGGTCGATGAACCGGAAATCGTAGCCGGTGTCATAGAGAGAGCGCGCGGCGCGGCGCCCGGTTTCGGGTCGAATCTGCATGAGCCCGATGGCCCCGGCGGACGACACCGCCTGGGGCCGGGCGCCCGATTCGGCCGCGATGAGTGCTCGGACGAAGTTGGTGTTTAGGTTTACGCCGCTTCGGGTGTACGCGAGCCCGGAGAAATACTGGACGTACGACTCGTAGTCTCGCAGCCGGTGCCGGACCGAGCGGGCAGGAGCTTCGGGCCGCGCGTTCTGGGTGACCTCTTGCACGTGCTCGTCGACGTGAGGCCCGCGCTGGCCCCAAGCAGACGGAACGGCGGCCCCGCCCCACAGGACGCCGAGCAAGAGCACCCCGACGACAGAAGTGCGAAGCACGAGGCGACGTTCTTCGGGTGCCATGACGAAACGGTTGAGCTGGGTGACGACCATGCGCCCTTGAACGGTACAAACTGCGTGCCTTCATCCCGTCCGTTCTGCCGGGGCCCGACGCGCCTACGGCCGGGCCGGAGTCCCCACGGCCCGCTGCAGCGCATCCGGAAGGCCGTCGAGCGCAAAGGACTCGTCCGCAAGGCCGGCCTCCATGACGACGCGCGGCATCCCGTATACCACGGACGTATCCTCGTCCTGGACGTAGACGGTGCCGCCGTCGTTCTTAATCTGCCGGACCCCGTCCAATCCGTCCTTCCCCATCCCCGTCATCACGAGGGCCAGCACCTCCTCCCGGCACGCCTCGGCGGCGGACCGAAATAGCACGTTGACCGACGGACGGTGGGCGCCGTCCGCAGGCTCCATCGGCGTACGAACCGTGAGGGCGTCCTCGCGCCGCTCCACCGTGAGGTGGCGGTCGCCCGCCGCAACGACGACCCGCCCCGGTTCGAGCAACATCCCCTCGTCGGCCTCGGCGACGGAGAGCGCACTGAGCGAGTCGAGACGGTCCGCCAGGGAGCGAGTAAATTGGGGCGGCATGTGCTGCACGACCGCAATCGGCACCGGAAACTCGGCGGGCAAGGCCGGGATCACGTGCTGGAGGGCCATCGGCCCGCCCGTCGACACCCCAATGACGGCCAATTCGTAGGAGGCCTCGGGCCGGGCGACAGTGCTGGACGGCGGAGAGGGAGCACGGGTGCCAGAAGGGGGAGACGCCGCTCCCGGGTCCGGGGCGGACTCGTCGTCCCGGAACAGCCGAGCATCCGAGCGGGCGAGGGCCCGCACTTTATCGAGGAGCTTCGACTCGACGTCGTTGGCCCGAAGTGTCGCGCTGGACTCCCCTTTCGACACAAAGTCGGCCGCCCCCGCCCGCATCGCCTCGATCGTCACCTCGGCCCCTTTCTCCGTAAGCGAGCTGACCATGAGGATGGGCCGCGGGGAGGCATCCATGATGCAGCGGACGGCCTCGATGCCATTCATCTTCGGCATCTCCACGTCCATCGTCACCACGTCGGGCTCCAGCCGGCGTGCCTTCTCCACCCCTTCCTCTCCATCCGCGGCCGTGTCCACGACCGTCGTGTCGTCGGCCCGCTCAAGGATCCGCGAGATGGCCTTCCGCATCACCAGCGAATCGTCAACGACGAGGACTCGGATCATGGGGGACGCAGGAGAAGCGAATGGTCACTGTTCACTGAACGAAGAGCTATGCCGACGAGGCGGCCGGCGTCCCGTCCGCGCCGACGGCCTCGGGGGCCTCATCCTCAGAAATGGCCTCTTCTTTCTGAATGAGCTCGCCGATGTCGAGCACCATGATGACTTGCCCGTCCCCCAGGATAGTGGAGCCGGCAATGCCCGGCACAGACTTGAGGTAGTCGCCGAGCGACTTGATGACGACCTCTTCCTGAGAGATGAGTTCATCGACGACGAGCGCGGCGCGGCGGTGGGCCACGCTCACGACGACGGCGTACGCGTCCTGCTTCTCGGTAAAGCGGTCGGCCCGCTGCCCGCCGGCGTCTGGAGACTGCACGTCCAACACGTCCCCGAGCCGCATCACAGGGATCACCCGGTCCCGGTGCTCCATGACCTCGCCCTGCTGAATCGTTTCGATCATGCCCGGCTCTAGGCGCACAGCCTCTGACACGGCGTAGAGCGGGATCGCGAACGTTTCCGCCCCAGTGCGCACGAGCATGCTCTGGAGGATTGCGAGCGTGAGGGGCAGCTTCAACGTGAAGCGCGTGCCCTCACCGAGCGTCGAATCGATGTCGATCGTGCCATTGAGTTCGGCCAGGTTGGTTTTCACCACGTCCATCCCGACGCCGCGCCCCGACACCTGTCCCACCGTCTCGGTGGTCGAAAACCCCGGGCGGAAAATGAGTTGATACGCCTCCGTGTCGCTCATGTCCTCGGCCTCGTCCTCGCTCAGCACATCCTTCTCGATGGCCTTTCGCTTCAGGGCGTCCGGGTCGAGCCCGGCCCCGTCATCGGCGATCTCAATGATGATGTGATTGCCGGCGTGGGACGCCGAGAGGTGAATCTCGCCGCGCGGGTCTTTGCCTTTTTTCTTTCGCTCCTCGGGCGGTTCAATGCCGTGGTCCGCCGCGTTTCGGACGAGGTGCAGCAGCGGATCCCCGATCTCCTCGATCAGCGACTTGTCCAGCTCTGTATCCTCCCCCTCTACCGTCAGGTCGATCTTCTTGTCGAACTCGCGGGCCAGGTCCCGCACCACGCGCGGGAACTTGCCAAAGACCTGCCCCACCTCCACCATGCGCGTCTGCATGATGGCGCTCTGCAGCTCCGTGGTGGTGTAGTCGACCTTGTCGCTGGCCTCTTCCAGCTCGGTGAGCAAGGAGTCGAGGCGGAGGGTCTCGTCCGTGTCGGCGCGTGCGTTTTCCTCGGTGCGGGCATCGGTAATGAGCTGTAAGAGCCGGTTGCGCCCCAGCACCAGCTCCCCGACCAGGTCCATCAGTTGATTCAGCCGGCTCACCTCGACGCGGATGGTGTCCGGCGCCTTCCCTCTAGAATCGCTGTCCCCGTTCCCCTTCGACGACGAAGACGCACCGGACGACTCTGCATCCGCCGAATCGTTGGCGCTCGGATCGGCCGGTTCGGCCTCGTCCCCCTCCTCGGAAGCGGTCACGTTGCCCACAGCGGCCCCGTCGGCGTCCGGATCCGGAAGCGAGATCTCCCCGGCCTCGAACGTCCCCTCATTGATCGCCTGCAGAGCCTCCAGCAGGGGCTCCAGGTCGAGCGGCTCCAGCTCCCGGTCGATAACCTGCTGCGTGAGCACCTTCATGTGGTCGAAGGCACACAGCATCACGTCGGTCATGGCCGGCTCGAAGTCCACCTCCTGCTCGCGCATTGCGTCGAGCACCTCCTCGAACCGGTGCGCGAGCGTACTGAGCTGTTCGAGGTCGAGGAAGCCGGCCGTGCCCTTGACTGTGTGCACGTCCCGAAACACGCTGTCGACGAGCTCTTCGTCCTCGGGCGTCTTTTCGAGCTGCAGGAGATCGCCTTCGAGCCCGTCGTAGATCTCCGTGGCCTCCACCACGAAGCTCTCGACGATCTCCTGCATGCTGTCGTCGTGTATGGGGTGCTGCTCATCCATGGAAGCGGAAGCGGATTGTGCGCCTTGTGAAGAGGCAGGGGCCGCGGGCGGCGCGTCGGTCGCGGGCCCTACTGAAAAAGTTCGTCGATTTCCTCCTGAGAGGCGGGCTCGCTGCCGTCGTCTGCTTCCTCCTCCGACCCCTGATCAAACATCTGGTCGATATCGGACTGCGACGCCGACTCGCTCCCGCCGGACGAGTCCCCGTTCGAGGACGTGGACGATCCGTTCTCGGCCGTTCCGTTGGGAGCCTCCGTCGTCCCCGACTGTGCCTCCGCCACAAGGTCGTCGGCCAACTTTTGGCGCTCGGGGGAGCGGTCGTACTCGGCGTTCATATTGAAGGTGGCCGTGCGGGACGGCTTTCCCGACGGCACGTCCTCCTCGGCGGCCTGCCCCGTCCCGAGGCGCTCCAATAGCGCGTCGATCCGCTCCCGAACCGTCTCAATCAGGTGATTGACGCTGGACAACTGTTGCTCGGTAATGTCCTGCACCTGGAAGGACATCATAATCTGGTTCATGCGGTCCCGGATGGGCGACATGGCGTCGCGGGCATCCCGCAACTGCGTCGTCCACTCATCCCGGAGGGACTGTTTCTCGTCCTGAATGCTCTCGGCCTCCTCCAGCAGCTCCTCGTGCTCCTCCCCGAGTTCCTCCCGGAGCAACGACAGAAGCCGGTCGTCGGCTGCCTTCGCTTCGGCAAACTGCTCCTCAAGCGTGGACAACTGGTCTTCGAGGTCCTCGATCTCCGTAAGCACCTCGTCGGAGTGGTCGAGAATTTCGCTCGTGGCCACCTCTGTCGCTTCCGACACGCTCTTGAGATGCTCGGACGCGCGCTCCATGTGGCCGGACCGTGTTCGAATCGTAGAATTGACCTCCTCGAGAAGCACGGTGATGTCCTGGACAAAGTGAATCATCTCTCCCAGGAACGGCGAGAAGCG
>CAYLMT010000011.1:0-25676 GCA_964384855.1 uncultured Salinivenus sp.
AGACCGAATACCTCTTGACCCGTCTCTTTTACTATGCGGAAAATAATAGGCCACTTGTTATGAGTCTTCCAGTCCGGACGTCCTATATCCCCTGTCCCCCTGTGCCAACGTGGACCCCGCTCCTGGTTGGGCTCGGTCTCCTCTGCGCCGCATGCGCCGAACCAATGCCCCAGGACACGACCGACTCGAACTCACGCCCCAACGTGGTCCTCATTTACGCCGATGACGTGGGCTATGGAGACGTCGGCGCCTACGGGGCCACGCAAATCAACACCCCAAACATCGACCGGCTCGCCCGCAACGGAGTGCGCTTTACCGACGCGCATGCATCCGCCTCGACCTGTACGCCGAGCCGATACTCTCTGCTCACAGGGCGGTATGCGTTCCGTAGGGAGGGAGCCTCTATCCTGCCCGGCGACGCCCCCCTTGTGATCGACACATCTCGAGCCACATTAGCTTCCGTCTTCGACGAGGCCGGCTATACGACAGGGATTGTGGGCAAGTGGCACCTGGGTCTGGGAACCGGATCGGTAAACTGGAATGAGCGCATCGCACCTGGCCCTCTCGAGTTGGGCTTCGACCGATCATTCATCATGCCCTCCACCAATGACCGGGTGCCGACCGTCTACCTCGACGGGCATCACGTCCACAACCTCGATCCCAACGATCCACCGCTACGGGTCAGCTTTGAGGAACAGATTGGTTCTCTCCCGACCGGTGAGAGCCACCCCGAAAGACTGCGCTACCCCGCCGACCCTCAGCATTCTGGCACCATCGTCGACAGCATCAGTCGCATCGGCTGGATGGCGGGGGGACAGTCGGCCTGGTGGTCGGACGGAGAGATTGCCCCGACCTTCGTCCGCCGAGCCCAATCATTTCTCCAGGACCACCAGGAAAACCCTTTTTTCCTGTACCTTCCCCTCCGCGACGTGCACGTCCCGCGCTGGCCAAACGAGCAGTTCCGGGGGGAGAGCGATGCCGGGCTTCGGGGGGACGCCATAGAGGAAGCCGATTGGGTGGTGGGCCAAGTTACGGCCACACTGGACTCGCTCGGCCTGACGCAGGAAACCCTTGTGGTCTTCACCAGCGACAACGGACCGGTTTACAACGACGGCTACGACGACGGGGCCATTGAGGAGGCCAATGGGCACGACGCCAACGGTCCGCTCCGCGGGGGCAAATATCAATCGTTTGAAGGTGGCACGCGGGTGCCCTTTATCGTGCGGTGGCCCGGAGAGACCACGGCGGGAACCACCTCGGAGGCCCTTATCAGTCAGGTGGACCTGTTCGCAAGCCTGGCGTCTCTCATTGGGGCATCCCCGCCTGAGGAGGCCGGCCCCGACAGCGCTCCCCTCCCTGAGGTGCTCCTGGGACAGAGTGAGGGCGGCCGCTCCCGCCTCGTCGAACAGGGCGTTGCCAAGCTCGCCCTCCGCCGGGGCCCGTGGAAATACATTCCTGCAGGAGACCACCCCGAATGGGTCGCTGCCAAGCACAACGATCCAGAAAGCCCGATCGCCACTCCGGAGCCACCGCCCGATCAGGCCATGCTTTTCAACCTAGAGTCGGACCTGGGGGAACAGAACAACGTGATTGACGACCATCCGAAACGAGCCCGCGAGATGGCCGCTCTCCTCGACTCGATCCGGGCCCGCCCCCTGCCGCACCCGATAGACTAAGATAAATCCACTGCCCCCCTTGATCGCGTTTGCTCCAGCGAGAATAGCACACCCTCACCGTTTTGGAAGCGCTTTTGAAAAACTACAAAACAAGCATTAGTATACAGGTGGAGAAAATATGGACTTAGTCTATCTTTCTTCCGGATCAAATATACCTAGATAGATCCAACGTATCGGAATGATACGTCTAGAGCTCTTCGGGGGAAACGTATCAACTAAATCCCCACTTGGACGAGTCTCATAGCTGATCCCCCCACCGGCTCGGTTCCTTCTCGTCCCACCAGTCTCCCCCTACCCGGTCCCCATGTCACGGAAATCAGAATCTTCTCCCACCCTCTGTCCTTCGATGAGACCGATAAATTGCTTTTGGCTCTCAAGTGTTCTCCTTCTCATCTCGGCCGCCCTGCTCGCGACGGGGTGCTCAACGGAGAAGCCATCTCAGAGTCAGGACCGACCGAACATTGTTTTTATCCTCGCCGATGACATGGGCTACGGCGATGTGGGCGCCTACAATCCTGATGCGAACGTTGCAACGCCCCACATCGACCGCCTGGCCACACAGGGAATGCGCTTTACCGATGCTCATGCCTCTGGATCGGTGTGCATTCCCTCACGCTACGGCCTTGTGACCGGTCGGCATCCGCATCGAGAAGAAACGTCGGAGTGGCGCGAGCGCGCTCTCACGGGGCCTGATCAGACCACCATTGCCAGCTCGCTGCGCCGTCGCGGCTACCAGACCTATATGGTGGGCAAGTGGCATCTGGGCTTTCACGGTGGGACAGACTATGAGTGCTCGGCACCGTTACGAGGCGGTCCGGTCGATCGGGGCTTCGACCACTATTTCGGCATTCCGGCCTCGCTCGATCAGCCGCCCTACTTCTACATTCGGGACGACCGGTGCGTCGCGGAACCGACCGACACGACGAGAGGAAACCAAAGCCCGGCGGACCACTGGACGGACATTCAGGGAGCCTTCTGGCGGGCCGGCGACCGAGCCCCAAACTTTCGGCACGACGAGGTTCTGCCCCGCTTCGCTGAGGAAACCGTCTCGTATTTGGAGGATCACCAGGAGGAACGGGACCGAGAGCCCTTCTTCATGTACATGGCTCTCGCTGCCCCGCACACGCCCTGGCTCCCCACTGATTCCCTGCAGGGTACCACCGGCGCGGGGCTGTATGGCGACTTCGTGACGCAGGTAGATGCCACCGTTGGACGGGTCCTGGAGGCGCTGGACCGACTGGGCCTGCGCGAAAACACCCTCGTCGTGTTTACCAGCGACAACGGGCCCGTCTGGTACGAGAAGGACGAGGAGCGCTTCAACCACCGATCAACGGGCCAATACCGCGGCATGAAGGCGGATGCCTGGGAGGGTGGACACCGGGTCCCGTTCATCGCTCGCTGGCCCGGTCAAATCCCCGCCCAAACCACCAACGATCAGCTCCTGACCTTTACCGACATGCCGGCCACGTTCGCCGATCTCGCGGGGTCGCCCCTCCCCTCCGACTCGACGGATGGGCGCACCCTCCGGTCGGTCTTCACAGCGGCTCAAGACTCCGTGCCCCGAGATGGAGCCGTGATTCAGAGCACGTACTACCTGACCGTCCGGGACGGCCCCTGGAAGCTGATTCCGGGGCTCGGAAGTGGAGGGTTCATTTCGGAGCCGAACACGCGTGAGCCCGGTCCAGGAGAGCCCCAAGGTCAACTCTACCATCTTGGCCGGGACCCCGCAGAGCAAAACAATCTCTACGCCGAACGCCCCGAGATAGTGCAGCGCTTGAGGAAGAAACTGCACCGCTACCGCCAGCAGCAACCGTGAATTCAGGCCGCCGGATTCCTCTACTTCTCCTTCCGACGAGGCATTGGCGCGTCCGTTCGCTGGAGCCACGCATCGAGACGACCCACCAATTCCTTTCGCTTCTCGGGGCGCTCCTGGGCAAGGTTTTCGGTTTCGCCGATGTCGGTGTCCAGATTGTACAGCTCGAGGCGGTTGTTTTCATAAAACCGCATCAGCTTCCACGGCCCCGAACGAACGACACTCACCGGTGTGGTGCGCCAGTTGCCTGGGCCATACGCTTGGAGGTAGCCGGGAAAATGCCAGTAGAGGGCCTCCCGGTCGAGTGTGGCCCCGGCGCTCTCTAGAATCGGGACAAAACTGGTCCCACTGATCGGATAATTGGAGGGCGGCTCGATGCCGGCAACGTCGAGCAGGGTCGGGAAAAAGTCGCTGCCCAGCACCGGCTCGTCGGTGGTTGTTCCCGGTCGCGTGACTCCAGGCCATCGAACGATGAGGGGTACTCGGATGCCTCCCTCGTAGAATGACCCTTTTCCACCCTTAAGAGGCACGTGATCGGTGACGCCATTCTCCTCCAGGCCCATGGACCGGTACCCGCCAAGGCCGCCATTGTCCGAGTAGAAGACGACAAGCGTATTCTCCTCCAATCCGAGCTCGTCGAGCGTCCCCATGATCCGCCCCACGCCCCGATCGATTGATTTGATCATGGCCGCGTACGTCGGGTCGTTGTGCCCCCCAACGGGTCGCTTCTCCTTGAAGGGCGCGATTCGCGACTCCGGAGCCTGAAGTGGAACGTGCACCGAATACGGGGAGAGTTGCAGGTAAAACGGCTCATCCTGGTGTTGCCGGATATACGCCTCGGCCTTCCGAAACAGGTAATCCGTCATGTACTCCCCCGCCTCCGCGTCGTCAATCTCGGGATTGTTGTTGGGTCGGAAGTAGGCTCCCTCCCACGACGGATGTCCGGCCGCGGTGCCGCCCACGTTTACGTCAAACCCCTGCTGCTTGGGGCCCGCCTCCGGAGGCGCTCCGAGGTGCCATTTGCCCATGAACGCCGTTGCGTACCCAGCGTCCTGAAGCTGCTCTGCGATGGTGATTTTTTCGAGGGGTAGCGTGGTCTCGTTCTCGACCGGAATGAGTCCCCGGTTCTCGGCGTCGCCCCGGGCCCCGCTATTGACGGTGTAAATGGGCTGGAGGGGATAAGCCTGTCCACTCATGAGGGCGGCGCGGCTCGGGGCACAGTTGGCGGCGTTGGTGTACGCGTTCGTGAACATCATGCCCTGCCCGGCCAGCCGCGTCACGTTTGGCGTTTCGTAATATCGGTCGGGGTGAAAGGTGAATGGATTGACATCCGTGTATCCCAGATCGTCGACCAAGACGAACACGATATTAGGGGGGGACTCGCCCTGTGTCGGTTGCGCGCTCGTCGGCCGAACCGACATCAGCGTGGCAATTATCACACAGGCGATCAACGTCCACACCTTCCTGAAATGAATCACGATCATCCGGGGCAAATTTGGAAGAGGCATCCGACTGCGATCCATAATCTACAAAACGTCCTTCGAAATTTGAACGCCCTTTTAGCTACTGATGAACATGGACAAATCTGCGGAGACCTCGTTTAAAAATCGGGGGTCAGTTTCTCTGCCCACCATTTGCAAATTGTTCACGTGACTGCAATACTACGCACATCCTTAGGGCCCAGCTTGTCGAAGGAAGGGAATGGCCCCTCCACCAAGAAAACGGTCCCCCGAACTGCTGAGGTCAAATCCCAATCGCCCCCACCCTGCAATGAGCCGTCGCCTCTCGTTTTCAGTCCTGATTCTCACCTTTCTCCTCGTCGGCTGTGGTCTTCAGGAGGGGGAGGATCAACGTCCAAACGTACTCGTCATCGTGGCGGACGACCTGGGATACGCCGACATAGGGGCCTACAATGACGACACGTTCTACGAGACGCCCCACATCGATTCGCTAGCTCGCAGAGGGATGATGTTCACGGACGGCTACGCGGCCAATCCCGTCTGCTCCCCCAGTCGGTACAGCCTCCTCACCGGCCGTGCCCCCAGTCGCGAAAACCACACCGACTGGTTCTGCGGCGACCGCACGGGGCGTTTTCAACATGCCCCGTACGACTGCTCAATGGACACGACTCGGGTGACGATTGCCGAAGCCTTCCGGGATGCCGGGTATGACACGTGGTTTGGCGGCAAGTGGCACCTTGGCCCGGACTCGATCCATTGGCCAACGAACCAGGGATTCGACATCAACAAGGGTGGCTGGCGAGCAGGATCCCCGGTAGCCCACGGGAGCGAGGGCTATTTCTCGCCCTACAACAATCCGCGCCTTGAGGACGGGCCCCCGGACGAGTATTTGCCATTCCGCCTCGCCCAAGAGGTCGAACAGTTTATCGAGGCCCACCAGAACGACCCATTCTTTGCGCTGCTCTCGTTCTACGAGGTGCACAACCCCCGACAGGCGCCCGATTCGCTCGTCCAAAAATACCGACGAAAGCGAGACCGTCTCAATCTTGACGAGACATCGGAGTTCGAGCAGATCGAAATCAAGCAACCCTGGGAGGAGGGTCGCCCCCAAAAGGCACGAGTGGTACAGGGCCACCCGATCTACGCAGCGATGGTGGATGCGATCGACCATTCCGTCGGTCAGGTTTTAGAAGCGCTTTCCGAAAATGGAGTCTCGGACAACACGGTGGTCGTGTTCGTGTCCGACAACGGGGGGCTGTCTACCGCCGAAGGGCACAACACCTCCAATCGGCCCCTGCGGGGCGGAAAGGGCTGGGTGTACGAGGGCGGCATCCGGGTGCCGTACATGATCCACTGGCCGGGCGTGACCAATCCCGGTGCCACCACAGACGTACCCGTCACGACCACCGATCTGTATCCTACACTCCTCGACGCGGCGGGGCTGGACCTGCGCCCCGAGCAGCACATGGACGGCTCTTCCCTCGTGCCTGTCCTGCAGGGAGGGTCTTCTCTAAACCGGAACGCCCTGTACTGGCATTACCCGCACTACTCGAATCAGGGCGGCTTTCCCGGAGGCGCCGTCCGAATGGGGCCGTGGAAGCTCGTTGAGGACTACCGGGACGGTTCGGTACAGCTGTTCAACCTGTCGGACGACCGGGGTGAGCAAAACGACGTGGCGGCCGAGCATCCGCGACGTGTGGAAGAGCTACGCAGTCGATTGCACGACTGGTACGACCAAGTAGATGCCCGCTTCCTTCGAGCGAAGGAGGACGGCCCGGAGCCGTGGCGTCCGGGCGAATAGCTTCCCCCGTTCTCGTCCCGTACCGGTTTCCACCGTCCCGAATCCCAATGCCCGACTCTCACTCAGAACATCTACGTCCACGAATGGACTTCACTCGCAGTCTCCGGGTTTTCGGACTCGTCGTGCTCGTGCACGGGCTCGCCCTCAGTGCAGCCCTCGCCCAGTCGATCAGCACGGCCCCGGCGGACACCACTGCGCCTCGCCCAAATATCGTGTTCATTATGGCCGACGACCTAGGCGAAGAGGCACTCGGAGCGTATGGGGGCCAGTCGTTCGACACACCCAACATCGACGCGCTGGCCGAGAGCGGCACCCGGTTCACGCACACCTTTTCCACACCCGTGTGCAGCCCCTCTCGCACGACGATTCTTACCGGTCGGTACCTCTTCCGCTACGACCACCAGTGGGGCCACCTCCCCGCCGACGAGGTCACGTTCGGAAACGTAATGCGCGACGCGGGCTACGCCACCGCCGCCGCCGGCAAGTGGCAAATGGGTTTGCTTGAAGAGAAGCCGCTGCAGCCCCGCAAGGAAGGGTTCAATCGGTACTCATTCTGGGCTTGGCACGAGGGCCCGCGCTACTACGATCCCCTCATCTGGCAGGATGCTCGGCTCGTCGACGACGCCATCGACCATCGCTACGGCCCCGACGTCTACACCGACTTCCTTATCGACCACATCAAGCGCAATCGGGACGAGCACCAGCGGTTCTTTGCGTACTTTCCCATGACCCTGCCCCACCTCGCCAAGACGGACGGCCCCTACGAAGAGCCGCCCAGCCCGGATGGAGACTACCAGACGTACGCCGAACTCGTGGGGCAGATGGACCGCCTCGTGGGCCGCATCGTCCACGCACTGGAGCGGTACGGCCTGCGAGAGGAAACCCTGATCCTGTTTACGGGCGACAACGGAAGTCCTACACACGTGACTATGACGGTGCCCAGCGACACGGTACAAGGCGGCAAGGGCAAAATGACCAATGCCGGCACGCACGTTCCGCTGATCGCCTCCTGGCCCGGCCACGTGCCGAGCGGAGAGGTGAGCAACGCGCTCATCGACTTTACCGACTTCCTTCCCACATTTGCCGACCTGGCAGGGGCTCCGGTGCCTCAAGATCGAACGATCGACGGCGTCTCGTTCGCTCCGCAGCTGCTCGGCAACGACACGCAACACCGACCGTGGATCTACACAGAGTGGAAAGGCGACCGATGGGCCCGTACGCGAGACTGGAAACTGTACGGCGACGGCGAACTGTACCACGTCGCCGAAGACCCGCAGGAACAGAGCCCTATCGCTCCCGGCGAGGGCGGCGAGCGGGCAGCCTCGGCCCGGGAAAAACTTCAACAGGCGTTCGAGCAGCTTGGCGTGGATGAACGCTGACCCGGACGCCCCCTTCACTGCTTTTCCTCCACTCGACAGGATTCGCGATGGCCCGACTTACAGGTCTCATTTTACTCGCCGTGCTGGGGCTCGCCCGTGGCCCGGCCCTCGGACAGACGGCTCCGATTACGGGAATGACCGAACTGGTGTCCTGGCCGGTGGCCGATTGTGACGGGCTCGCGCTTGGGGACATTGACGGGGACGGGGCCGTCGATCTCCTCACCTCGTCGGGAGCCGAAGGGGGAGTGTTTTGGTTCGAGCAGGGGGACACGCCCACCGACTGGCAGCGCCACCAGATCTACGACGACGCCACGGAAATTGAAGGCAACGACCTCGCGGACGTCGATGGGGACGGGCAACCGGAAGCTTTTTCGCTGGACCAGGAGACGGGCGAAATTCTTCTCCACCGCCCGGTGGACGACCCGGAGGGCGACTGGGCAACGACAGCCATTCAGTCGGATCGCCTGTACCTCCAGGCCTCCCTGCCCACGGACATCGACGGCGACGACCGCCCGGAGCTCGTCTACACCTGGGAAGGCACAGAGGCCGGTGCGGGGGGCGTGCACTGGCTCGACTACGAGGACGGCCCGGTGCACGAGTCTACGTCGTGGTCGGATCACCGCATGGTCGTCCACGAGAGCGCCTGGTGGCTCACCCCGCGGCGCATAGACGCGAATGACGACGGGCACGCCCGCGAGATCGTCTACACCGGACGCAACATTAAGAACCGTAATCCTGGCGCGAAGCCGGGCCTTTTCTGGATCGAACCCGGTGACGATCCTGCGACGCCCTGGCAACGGCATGCCATCGACACTACGCTCACGCATCCCCTCCACGTTGACGTCGGGCGGTTCTCCTCCAGCGGGCCCCATCGGGACCTAGTCGTTGGCGGATTCGAGACCGAAACGCTCTCCTACTACACCTGGACCCCTTCATGGCACCGCCACGACCTCGACCTGCCGGCTCTCGGCGGCCCGCCCTTCACCGAGATCTGGAACGTAAAGGCCCTCCCGCTCCCCCGGTCCCAACGCGACGCAATGCTCGCCGTGCTCTCCCGCCCTTCGGGCTCGGCGATCGTGGTGTACTCCCCGCATGACGGTCAGTATCAACCCCGGGTCCTGAGGAAAACGTCGTACACCCATCCCCTAGACGACCGGTTGATCCTGCACGACCTGACGGGAGACGACTACCCGGAGATGATCGTCCCGGATTCGGGCGGAGGGACGTTGTCGATTTACCAGTTCGAGACCTCGAATTAATCGGCGGGGTGGACCGTCACCGTCGGCGGATGGGCGTAATCGGTCCAGAGGCGGTCTAGCAGGGCCGAGTCCGGAGAGCCGTCGACCGTGACGAATCGATAGTGGGCCTCGTACGGCCGTCCCGGTGAAATCCGCCACGTGCCCAGCTGCGAGGGAGCGAACGTAAAGTACGGCATGTCTGGAGGGATGCGGAGCGGCTGTGGCGCCCGGAAATTAGTGGGATGCCCGAGCATAGCGATCCCTGCCTGCCTCCCCTCCACCGTGCCACCAAAGTAGGTCCAGCGCGCCCGGGACCGGTTGCCGTCCGAGCGGTCGCGCCCAGCGGACGTGAGGAAACGGGCGTTGTCACTCCCGTACCAGGCATCGGGGCCGCGGACCGCCACGCCGCCGTACCGATACTCCGGCAGAATGAGCGGACTGTTGGAGGCTGTCGTCTGGGTGACGGCGAGATCGAACAATCGATAGTCGGGGTGCTTCTTACCCGTCGATACGCGGTACACGCGAAGGGTCCACGTCTCGTACAGTGCCGTTACGGGCGCCGGGCCGGTGCGGTCGACGTATCGATGCCGCGCCGTCAGGCCCGCCTGCACGGGTCCACTCCACGTCGAATCGAGAGCCATCGTCTGGACGCCCCCGGTCCCGTCGCCCATATTCCAGAAGTCGGGGGTTCGTCCGCGGAAGCGTGTCTTCGTCCAAGCCGACCAGAGGCCGTGGTGGTGCGGGTGGTCCGGGGAATAGTCACCAGTCACGACGTGGCCGGACGGCGTCCGGACCGGGTGCAAGTAGCCGCCGCGCTCATAGATCGAGTCGACGTTTGGCGGCACCGGACGGGGCTTTGCCCAGTAGCGAAGGACGGGAGCGCCGTCAATCGAAATGTCGACCGTTCTGCCGCGCCGCTGAGCGACCGCGCTGTCGGCGGGGATGCGTCCAGCCTTGATTTGATAGGTACGCGAGGCCCCGGCGGCCAGGCTGTCGACCACGAACCAGGCACGACGCGGTCCCACCTGGAGGGGCTGTGCGGCGCCCGACGGGGCTTCAAGGTGGTAGGCGCCGGTCGTCGAGGGAGTGGGAACAGGAAACGACACAACCGAGGCAGTGCGGTCGAGACCAGCGGCCGCGACCGTGACCGAATAGGCGGAGAGATCAGAGGAGGCTTGGGCCCGGGCCTCTCCGAGCCCAAAGGCCAAAAGAAGGCATCCAGCGACGAGCGCGCGTCGAACGTGTCCGGTCGGGCAATGGCAACGACGCGAGAGGACCACGGGGATGAGAGAAGCGGTGGGAAAAGACGTGAAGAACCAGATCTCCGGACGGGGCAGGGACCCGAACTCGAAGGACGGAACGCGAAGGAAAAAGTCGTATTGCGACGACACCCAGACCGCAGGGTCGAACCCGGCACTCCGGAGCCTGCGTCAAGCGGGGGTCACGGGAAGTTCTGACACCCGCAGGGTGGTGGCTCCGTACGGAATGAGCTCAATCTCTTCGTCGGGCTCGTCTGGATGCACCGGGCTTGGCGGCAGCGGGCCGGCGCCGCCGTGGTACTCGTTCCACCACGGAAGCCGCTTGCCGGTCCCTGTCAGACGGATCGGGACATCGGAGGCCGTCCAGGGGTAGTCAGGCACATCGCCGGTCTGTTCGACGTCGAAGCTTTGGCTCGGGTCATCCTCGTCGAGCACGATACTGTAGTTCCAAGGCTCGGTGGGCTCCACCGTCCAGGTGGGCACTTGATCGTCGAGCTCCCAGGTCGGCTCGTAGTCGTCACCGAGCGTTTTCCACTCCCCCTCCACCGGAAGGGCATAGACGAGCGGTCCGCGTTCGATGCTGGCTGCGTCTTCGTGCCATCGCGATGCCCGCACAGCCATCGGCAGTCGGAGTCGAAGTTCGTCGCCGTCGTTCCAGGCTCGGCTTACCCGGATGACCTGTCCCCCTCGCGGGGTCGACCACTCTGTGCCGTTTACGAACACGGTGGCGCGGCCGTCCACCCAGCCCGGGATCCGGAGGTGAAGGGGAAACGGAACGGGATCGTCGGTCGAAAAGACGAACCGAACCTCCTCGTCGAACGGATAGTCGGTCTGCTCTTCGATCCGCACCGTTTGCCCGTCGCCCACGGTCGTTTCTAGAACGGAGGGCCCGTACATTACCGCCGCCAGGCCGCCGTCCTGTGAAGCCATCCAGAGATTGCGCACGTGCTTGGGCCAGCCCTGATGCATGTTGGTCGTGCAGCAGGGGTACCCGCTGGTCAGCCCGTAGCAGAGGCGAATTCCGGTGGGGCCCGTCTTGAAGTTCTTGGGGCCTCGGTTGATGCGGATTTGATTGGGCTGTTGATAGTATTGCCGGGCCCGGTAGTCGTCGCGGTGCTGGGTAGGAAGGGCATTGTAGGCCACCTTCTCCCAGCGATCCATGTAGTCGACCCGGCCCGTGATGCGCGTGAGCGCTTGCAGGCTGTACATGAGTTCCACGATCGTGCACAGCTCGGTTCCCTGCGTCGGGTCGGTGCCGTGCAAGGGTTCGTCGCCGGAAAACATGCCTTGTGGCTGGCCGTGCTCCGTTTCCAGGAACTGCAAGGCCTGCGCCGGGGCCCGGAGGAATCGCTCGTCCTTCGTTTGGAGGTAGTTGAGGGCAGGCTGCTTCAGGCCCATTGCTACGTTCACGCCGTGCTCGGACGGCAGGGGACCGTCCAAAAAGCCCTCGGTCCAGTCCGCCGTTTGCTCGAATACGAGAGGCGCCAGCTCCAACAGAAAGTCGTCGCCGGTCCGGTTGTAGAGCCAGTAGACGCTCGCCTGATTTTCCCCGCCCCGCATCTCGGCCCACCAGGTCCAGTGGCCCAGCGGCTTTTGCGGAAGTGTGTTTCGCTGGTAGCGAAAATACTGAGTCATGAGGTCCAGGACTCGCTCGTCGCCGGTGGCCTCGTGATAGGACCGGAGTGCCTTCAGCATGACCATCCGCGGCCACCAGTCACCCGGGTTATCGGTCTGCATGAAGGCCCCCGGCTTGCCCGACGGGGCCCCTTTGTAGTTCTTGTCCGGGGCCGGTCCGAAGTAGCCGTCCGGACGCTGGCTGTTCAGGGACCACTCAATCCACCGGTTTGCCTTTTCGATCAGCGCGTCGTCGTCGAGCAGGTAGGCCAGCGGCACGAGCCCATCCACCCAGTAGGGCCCGCGCTCCCAGTTGTCCCCCCGTCCCCCGAGCCATGCATTGTCGTCGTCCACAATCGTATAGAGGTCGTCGAGACGGCCCGCCATGCCGTCGGCCATGCGCCGGAGCTGCTCCTGAAGCCATCCCGCCGCCTGTACGTCGCCGAGCGGAAGCCGGGCATATGGCACGTCGGCCAGTGGCGCGCGGGTCAGCCGTCGTCCGGGAGCCGGCGAAAAGGAGCGTTCCGACGGGCGGGCGGGGGCGGCGTCGGTCTCCACAGCCGTGAGCCCGAGGAGACCGCCGAGTCCTCCAGCCCCCATTCGTTTCATCGCTTCACGTCGATCAATGCCGTTGCGGGGAGTGGACATATCGTTCAGGGGGTAACTGAGGAAATATCTGATGGACCACGCACGCAGAGCCCGTCTCGTTCAACGACCCGGGCTCCTGTTGGAGGGAAACCCACCGGCCAATTCGATGAGCGGCGGGACGATCCGATCGAGCACGTTTACCCAACTAAGGTACGTATTTGCGAAAGAGTCAAGTACTCGCCCTAGAATCCGGACCGGCGAGCAATCGTGAATGAGAAGATCCACATCGTCAATATAAAAAATTGAAAGAACGGTATCCATTCCGTACACTTTTATCTTGGAAAATGTAAGATCCTTTTGTCCGTCCACTTTTATTGCTTGATCGTTCGCGTGAAGTATTCGATTCAAGTTGTTGTCCATTCGTTTAGAACACGTACTGGCGTCTTCCTCACCCTCGGAGGACTGCTCTGCGGCCTGCTACTGGGATGCGGTCCGGAGTCGCCGGAGGCCACCCCGGGGACAGCTGCATGTGACGCCGGCGATGGAGGGTTGGCACTCCCTGAGGGATTTTGTGCCACGGTCGTGGCCGACACCCTCGGGCCCACCCGGCACCTCGCTGTTGCCGACAACGGAGATGTCTATGCGGCGCTCGACACCACAGTGAGGGGGCACGGAGTCGTTGCCCTCCGTGACACCAGCGGGGACTACGCAGCCGATCGGATTGAATACTTCAGCGACGCCGCCGGATCTGGCCTTCGGCTTCGTGAGGGAAACCTCTACTTCGGTCCCCATACGGCTGTTTGGAGGTATCGCCGACAACCGGGAGACCTCATTCCCTCGGGGGACAAGGAGGTCGTGGTGACGGGGTTTCCAGAGCAGCCCACGCACGACGCCAAATCGATCACATTTGATGGAAGGGGGAATGTGTACGTCAACGTAGGAGCCCCCTCCAATGCGTGCAAGGAGGAGACCCGATCGAAGGGCTCGCCGGGCCAGGATCCGTGCCCGCAACTCAAGACCCGGGCGGGCATCTGGCGCTTTGACGCCGACGAACTTGGACAGACCCATCCCGAGGACGGCACCCGGTACGCCACGGGCATCCGCAACGTGAATGCACTTCGGTGGCACGACGGCGTGGACAATCTCTACGCTGTCCAGCACGGACGCGACCAGTTGTACAGTCTCTTCCCAGACCTCTACACGCAAAAGGAGAGCGCCCAGCTACCCGCCGAGGAATTCTTTAAGGTCGACCGGGGGGATAACTTCGGGTGGCCGTACTGCTACTACGACTGGAAACGCGATACGAAGGTGCTGATGCCGGAGTACGGGGGCGACGGCACCACGGTGGGCCGCTGCGATCAGTTCGAGAATCCCATTCAGGCCTTCCCGGGCCACTGGGCGCCGAACGACGTGCTCTTCTACACCGATACGACGTTTCCCGAACAGTACCGCGGCGGGGCCTTCATCGCGTGGCACGGCTCGTGGAACCGAGCGCCCCTCCCTCAGAAGGGCTACAAGGTGACGTACTCGCCCTTCGACGGCACGCATCCGACGGGAGACTACGAGGTGTTTGCCGACGGCTTTGCCGGGGCCGATACACTCAGGAGCCCCGGAGAGGCCGAGTACCGACCGACCGGCCTGGCGGTGGGGCCGCAAGGGGGTCTTTACGTGTCCGACGACGCACAGGGGCGCATCTGGCGCATCACGTACGTGGGGACGGACGAGTGAGAGGGCCACCGCCTACGTCGAGCGGCCCATCAGGTCACACCGTCGTCACGCGAATTGTCTCCTCTTCCACTTCCACGGCAACCGTCGTCCCGGGCCCGACTGACGGGCAGGGCATGCCGTTGATGCCTCCATTCTCGTCGGTCCGATTCGCGTAGATCGGTCCCTCTTCCCCCACCACCCGAAATACTGCGTTGCGGGCCGCATCTTTCGAGACCCCGTGTGCCGTCAGGTCGATCTCGGGCAGCCGCGACGACGCCCACATGATTGAGCGAGGCGTCACCTCCGCCGAAAAGTCCGGCGCCTCCCGCCGCGGGTCCCGGGCCCGATAGTCTTCCTCCTCGCCATGCCGGGTCCAGATCTCGAATTTTACCGATCGGTCGACCTTGTCGAAGCGGAAGACCGTGTACCCGTTCCATTTCTGAAACCCGTGGTGGACCGCACCGGACTCCTCCGGCGTCTGGTGCCGCACGTCGAACCGGATCCCCTCCCCCGAAACACCGTCCTCGCGCACGTGGCGAAACCATTCGCCCGATAGATTGGAAATCCCGAACTCGTAGATACTCATGTCGTCGAGCGGTTGCAGTCGCGGATCGGCGGGCTCGGCCTGCGAGAAGTCGGTGTACTCCACCATTCGGAGGTTGTGCTCGTCCCCAATCGCGTACAGCAGTCCCGTCTCGGCGATGAGCCGCACCAGGCGCCCACGCTCCCAGGGATACAGGCGGTAGGTCTCTTTCGGCGAGATCGTCCGGATGTCGCCCAGAGGATGGTCGCTGTGGACGATCTTGAAGGGGGCCGGGGAGGTACGGGCCCATTGCTCCAGGGCCTCCAGCACCTCCAAGCCAACCGCGGACTGCTCGCGCGTTTTGTTGAGGTCATCGGGAAACGCCCGTGTGTCGTTGGGCACGATCTGGTTGTATCGGGTAACGACGTGGAAGACCTCAATCCACCCTGGAATGGGGCGCGAAACGTACGACATTTCCCCCTCGCGCACCGGCTCATAGCCGTCGAGGCTAATCGCTTCGTAGGCGTTCTTGATGTGCTTCGGATAGTTGCGGCCCTGCTGCCCCCCCGGCTGCAGGGGCGTCGAGTTCGCGAACTCGTGGTCCCCCCCTTTGAAGGCCGAGGGCACGTTGCCGTGGAGTTCGCGAAGGGCCTCGTTCGCTGCGAGCACGTCCCAGATGCGCTGCTGGTAGTCGACCTCGCTCAGCGTGAGAATGGGGTTGTCCGGGTATCCCGGATAGTCGTCACCCCCAAAGAGGAAGTCGGGCCAGTCCTGATCGCTGCCCTGATACTTGATGAATTCCGCCCCCACCTCCCCCATGTTGTCCGAGTGGCGCCCAAACGCCTGATCCCCACCCTGCCATTGCTGCTCGGTGAGGATGTTGTCGAACCAGTTGATCTGGTTCTGCTGCTTGTAGCGCCACACCTCGTCGCAGGCAACACCGATGCCCACGATCTCTCGCTCGTCGGCCCACTCCTCGTTAAATGGTGGGATGCGTCCCTCATAGATCGACGTGCCGTCTTGGACCAGCCGGTACCGAGTGGGCCGCGGACCCGTCCACGTCACCGAGTGGGTGAATACCGTCATGCCCCCGCCCTTTTCCGTATCGGTGCCCTCAATAAGCACAGGAGCAGTCCACTGTCCGTTCTGACGCACGCGTATGGACGTTGCGTGTGCCTCGCGCAGGGCAAATGTGAGGGCCACCCGCTCCTTCTCGTTCGCTTTGAGCACACACCACTCGCAGGCCCGGTCGTACGGTTCCAGTCCCTCCACCTGTGGGCTATTCGGTCCCGGATCGACCTCGACGCTCAGAATCTCCACCTCTCCCGGTCCGTCGACCGCCACACCAAAATACCCTTTTCCCCGCACGTGTGGATTGCCGGTACGCGCGTCGGGCTTGCCCAGATCGATTGGGGTCGTCGGAAGGGACGCAGTGCAGTCCCCGTTCAGTTGGGCGGCCACCGTTCCGTATTGGGCGTCGTCGCTGAACAAAAGTGTGAGCGTCACGGTGTCGCCACGTGTCCACTCATCCGAGAGCGCAACCCGTCGGTCCTTCCACACCTGTGTCCCGTCGGTGCGATGGTCCCGAAACGACAGGTCTGTGGGGCTCACGTAGGCAAGCAGGGCCCCGTGCGTCTCGGCCCCGCCGAGCTCAAACTCGTAGGGCGTCTTCGCCCCAAAAATGAGGCCCGCCGAGACGGGCTCGAAGTCCTGCTTTCGAAGGGTGACCCGAAGCCGGTAGGGGTAGTGCTGCAGGTTCCACTGTGGAAGCATCGCCGTTCGATGCCGCTTGAACCGCCCGTGCCGGGTCACGAGCCGGCCGTCTTCCGCCTCAAAGAACGAGGGATCGTTACACCGAATCCGCCCCCCAATCTTCCGCTTCGGGGTTAATTCCGCAATCGGGTACGCTGCCGTCCAGTCCTCGTCCGTCGCATCCGAAAGCCGGAAATCCCGCTCGTCAACGTAGGGCACCGACAGGGCCCCAAGCATCATCGTTTTGATACTCTCTCTTCGATCCATACGGCCAATGTTGAGCGTGTGTGCAGATGCGTCGGGGACTATTTGAGAATCGATTCGAGAACGTCGCCGTCCGCCGTTTCCAGGTCGAGTCCCAGCAGGCGGGCCGCCGTTGGGGCGACCGATCGGACGTCGACGCTGTCGAGTGCGACGCCGGAGCGGAGGCCGTCCCCTGCGGCAACGAAGAGGGTGTTCATCTCGGGCACCTTGTTTGAGTACCCGTGCTTCCCAATGGGTTCGTCCAATGACACGAGGTACTCGCCGGTCGCCGTATCGCCGAAGGCATGGCCGGGAGCCGCCTCCAGAAACAGGTCCCCCACGCGCGGCTCGTTGGAGGGGGGCGGCAGGTCGTACGCATCGTACTCCTCCGGTCCCACGACCCGCGAGATGCCCTCCGCCTCTTCAAGGATCGACCGGGCTCGATCAAGATCATCCGCTTCGGCCTGTTCAGTCGCAAAGACCATCGCGGAGCCCCCGTTCTGAACGACCTGGACCCGAGCCTCGGTCACCGTACCGTCCGCGTCGGCCTCGAGCAGCCCCTCCTCCCGGAGCAGCACGTTGGGCCGAACCATTGTGTCCACGCTCATAAATCCGTGGTCCGAGACCATAAAAATTGCGGTCTGGTCCCGAATACCGGCCGCGTCAAGTGCCTCCAGGATGCGCTTCACCTGCGCGTCGGCGTAGGCCATCGCCGTGTAGCCGGGCCACGAGGAGGCCTCGTGCCGATGGTGCATGGTGTCTACATTCAGGAGGTGAAATAAAAGGAGATCCGGGGTGCGGTTCTTGATGAGATGGGTAGCCGCCGACGTCCACGTGTAGTCAGCCACCGTAGGACTGGCGAAGGGATAGTCCACATCGGCAGTATCCGTCAAAAGGCCCTTCTCGACAAGTTCCGTCCGCAATTGCGGCGTCGTGTGAGAGAACGTTTTCGGGCTGTCCGGAAAGTTATCGTCGAGTGTCTCGGTGTTCCGGGTGACCGGCCAGTTGATACCCGCCGTCCGAAGCCCGGCCTCATGCGCTCGGTCGTACACCGTGGGCTGCGTCGAGAGCTGCTCGCGGTCCAGGTCGGTCTGGTAGGCGACACGGGGACCGTTCACCTCCGTGAATAGGCCATTCGTAAAGACTCGATGCGTGGCCGGATGGACGCCCGTCGTCAGAGTCGTGTGGTTTGCCCACGTTTTGGTCGGCGTCGACGGCACCATCGCCTCGGCCCACACTCCCTCCTCGGCTAGCCCTCGGATCGTCGGCAGAGGAATTTCTTCGTTCCAGAGATACCCCGCCGGCACCCCATCGATACTGATAACGACGACATGTCGTGGCGCATCCGTTCTGCGCTCCCCTTCAGGCGAAGAGTGATCGGGCTGTGTCCCCGCGCACCCCACGAGAAAGAGCCCCGCCGCCAGCACTGCTCCCCCGACGCCTCTACGCAGTATCGTTCTCAAAACCATACGCCCGGACCATTGATGAGAAAACGCACGACGAGGCCACTTCTGCAGGACCTCTGGCGGCAGCTACACGCGACCTCTCCCTACGCCTCCAAGCCGACGTGCTCATGCACCTCGTCGGGGCATCCCGTCCACGACTCCACGGCGGTATTGCCGATGTATTGGAGGTCCTCGACGCCCATCTTGCTACTGAAGAAGCCCGAAGCCGTGAGGTCGCGGAAGCTGTTGAAGAACTCCACGCCCGCCTGCATGTCCGACGGGGCCTGCTCGGGCCACGCGATCAGATCGAGTAGCTCGCGGCGTTCCGAGTCCGTGCAGTCGATGAAGGGGTTGTCGTACCGTTCGAGACACTGATAATCGAGCCAGGCCAATCCTCCGCGCATGGCCGTTTTTCGCTCTTCGCGCTCCGTCTCGGTCCAGAGCAGTTCGTCAACCATCACCGAGTCCATAAACTCCGGCACCCGGGCGTCCGTGGCACTGCCCGAACGATCATCCGCAGGAATGACGTAGTCCACGAGGGTGCGGACGGTCTCGTACTCGTGGTCGGTAAAAAACTGTCGCTCGTAGTCCGGCCCCGGCCGCTGCTGTGCCTCCGTCCGCTCGTCGAGCTGCTCCGAATAGCCGGAGTCCTCGCTGGGAGTGCAACTAAAGGCAAAGGTTGGGGCCGCCGCCATCAGGCCAATCAGCTTGAGGGCGTCGCGGCGTTCCATGTTGGGCATGGGACCAAGAAGAGTGAACGAGGGGAGTAGAGAAAAAGGTGAGCACGCGTCGGGACGCCACGCGAGAAAGGAACTAGAGATTCCCCTTCTCACGCTGGTCGACGATGTACTCGGACATGCGCATCGAAAGGGCAAGAATCGTCCACGTGGGGTTTTTGTGGGGCAGCGAGACGAAGGGGCCTCCGTCCGCCACAAAGAGGTTGTCCACGTCGTGCGTCTGCCCGTACTGGTTGACGACCGACGCGTCGGGATCGTCGCCCATTCGTGTCACCCCCGTTTCGTGGATAATGTACCCGGGCGTCGTAATGCCATAGTCGTCCTCCGGCCCCGGCATGTCGCTGAGGGGGGTGCCGCCGGCCGCTTCGATGATGTCCCGCCCCGTTTCTTGCATGTGGCGGGCCTGCTGGATCTCGGCGTCGCTCCACGTCATGTTGAAGCGAAGGGTGGGAATGCCGTACTGGTCGACCGTGTTCGGGTCGATCTCGCAGTAGTTTTCCTCTCTCGGCACCGTTCCCCCACGTCCGGCGAGGGTCACGGTCGTCCCGTACAGGCGTCGATAGTCCTCTTTCAGTTGCGTGCCGTAGCCCCCGCCTCCCTTCTTCTGGGCCTCCCCCTCGGGAAAAAGCCGGTTAATGTTCTGCACATTACTCCCGTAGCCGTAGCCCGGCATGCCTCGCCCGCCGTACAGCTCGAAATGATAGCCCTCGGGAAAGTCTAGTTGATCCTGCTGCTCGTGGAGCCACCACGGAATGTAGCTGTGAAGCGAGGCAGCACCGTCACAGTTGTGCGCCGGACTGTTCATGAGTTGGGGAAAGAAGCCCGTGATGTGGGCGCCTGTCGAATCCATCAGGTACCGCCCCACCATTCCGCTGGAGTTGGCCAGACCGTTCGGGTGCCGGCGGGAATCAGAATTAAGAAGGAGTCGGGCCGACTCGCACGCACTGGCCGCCAGCACCACCACGTCGGCCTCCACCTTTTGCTCGCGATGGGTTTCCGTATCGACAAACGATACCCCCGTAGCGCGCCCCTCCGCGTCAGTCGTGACTTTCCGGACCATTGCGTTGGTACGAAGCGTCGCGTTGCCGGTATCGAGGGCCGGCTGAACGAGGACGGGCCCCGACGAAAAGTTCGAGTGCGTCGAGCAGCCCCGCCCACACTGGCCGCAGTAGTGACAGGCCGCCCGCCCGTTATGGCTCTCGGTGAGCACGGACAGGGGCACCGGGGAGTACGGAATGCCCAGCGACTCGGCCCCTTGCCCGACCACCTTCTCGTAGCAGTGGGGCTCGAGGGGGGGCAGAAACTGGCCGTCCGGCGCGTTGGGCAGGTTTCGCTCCGGGCCGGAGATCCCTATCAGCTCGTCGACGCGGTCGTAGTACGGAGCCACGTCTTCGTAGCGAAGGGGCCAGTCGTCGTCAATCCCCGCCTGGGGGGACCCTCGAAAGTCGTCTGGCCCAAAGCGGAGCGAGATGCGTCCCCAGTGATTCGTCCGCCCCCCCAGCATCCGACCCCGGAACCAGTCCCACTCAGTGCCCTCCGCCGAGGTGTAGGGCTCACCCTCGATATCCCATCCCCCGATGCACGCATCGAACTCGCCAAAGGGACGCTTCGTGGTCGGGGCTCCCCGGCGGGGCGATTCGTAGTTCCAGGTAAACATGTGCCCGTCCTCCCCGGCGTACCATTCGGGCCCGGCCTCAAGCAGGAGCACCTCCGCCCCCGCCTCCGCCAGCATCTTTGCGGCCATTCCGCCCCCGGCCCCGGAGCCGACAATGCATACGTCCCACGTTTTGCTTGACTGTTGGATGTTTGGCACGATGTCAGTCGATGTGTGAAAAAGGAGCTCTCGGGCCCCGAACGCGAAAAAAGACCTCGATTCAGGGGTCTAGCAGAGTAATACAGTGAAAGCGCTTCCTCCGTCCGCCCCGTCCCCACCACGGCCTCATGTCGGAGCCCTCTACCGTCCCGACTGAAAACTCGCCCCCCTCAAAATGCATCGCCGCCACCAGAACCTCAATCCGGCGGACGTCTTCAATAGGTCGATGTGAACGTAGACGAGACAAAACGAAAAATAACAGTCCCCCTCCGCGATGCCGATTCAATGGAAACTCCTAGCACTTGTGGGAATGGTTCTGGGCCTCCTCGCAGTTGGATGTAAGAGCGAGTCGTCCTCCCCATCGAGTGCCGCCTCCCAGTCGACTGCTTCTGTCGACTCCAGCGCGGGAGATACAACGGGCTCCCCGTCGTCGCCAGGAGCGTCGACCGCCACACCGTCCGCCGACACGACGGCCCCGGAGGGAATGGTGCACGTACCGGGAGGACGAACCCGAATCGGAGTGTCGGCCGAGCGCTGGGAGCGGGTCCGTTCCGCGCGCGAAACCGGACCGCGCCACCTCTTCGGCCGAGACGCCCAGCCCCCCTTCTGGGCCGAGGTGGATCCGTTCTTCCTGGACGTTCACCCCGTCACGGTCGCGCAGTTTCGCGAGTTCGTGGAGGCGACCGGCTTCACCACCCAGGCCGAGGAGTTTGGCAATGGAGGAGTTCTTCGAGGAGGCCAGTGGCAACTCGTCGACGGGGCCACCTGGCGCCAGCCACGAGGGCCCGACGAACCGGAAGCACCGGACGATCACCCCGTGACCCAGGTCTCGTGGAACGACGCCGAGGCCTACTGTGAGTGGGCCGGCAAGCGGCTGCCCACGGAGGTCGAGTGGGAGCACGCAGCCCGAGCCGGCCAAGATCGGGATGCATTGTGTCTGTGGGACGGGTCTTGTCTCGATCAGTCGGCCCGCATAGAGCGCGCAAACACGTGGCAGGGTCGGTATCCAGTGGAGAATACGGCGGAGGATGGCTATCGCTACACCTCGCCCGTCGGGGCTTTTGGCGAAACTGCCCTCGGCCTGACGGACATGAGTGGGAACGTGTGGGAGTGGACTGCCAGCTGGAAACGGCCCTACGACGAGCGGGGAACCGACTTCCAACCCACCGACCGGAGTGAGCGCGTCCAGCGGGGGGGCTCCTTTATCTGTGCGGAGTGTGGCGGGTACTTCCTCTTCGCCCGGGCGGGGGCAACGCCCCGCACTTCGCTGTTCCACGTCGGCTTTCGGTGCGCGAAGGATCCGTCCTCGTGAGCGCCGGGCCGGCACCCTTCCAGGCGACGCCCGACATCACTGCGTCGATCCGTCCGGCAGCTTTCGCTCATCATTCTGCCGTCCTCGGGGCCGCTTGAGGGGAATCTGGAGCCCACCCGTCGCCTCCAGTCGATCAAATAGCTCGTTTCGCAGGCTGTCCGCCAAATCCGGACGCACCCGAATGAGATTGTTCATTTCCTCGGGGTCGTCCTGGACATTATAGAGCTCGTTCAGGTCCCACAGCCCGTAATAGAAGACGTACTTCCACTCGTCGGTCCGGAGGCCAAACATGGTGGGGGTGTGGGGGAAATTCCATTCCCAGTAGTATTCGTAGAGGATCGAGTCGCGCCAGTTGACCTCCCGATCGACCAGGAGAGGCAGGAAGGAACGCCCGTCGACCTGACTCCGAGGCTCGGCGTCGGCCACGTCCAGGAAGGTGGGCCCCACGTCGATGTTTTGGACCATCTCCTCGATGCGACGCCCCGACTCGATCGTCCCCGGCGCCCAGGCCAGCATGGGCACCCGCACGGACGGCGCGTACATCTGGCGCTTGTCGATGAGGCCGTGCTCCCCCCACATGAACCCGTTGTCGCCCATGTACACGACGAGCGTGTTGTCGGCCATCTCGTTTCGCTCCAGATGATCCATGACGCGCCCGATCTCCCGGTCTAAGGAGTAGAGCGACTCCGCATAGTTGCGGAGGCGCCGATCAAAAACCTCTATCCCCTGGTGGTACATGTGCTCCACACCGTGCCAGCCGTACCGTTGCGCCTGCACCCAGTCGGGCTTCATTCGGTAGTTCTGCCGGACGTTTTCCATCGACTCCGGCCGGGGCATCTCCACGTCTTCGTAGCGGCCCTCATCCTTGGGGTGGGGCCGGAAGGGACTGTGGACGTTCTTGTGGGAGAGGTACAGAAAGAAGGGTTCCTCGCTCTCCCGGGTGCTAAGCCAATCAAGGGCCTGTTCCGTAATGATGCTGGCGTTGTAGCCCTCAAACTGCTGGGTTTCTCCGTTAATGTTTAAGGTCGGGTCGAAGTAGTCGCCCTGCCCCCGGAACGCCACCCATTGGTCGAACCCCCGCCGGGGCTCGGCCGAGGCGCGGCCCATGTGCCACTTCCCAAAGAAGGCGGTTTGGTACCCATTCTGCTGAAGTGTTTCCGGGAAAAAGTGAGTGCTATCCGGCACTCGTCGCTGATTGTCCACGACCCCATGCCGATGGGCGTGCTGCCCGGTCAGAATGGAGGCCCGGCTCGGGGAGCAGAGGCTGGTGCCCACGAAGGCATTGGCCAGGTGTACCCCCTCCCGCCGCATCCGGTCGAGGTTGGGGGTTTCCAGAAATTCAGGGGCCCGCTCGTGAAAGCCCATGTAGTCATAGCGATGATCGTCACTGAAGATAAAGATCACATTCTCGGGCACCTCGGCGCTGCGATTCTCTTCCTGGGCGATGGCCCCCACCGGGCTCAGGATCCACCCAACGAGGATTCCGATGAGGATTCGTACGAGCGCACCGGAGAGTCGAAAACCAGACATGAAGACGTTGATCAATGTGGATGCAGTCAGAGATAGATTGTGCGGGACACTCGGTCGAACCCCCAAACGAGGAGCACATGAGGCTCAGGTACCGCTTATTCCGTCGTTGAAGAAAGCGTCTCCGTGTACGTCCGCCCGAACCGGTCCGTGGCCTCCACCCGGATTGTATCGACCGCAGGGTTGAAGGGAGCGTAGAACAAATGGTTGGTCGGACGTGGATCGGCCCATGGATTCTTCTTTGGCCTGTTGGGCCCCTCGTAGAGCCTCTTGCTCATGGGATCGGTTCCAACACGGCGCGCCATCCGACCGGTTTGTATGCCGTCCTCGTACCAGGTCACCGTCCACTGGTCGTCGGCGTCCCACACATTTGCGATGAACTCGTCGGGGGCCGTCGGATCCGCCCCGGCAGAATACAGGCGCATCTGATGATCCTCGCTGTGCCCCTTCGATTTGTATCGCCACTGTACCTCCTCGCCGTCGATCTCGTAGACGGCATAGCCCCGGGGCGTGCCGTCGCGACAGATGGGCCCGGTCCACCACGCCCCACAGACGGTCCCCACCACGTGTTCGTGCGGGCCTGCAGCGGTGCGGTGTTCATTCTCGTGCGTGTGGCCGGCCACGATGTACGCATCGTACGGATCGAGAAGCTCGTAGAGTGCATCCCGATTGACAATCATTGCCCCCACCGGTGGGGCCTCCTGACCAGTACGACGGTACGCGGTGCTGAGAGGAGGAATGTGCGTGAATACGATGACCGTGCGGCCCTCTTCCACCAGCGCAAGGTCCTGCTCCAACCACGCGAGTTGTGCGGCATCCAGGTGCCCGAGGTAATCGTCGTTGTTGTTGCCGAAGCCGTCACTGCCTGGCCAGTACACGTCGTCGAGCACGACGTAGTGGACGGCCCCGCGGTCAAAGGAGTAGTATTCGGGCCCAAAGTGCCGCCGGAAGGTGGCTGTGGAGCCCGGATCACCGGGGGCGTCGAAGTTGAGATCGTGATTCCCCACCACCTGCATGAACGGGATTCCCATCTTCTGAACGGCCTGCTCGTATCCGGCAAGCAACGACAAGTTGTCGAATACGAGGTCGCCTCCACCGACTCCGAACACGGGCTGATCCCCGAGCCCTCGAACCGTCTCCCGAACGTCGGGAACGGTTTGCTGATGGAATTCCTGCACTTCCTCCTCAATGCCCATCTGCGGGTCGGCCAGCATGAGGAAGGCGTGCTTCTCGTCGCTTTCGTCCAACGGTTGAAGGTCAAAACCAACGTTGACCGTGTCTCCATCGCCCGGATCGAGGGGGCGGTAGAACCGAGCCGTGCCGGTCTCGTGCCGGGGCATCTGGTACCCGGACGGGACGGACAGGTACACGAACGGACGACGGGCCGACGACTCGAATCGAAACCGGCCGTCCGAGTCCGTCTGCACGACCGTGACCCCGTCGGTGACCGGCACTCCCGACAGCGGTCGGGACCCGTCCAGCTCTGTCACCCGCCCCTCAACCGTCACTGTCCGGGGAGACCCCGACGAGTCCCACAGCTGCTCAATCCTCGGCACTGCCAGCCCACCCGTGAGAGCGGCACACCGTTTCAGAAAGGAGCGTCGCGAGGAAGACGTCATAGCGCACCGTCAGGATGAACAAATGAGCGACGGATCAAAGCGGCCTCACAAGAACAGCCCCCTCCGAGCAGAGACGCATCGGAGAGGGCTGAACGAGCGAACGATGGTTCCGCTCCAACCAAGACCGTTGTTTACTGGTACTCCGGATTCTGGGTGAGAACCTGCTCTCC
>CAYLMT010000012.1:0-25365 GCA_964384855.1 uncultured Salinivenus sp.
CGAAGACGTAGAGTGTGCCGTCGAGCGCGGCCCCGGCCAGCCCCCCAGAGGGCTGAGGGAGCGGCCGCAGTTCCGTCCACGTGTCCGCCGCCGGATCGTACCGTTCCAGTGCCCCGAGGTTGGTGACACCGCCGTCGGTGCGGCGTCCGGCCGCGACGTACAGGTGACCGTCGAGGACCGCCCCGGTAGCACTGCTCCGCGCCGTGGGGACCGGCCGTGCTTCGTTCCACGCGTCGGCATCGGGATCGTAGACCAGATGGGTGCGGGACGCGCCTTGCGAGTCTCCGTCGTCCGGGTGAAGGCTGCCCGTAACGAGGTGGATGCGTCCGTCGACCGAGAGGGCGACCGTTTCGCCGAGCGGCGTGGGCATCGCTCCGATTCGGGCCCACCGGTCCCCATCGAACGCGTACACGTCGCGCCGAAACTGGAATCCGTTGCGCAGGGTCTCCCCCACAAATCCGCCGAACCCATACGCCGTGCCGTTTGCCTCGGCGAGCACGATGTGGTGGCGGGGCGCCGGGAGCGCCGGTCCACTCGTCCACGTCTCTGTCGAGGGGTCGAAGAGGGCCGTCTCCTTCAGGGTCGTGAACCGACGATCGCTGTCGGCCCCGGAACGAAGTCCTCCCGCGACCATGATCCGGCCATTCCACGTCGTGCAGTAGACCTCCTGCGTCGGCCAGGGCAGGGACGGACCGGACTCCCAGCCATCGCGACGCTCGGTGGGGACTGCTTTCAAAGGGCGCGTCGCGAGCGCGGCTGCGCCCGCCGCTCCGAGGGCAAGAAATCGGCGTCGGGACAGGGGCATCGGTCGGCAGTTGCTCGGTGAGCACTCAAACGAACGAGAAAGCCCTCCGCCACGCGTATTCAGCGGCGCATCAGGTGTTTTGCATCCCTCTCTGTGGCCTTCGGAAATAATTTTGTGGAATCGCCAACCTTTTCGCCTGAATGTAAATCGGGTGGGAAGCCGGGACCGAAATTCCCCCCGTTCCGTTGCTACGATTCCGAAACAACTGGGTACCGACTGGGGCAGTACGTGCGTCTTTCGGTCGGTATCATCGTTCCAAGCCCACCCTTCTGCTCCCCTTTTCAAGCGACCACTCCCTCCACATGACGCCCTACGAGTTCCTACAGCGCTACGACCGTGAGGAGTACAATAGCGATCCCCGGCTGGTGAACGGGGAGTTCTTCCCGTCCTCCAAACTCGGCGTGGAGTCGGGAGACACGGTGGGGGTCGTCCTCCTCAATTTGGGCGGCCCCGACAGCGAGGAGGCCGTGGAGCCGTTTCTCTACAACCTGTTTATGGACCCCGCGATTATCGACTTCGCGGAGGTTGTCTATTTCCAGGCACGCGGCCTTCTCCGCCACTTGTTCTCCAAGACGATTGCGTACTTCCGGTCCAAATCGGTGGCAGAGGACTACAAGGAGATTAGTGACGACGGGGGCTCGCCCATCAATCCGCTCACGCGCGAGCAGGCATCCAATCTGGAGCAGCGCCTCAATGAGCAGTACGCCGGGGACACGGGCGCCACGTTCAAAACGTACATGGCGATGCGGTACTGGGAGCCGTTCAGTGAGGACGCGGCGGCACAGATGCAGGAGGACGGCGTCGACAAGGTCGTGCTGCTGCCGCTCTACCCCCAGTACTCCAAAACTACCACCGGCGCCTCGCTCGTGTACTGGCACGAGCTGGAGAAGGCGGGCGAAATTCCGGCCTGGCCCACGACCTCCGTCTTCGAGTACGCCACATATCCGAAATACATCGAGGCCCTGAGCGAGCGCATCGACGAGGGCCTGGAACGCTTCCCCGACGCCGTGCGCGACGATGTGCACTTCCTCTTCAGTGCGCACGGTACGCCCCTCACGGAAATGACCGAGCGGCAGGACCCGTACTGCTGCCTCGTCCACTCCACGGTGCAGCACCTAATGGAGCACCGCGGGTTCGACCACGACTTCACGACGGCCTTCCAGAGCAAGGTGGGCCCGTCGGAGTGGCTGACGCCCGCGACGGACGAGACGGTGGAAGAACTGGCCGAGGATGGGGAAGACGTGCTCGTCATTCCGGTGGCGTTCGTGACGGAGCACATCGAGACGAGCTACGAATTGGCCATCGAGATTCCGGAGGAGCTGGAAGAGGAAGGTGCCCCGATTCCGGAGCACTACGAGGTGATGCCGGCCCTCAACAGCCACCCCAAGTTCATTGAGACGCTGGCGGACATGACGGCTGCTCAGCTCCAGTTACCGAACGTGCAGACGCCGACGCCGGGCAGCGAGCGCCCCTGCTACCAAATCCAGGACCGCGACATTCGCTGTCACCAGTGCCTGAACGTGGCCGAGGCGACGAACTGGAGCGAATCGAAGACCGAGGAGTCCCGCGAATTGGAGACGGCGTAGTGGGTTTGGGAATGGGAGAAAGAGAGCGCGGGAGTGTAGGGGAATCGGGGGGAGTTCTCCCGGACGGAAGTCTCGGCTACTTGTCCGACTGAACCTCCAGTGATGGAAGGGTCTCGGGGGTTGGCCACTCCTCTACCGAGGGACGGGGAATGAGAGAGGCCGTGATGGCGCAGTGGTCGGACGGAGGATGAGGCGTACCGCACCATCGCTGCACTCTCGCTGGCTCAAAGAAGCGTGGGGGGTAGAAGATGTAATCGATTCTGCGAACGGGATCATGGGCCGGGTACGTAGCCCACTTTGTGTCTGTCGGAACGCTCGTCGCTACGGGCCGAAGGTCTGTGCCCTCCAGGAGGTGCCGCATCGTTTCGTCCGTTGACGCGGAATTTGTGGGTGTGAGACGGCTGTTGAAGTCGCCGATCAGGAGTGTCGGAACGCCACTGTCGACGAGCCGACGGTAGAGGTCATTTACGATGTGGGCTTGCTCTTCTCGCGTCCCGACGTGGAATGCCTCCAGGTGCACGTTGATGACAGCGAGGGGATGCCCTCCGAGGTCTGCGACGGCCACCTGGGCAAGGCGATCGAGGTAGAAGGCATCCCGATAGAAGGGCTGCGGCGCTCGGGGAAGTACGTTCCGCACGTGTCGTCGGATCGGGAAGCGGCTGAGAATGGCCTGTCCGGAGAGGGTGCGTCCGAAGTTGACGGCTGGGCGACCGTACGGAAATGGCAGGTACCGCTCGTCCCAGTTGACGGCCTGCGCCGCGGAGGGGTAGCTGAGGCGCCTGGCGAGCGTATCGAGCTGGTGAACGTGCGCAACTCGGGCCCCTCCAAAGTCAATCTCCTGAATGCCCACAATGTCGGGGGTAGTCTCCCGAAGGAAATCGACGGCCTGGTCCATGTTCGCGTGAAACAGGCTGTCGGAGCGCACCACCGGCTCGTTGTTCGTCATCCCCGAGAGGTAACCGATGTTGTAGGTCGTCACCGTGAGGGTGTCCGGTGCGGTCGTGTCGGGCACCACCGCGTAGGCCCGAATTTGCGCAAGCTCGTCCTGAGAAAGGGTCCCGGAACTCGCCCAGAAGAAGAACACCACGCCCCCCAGGAGCACCCCGCCAATGATCGCCCCAATCCCCTGAAGTGCACGCTTCATCGGACTCGTGGATCAATTCACGTTGGAGCGGAGGGGACAAGAGCGGACTCACCAGGACGTGTTAACGGGCCGAGAGTAGTCCTGTGGGGGCGGCAGCACGGCAATGCGAACCCGCCGGTTCCGGCGACGCCCCTGGGCCGTCGCATTGGACGCCACGGGATCCGTAGTCCCATAGGCGAGGGCAACAAACTGGGAGGGGTTGAGGTCACTGTGGGCCACGAGGTAGCGAACGACAGCGGTCGCCCGGGCCGCCGAGAGCTCCCAGTTCGACGCGAACCGCTCCTGTAACGACTCACTGAGAGGCGTGTCATCAGCGTGTCCTTCCACCCGCACCGATCGGGCGGGATAGGCCATTTCCAGGTGACCAATCGCGCCCCGGAGGCGCTCTTCCCCCCTTGCCGTGAGGGTGGCCGATCCCGACTCGAACAACGAGTCGGCCGGGAGTACGCGCACCGTTCGCCCCCCCTGCCGAAGCATCTGTGCCTCGTAGGTAAGGCGGTTCAGCCGGTCCGTCAGGACCCGCAGGTCGCGGTAGTACTGTCCCGTCGCCACGTCATCGCGAAACTGCAGGGAGTCCTCCACCCGCCGGAGCCGGCTGCGCAATTCGGCATTCTCGGCCCGGAGGGAATCCACACGTGATGACGAGGAAGGGCCCGGGAGCTGGGTCATGGCGCACCCAACCACCCCGGGAAGGGCAATGGCAAGGCCAAGAACGAACAGAAGACGGCGCATCGAGCGGAAGCGGCGGGCGAAACAAGACCGAAAGTCGCACTATGAGGCAGAGGCGGGGGTCTCCTTTCCTGTAGTTGGCGGGCTCCAGGCCAGCAGCGCGAGCACGGCCCCAAACCCAACCAGGGCAAGAAGAACGACGGAGACGATCGGCTCGCCCGCCTCGGGGCCCCGCAGGACGCGCTCGGCCCCGCCGTACGGCCAGAGGGCCCGGAGCGCCCCGGCAATGAGGCCCACGAGCGCCGCCATCGTCGCGTCGTGGCGATGCGTAAGGAGCCAGTCGAGAAGCGTCGCAAACGTACCGAGCCCCACGGCCGCCCCTCCACAGAAGGTGAGCACGTAGCCCCAGTCGAGCGCGTTGAGGGCCTCGAGCGTAGCGGCATAGATGCCCAGTGCCTCTAGCAAGAACGCCCCGCTCACACCAGGCAGAATCATGGCACAGATCGCCACCATTGCCGAGCAGAAGACCCGGATTAGGCTCGGCTCCGAGACGGCAAGGGCCGGGAGGCCGGTCAGAAAAAACGCTCCGACGGCACAGGCAATGCCGATCCCGATCCGGACGCCCGTGGCCCGCTCGATGCGACGGGCGGGGATGAGGAGCGACGCGGCCACGAGCCCGAAGAAGAGCCCCCGCATGGGCGCCGGGTACGCCTCCATCAGGGGCGGAATGACCTTCGCCCCCCCGATGATGGCGAGGGTGAGCCCCCCCAGAAGCGGCACGATGAGCCCCCACGGCACCTCGGTCCAGTGCTGTCGAGCGGCTTCAAAATCGAGTCGAAGCACCGCCAGCCCAAACGACACGGCCGAACTGAGGGCGCCCACGAGCCGCTCATAGATGCCCACGATGAGGGCCATCGTCCCACCACTCACCCCGGGAATGACGTCGGCACCGCCCATCAATACGCCGTACAGCACGTAGCGGACGAGGGCTAGCGGCGCGCTGGGCATGCAGACGACGAACAGATTCGGGGGAAGACCGCTGACTCAGACACGGCGGCAATCGCGACGACCGGGGTGCGGAGGTCTACGAATCGAGGTCGAGCAGCCGCCGGACGCGGTCGTTGTCGTAGAGGGTGGGGTAAGCCTTCCGAAATTCCTCCTTCTTCGCAGGGTCGAGTTGGAAGGCTGTCTTGAGAGCCCGAATGCTCTCGTCGGCGCGGCCGAGGGCCAGCAGGGCCTTGGCCTGCCGAAAGTACGTGTTGGCACTTTTCGGGTCGAGCTCTAGGGCCTGTCGGTACGCCTCCAGCGCCTCCTCGGGTTGCTGCTTCTCCAGAAGCGTCTCCGCGTAGCCGGTCCAGGCACGCTCGTTCGACTCGTCGAGCCGCACGGCGTGTTGATAGGACTCCAGTGCCTCGTCGAGCTTTCCCACCTTGTAGGCACAGTCGGCGCGCGCCGTCCAAAATTTCGGGACGTTCGCGTCCAGGTTCACGGCGTAGCGGAAGCATTCGAGCGCCTCCTCGTGTCGCCCGTCCGCGTCGAAGCAGCAGCCGAGGCCGTACCAGGCCTCCGGGTAGCTCGACTCAAGGTCGAGCGTGTTTTCGTAGTAGGTACGTGCCGCGTCGAGGTCGCCCTGTTCTTCGTAGGCGAGCGCGAGGTTGTAGTAGGTCGCCGCGTCTGGGCCTTCGAGCTCCAGCACCTGATCGTAGCTCTCAATGGCCGCCTCCAGGTCGCCCTGGTTCGCCTGCGCGTTGCCTCGGTTGTAGTAGGCGGACGCAAACTCGTCGTGGATCGCGAGGGCCATGTCGTAGCTCTCCACCGCCTCCTCAAAGCGGCCAAGACGGTTGAGCACGATGCCCCGATTGTACCAGGCGTCCTTCGAGTACGGGTCGATGTCGAGGTGATTGTCATACGCCTCCACACTCTTCTCGTCTTCGCCGAGCCGATCATAGCAGTAGCCCAACTCGTACCAGACCTCCGGGTGCTCCGGATAAACATCCGCACACCGTTCGAAGGCATCCACGGCCGCCTCCAACTGCTCGTCTCGCTCCAGGGTCACTCCAAGATTAAAGAGGGCCTCCCCGTGCAGCGGATTGATCGAGAGCGCCTCGTCGTACGCCTCGAGGGCCTCGTCCACCCGCCCCAGACTGTCGAGCGTGATCCCGAGGTTAATGAGCGTCTCGGTGTCGGTGGGATTCACCTCAAGGGCCTGCTCGTAGGCCTCCAGGGCCTCCTCCGGGCGGCCCAGGTTGTTCAGGAGAATGCCCCGCCGCATCCAGGCGTCGGAGGTGTAGGGGTGAAGCTCGATGAGGCGATCGATGACCTCCAGGGCCTTTTCCATCGCCCCCTCCTCAAAATAAAACGAGGCAATCTCCTCAAGATCGCCGGAGTCAAAATACGCGGACGGGTCGTCCTCGTACGCGGCCACGAGATCTTCGAGAGGATCCTCGTGCGGAGAGTCCTCAAAGTCATCGAAGCCGAAGTCGAACGTGTTCATACCACACCAGTACGTGAGTGAGGAGAACGTACGGTCGTCACCGGACGGTCATGCCAGAGGTCACGGCCGACATTCGCTTTTAAGTATAATGCCTCCGCGAAGGAACTTGCAAAGATGACGCCTGCATGCGGTCGGCCATCGTGGGCCGGGCGCCCTCCCGGGCATCGAACCGATCTCTTGGGGCCACCATGTTGCTTCTCACATTCGAAGGCATTGACGGGAGCGGGAAGAGTACGCAGGCCCGACGGCTCAATGAGTACCTTCAGGAGCGCGGGCACGAAACCCTTCTCGTCCGCGAGCCCGGTGGCACCGAGCTGTCCGAACAGATCCGCTCCGTCCTGTTGGAGCCTGACTTAAACGTCCATCCGATGGCAGAGTTGCTTCTGTTTTCGGCCGCCCGGACGCAGCTCGTGTCCGAGCGCATTCGGCCGGCGCTCGACGCGGGACGCATTGTCATCTGCGATCGGTTCTACGACTCGACCACGGCCTACCAGGGCGCCGGCCGCGGCGTGGCCGATCCGGAGTGGCTGCAGTCGTTCCATCACCGGGTGACGGACGGCCTCGTTCCCGACCGCACCTACCTCGTGGAACTCGATCCCGAGACGGCCCGTGCCCGCCGCTCCGAGGAACCCTCGACGGGCGATCGTATGGAGGCCGAAAATGAGGACTTTTATCACCGTGTTGCGGCGGCTTACGACACGCTCGCCGACGAGCATCCCACCCGCATTCGTCGCCTCGACGGGCACACGTCGATCGAAGACCTCCACGCCGACATCCGTGCCGACGTGGAGGCGCTGCTGAACGAGGCGTCGGAACCCCCCCACGCCGCCACCGGTTCGTCCGACCCGTGAGCAGGTTTGTCGTCCCGGGACCGCGCCTGCCTCTCCGTCCCCCGTCCTGACGTCCCCCTTGCTGTCGAACACAGGCCCGCCAGTGGCATGTCGACCCTTCCCCAACAGAAGATTGACGAGGTTCGCTCCATCTTCCAGGCCTTTCTCAAAAAGCGCAACAAGCGCCAGACGCCCGAGCGCTTCGCCGTCCTGGAGGAGATATACCAGACGGAGGACCACATCGACGCCGACGAGCTGTACGTCCGCCTCAAGCAAGACGGGACCGAGGTAAGCCGGGCCACGGTCTACAATACGCTGGAGCTGCTCCTGGAGTGCGACCTCGTGGTGCGCCATCAATTCGGGAAAAACCAGGCCAAGTACGAGCGGGCCTACAGCTACTGGCAGCACGACCACCTCATCTGCATGGACTGCAACGAGCTGTTCGAGTTTTGCGACCCGCGGCTGCAGAGCATCCAGGAAATGGTGGCCGACATCTACGAGTTTGAGATCAAGCACCACTCGCTGAACATGTACGGCCACTGCATCCGCGAGGACTGTCCCAACCGGCCCGAGGATGCAGATCGCGAGGAAGCAGCATCCGCCGACCAAACCACCGCAAAAGAGGCCGCCACGAACGAGGCCGAGGCGTAAAAGCCCGAAACGCACTGCGCCCGAATCAGTGTCGACGCGTCGTCGATGGATGCCGTTGAATTGATCCTTCGCTTGGCAGGAGGCGTCCTGCTAACGGGGGCCAACGCGTTCTTTGTCGTCGCGGAGTTTGCGTTGACGCGGCTCCCTCAGATGGACCCCTCCGAAGACGGTCCGGGCCTGTCCCGCGCCCGTCGGATGACAAATGAGTTGGAGATATACCTGACGGGCTGTCAACTCGGTATCACGACCTCCAGTATTTTGCTCGGGGTGGTCGCGGAGCCGGCCTTTACAATCGTTCTTCGCCCCCTGTTCGAAGGACTCGGTATGTCCGCGTCCGTTACTCAGGGCATCTCGGTGGTCGTCGCCATCGTTCTGATCAACCTCATCCACAAGATTTGGGGAGAACAAACGCCTACCTACCTGGGTGTGGAACGCCCGCGTCAAGTGGCCCGCTACACGGCAGCTCCCCTCGACTGGTGGATCACGATCACCTATCCCTTCATCATGGCGGGCGATGGATTGGCCAAAGCTACTCTTGGCACCTTCGGCGTGGAGGTGAAGCGCTCATGGACAGAGGCAGAAACAGAAGACAGCCTCGAGGAACCCCCTCTTGACAACATTGGGGCCGTGCGTCGTCGAATCGGCGAAATCCTCGCTGGCGCGGACCTATCCCGTGAGCGACAGGCCGAGGTCCTGCGGACCCTGGAGATTGAACAAGTTCCGGTGCGGGACATCATGGTACCGCGCGAGGAAATTGTGGCCCTTAACGCCGCGAACGACCTCTCCAGCACCCTGGAGCGAATGCGCACCCACCCGTACGACCGGTACCCCCTCCTGGGAGATAACGGGGAAGGAGTGATTGGCATTCTCTACATGACGGGAGTATTTCGTCACCTACCAGAGTTGAAGCGCGGCTCGACCACGCTCGCCGACATTGCTGAGCCTCCAGTGTGGGTGGCTCCCGATCTACCTGTGAGCGACCTAATCGACCATCTCCAGCACGAACAGCAGGAGCTGGCCCTTGTCCGCGAAAATGGGGGCGTCGGGGGACTCGTCACTGCCACCGATGCCTTCGAGGCCATCGCTGGCGAGCTTGAAGATCCTGATGATGTGAGCCAGCGGTCTGCCCGCCCTCTTTCGAACGTACCGGACACCGCCTAGAAGGCGGGCCGGACACCGGAGAAGAGCCCTTGGATTTGCGATCCGGTCCCGAAACTGAGAAAATGGGTCCCGACCGAACTCCTTCGAGGCTGAGGGTTCGTCTGCCTGCACGTCGCGTCGTCCAAACCGACTCACGGGCTGCCCAACCGGAGCGAACTGTACCCTTTCTTTTGGAGAAAAATGTCAACGGCAGTTCCGTTTTGCCGGCTTAGGACTGACGTGCTTGTTGAACTTTTTCCTTTCCGTGCAACCGGGCCCTCTCCCTCCAGTGCAAAATGCATATCTCTGCGTCGCTCCCGTCCGACTCTTCCCGGGTGCGACGCATGTCCTAACGTCTTCTCCACTCACAGGCGTCTTGCCCCATGAATGGAATTTCGGTCCACAACGTCCTTCTCTCCCTCGCTGTTGTTGCGGCCGGCTGCCTGGGGGCGTACCTGTTGTTTCACGCCTTCCGGTGGCTGAGCAAAAAGGCCGACCGGGGACGATACCAGATCGACGGGATTCTGCTCCGGATTTTCGGCCCACCGATTAGCGTTCTGGTCGCCCTCGGCTCGGTAAACTACGCCCTGTACCGCCTTCCACAGGTCCGCGAACAGTTCGATCAATGGGAAGGGGCCCAACGCGCGCTGTTCGTACTGACCGGGACCTGGATCCTGGCCAGCCTGGTCAAGAACATCATCCGAGAGTATGGGCTGCCCCTCGCCAACCGCACCGACACGGACATCGACGAGCGCGTAGTACGGCTGCTGGACCTGACGGCGATCTACGTGATTTGGATTGCGGGCATCCTGATCGCCCTGCGCGAACTGGGCATTCAGGTGACGGCCTTCCTGGCGTCGATGGGGATCGCGGGGCTGGCCGTGGCCCTGGCGGCCAAAACCGTGCTCTCGAACGTACTGGCGGGGGTTACCCTCACGGCCGATCGCAACTTTCGGGTGGGGGACCGGATCGAGGTAGGGGAGTTCATCGGAGACGTGCTGGAGATCAACCTGCACAAGACCGTCATCCGCACCCGCGACAACGAGATCGTGATGATCCCCAACGACGTGCTGGGCAAGGAAATCATCGTCAACCACATGCTCCCCGAGCAAAAAACCCGGATCGAGCTGCAGATCGGGGTGGCCTACGGAACGGACCTGACCCGGGCCACCTCGCTGCTGCAAGAAATTCTTCGAGAGTCCGACCGCATTTTGCCGGATCCCGCCCCCGAGGTAAACGTGACGTCCCTCGGGGACAGCGCCATCGTCTTGCAGGTCCTTCTCTGGATCGACGCCCCCCGCGGGAAGCGAGCCGTCCGGGACGACGTGTATCGGCGAGCCCTGTCCCGATTTGCGGAGGCGGGCATCGAAATTCCGTTCCCTCAGCGCGTGGTCCAAATTACGGACGGGACAGCCGAAGAGCAGTGAGGTGCTCACATCCCACCCGGTTGAGGGGACTCAGTTGTCTGCGGGGGCCGTGGTCCCCACCTCCGACTGGAAGTACTCCAGTGTGCGGCGAAGGCCCTCGCGCCGATCCACCTCCGGTGCCCAGCCAAGCTGCTCCTTGGCCCGCGAGATGTCCGGCTGGCGCACCTGCGGGTCGTCGGACGGCAGCGGCTCGTAGGTAATCTCGCTGTCCGACCCGGTCACCTCGATGATCTCCTCGGCAAACTCCTTGATCGTGATCTCGTCGGGGTTTCCGATGTTCACCGGATCGGTCACGTCGCTCGTCAGGAGGCGATGGAGCCCCTCTACGAGGTCGTCGACGTAGCAGAACGCGCGCGTCTGGCTGCCGTCGCCGTAGACGGTGAGGGGATCACCCCGGAGAGCCTGACTCATAAACGTGGGTAGGGCCCGCCCATCATCCACCCGCATGCGCGGCCCGTACGTGTTGAAAATACGCGCGATGCGGGTCTCCACGCCGTGGTACCGGTGATAAGCCATGACGAGCGCTTCGCCAAACCGCTTCGCTTCGTCGTAGACCCCGCGCTCCCCCACCGGATTCACGTTTCCCCAGTAGTCCTCCGGCTGCGGGTGGACGAGCGGGTCGCCGTACACCTCGCTCGTGGAGGCCAGCAGCAGACGGGCGTCCTTTTCCTTCGCCAGCCCTAAAGCCTTGTGGGTGCCGAGGGCCCCCACCTTCAACGTCTGAATCGGGTACTGCAGGTAGTCGTCCGGCGCGGCGGGACTCGCAAAGTGAAGGACGTAGTCGAGATCGCCGTTGACGTGAAGGTAGTCGGTCACGTCGTACTCGACGAACCGAAATCGATCCTGTCCGAGCTCGAACAGGTGCTCGATGTTTTCGGTGTCTCCCGTAATGAGGTTGTCCATGCAAATCACCGAGTGGCCTTCCTCGATGAGGCGGTCGCAGAGATGAGAGCCGAGGAAGCCGGCGCCGCCGGTGATTAGGGTGCGGGGCATAAGCGTGGGCGTGGGTGAAAGGGGGGAAGAAAGAGAGCGGGCCGGAGGCTACGGCTGCCCGTTTTCGACGATGGCCTCCTCAATGGCCTCCTGATTGGTCTCTGGCGCGTAGCTCGGGCGTCCAATGCTGTGGTACGCAAAGCCCATCTCGGCCATCCGGGCGGGCTCGTACAGGTTCCGACCGTCGAGCACGAGTGGGTTCTCCAGACGCTCCCGCACCTCGCCCAGGTCCGGCCGCCGGAACTCGTGCCACTCCGTACAGATCAGGAGCGCCTCGGCCCCGTCGACCGCTTCGTACATGCCCTCGGCGTATGCGATCTGATCACCGAACGTCTCCTTCGTCGTTTCGATGGCCTCGGGATCGTACCCCACCACGTCGGCCCCCTTCTCCAGGAGGTAGTCAATGATGATGTGCGAGGGCGCCTCTCGGGTGTCGTCGGTGCCGGGCTTGAACGACAGTCCCCAGACGGCAATCCGCCGCCCCTCCAGGTCGCCGTCGAAGTAGTCCTCAACCTGTTCGGCCAGGCGCCGACGCTGCCGGTCGTTTACGTCGAGCACCGCGTCCAGGATCTGAAAGTCGTAGCCCTCCTGCCGCCCTTTCCGCGCAAGGGCCTTCACGTCCTTCGGGAAGCAACTGCCCCCAAAGCCAATGCCCGCGTACAGAAAGTGCGGCCCTATGCGGTGGTCCTTGCTAATACCGAGGCGCACCTTGTCCACGTTGGCCCCCACCCGCTCGCAGACGTTTGCAATCTCATTCATAAAGGAGATGCGCGTGGCCAGCAGCGAGTTGGCTGCGTACTTGATCATCTCCGCCGAGCGGCGGTCCACGACGAGGATGGGGTTCCCCTGCCGCACGAACGGCTCGTAGAGCCGCTCCATCTTCTTGGCGGCCTTGTCGCTCTCGGTTCCAATAACGACACGGTCCGGCTTCAGGAAGTCCTCCACCGCGGACCCCTCCCGAAGAAACTCGGGGTTGGAGACAACGTCTACTTCCTCCCCGATCTTGAGGCCGCGGTCCGAAAATACTTCCTCCACCCGATCGCCCGTCCCCACCGGTACCGTGCTCTTGTTCACGACAATCCGGTACTCGGGATCGTCCTCCGCGACCAGTAGATCGGCCACGTCCCCAGCCGCATCCAACACGTACGAGAGATCTGCCGCGCCGCCTTCGCCCGGCGGCGTCGGGAGGGCAAAAAACACGACCTTCGCGTCGGCGAGCCCCTCTGTCAGGTCCGTCGTAAAGTGGAGACGGTCTTCCTCCCGTGCCCGGTCGAAGTACCGATCCAGGTCGGGCTCATAGATCGGAACCTCGCCGCTGGAAAGCTGAGCGATTTTCTCTTCGTCGATGTCGACACACGTGACGTCGTGGCCCATTTCCGCAAAGCAGGTGCCCGAGACGAGGCCGACGTACCCGGTGCCGATAACTGTGATGTCCATGCCAGTAGAGTTCGTTTCAATCTGTGGAGAGGTGCACGGGATGTCCCCGACCGAGCGGAAACAGATTGGGGGCATCCGCGAGGTTTGCAAGGTGAAGATCGCTGCTCAGAAACGCAACGAGCTCCCACTCGGTTCGCCGCCGGGGCGGCATCACCGGAAAACCCACGCATTTCTCATGCAAAAAACGATCCGCCCCCGCCAAGGTTGTGACAACCCCTGAAGCCTGATGGGAGACTGAAGACTGCATTTCGAGCCGCTCCCCCCGACACGAAACAGAAAACCACCACTGATCGGGGTCGAACGCCTATCAGAAATAACGGAAACTCAGCACCTACAACAGAGAAACGCCGCCTCAGCCGTAAACACGGTTATCCACAACGCATCCACACTCCCACGCGATACCTAACAATAACAGAATTAGAAAGAAGGACATAGTACCGCATTGAGGCAACCCTGTCCCGTTGATAGATTCTGTTATTGTGCCAATCGGCAGTGCAGCGCCTCAATATTGGAGAGTTATCCACAATCGATGAACAGTCCGTCGGGCGAACAGCCGACGTCCCCCGATCTCGAAAAAACACAGCGCGTATAAAAAAGCCGACCGGTCCGGAAAGACCGGTCGGCAGAGTCGTCGGTGCCGTCAATGTCGTTTACTTCGAGGCATATTTGATCGTGCACCCGTACGGCTCCGCGCGTTTGGGGCTCACTTCTTCTCCGTTCATCGCGGCGTCGAGGGCCATCCGGACGTAGTTCGTCGCCCCCTCAATGTCAGCCTCATCGGTGGTCGGCTTGTCGTCGATGCCGCCGCGGTAGAGCAACTCTCCCTCCGGACTAATGACGTACATGTGCGGGGTGACCGTGGCGCCGTACGTCTTGCCGACCTCTCCGTCCGGGTCCATCAAGATGGCCGTCATATTGCCGTTGTGCTTTTTCTTCTGTTCTACCATCTCATCGGGGGGGTAGTAGCCCTGCTCGCCCGGCGCCGAAGAGACGATCGAGAGCCACGTGACGCCCTCGTCGGTGTACGTCTTCTGAAGCTGCTGCATGTTTCCACTGCCGTAATGCTTCCCGACGAACGGGCACCCGAAGTTGAGCCATTCGAGCACAACGTACTGGCCCTCATAATCGGAGAGGCTGTGCTCTTCCCCGTCCGCGGCTTTCAGGGTAAAGTTGGGGGCGGGCTCTCCCACCTCGGCCTGGTCGGTCTGGGCCATGCTCGTTGGGGAAAAGGCAATGGCCGTTAGCAGTCCAAGAACGAGGGTCGCGTAGGTGATTCGGAGTGAGCGTGCGGTCATGGATAACTCGTATGGTTGTGCTGGAAAGACGGAATGGACAAAATCGGGAGCGGCGGTGCAGGTTGTGACCGCCGTGCTACAATTGGATTCGTGGGACTCGCGCGCTACGACGAGGGTGAAGAAAGGTCGTCTAGGGCATTCAGCACAATGTCTTCCGTGAGGACCTCCGGCAGAAGCGTGGGCTCGGAGCCGTCACCTGCGTACAACACGTAGACCGGGACACCGCTGCGACCGTGCGATTCGAGCGCGTTGGTAATTTCCGGATCGCGGTTCGTCCAGTCGGCCCGCACGAGCGCCACGTTCTTCTCGTCGAATGCGTTCTGCACCGATTCGGTCGTCAGCACGCGGCGCTTGTTGACCTGGCAGGTGAGGCACCAGGCGGCGGTAAAGTCCACGAAGACCGGTCGGCCGTCGGCCCGGAGCGACTCAATCGTTTCCGGGGAGTAGGGGTGCCACGTCATCTCGGTGGCCGACGCATCGTCGGTGGAGGCGGCCGCGGCGTCTTCGGCGGACGCCGAGCCGGCCCCGATGACCGCGATCGCGATGCCCCCCACCAGTGCTGCCCCCGCAAGACTCCGCGAAACCAGTGTGGCCGTCCGCGAAAGTTGTGGCGCCGACCAGCGGTTCACAATCCAGGCCGCGACACCCAGCAGGAGGAGCCCGGTAAGCAGGAAGGCCACCCCCCCATTGCTCGTTTGTTGCCCAAAGACCCACACAAGCCAGATGGCAGTGGCAAACATCGGGAAGGAAAAAGCCTGCTTTAACGTCTCCATCCAGGCACCCGGCTCGGGCAGGCGATCGAGGAACGCGGGGCTCATGGAGAGAACGACGTACGGTGTAGCCATGCCGACACCGAGCGCCGTAAAGATCAGCAGTGCCCCGGCCGCCGAGAGCGTGAGAGCCACGCCGAGCGCCGCCCCCATGAACGGAGCCGTGCAGGGCGTCGCGACGACGGTGGCGAGTACACCGGTGAGGAATGCACTTAGGTTGCTCCCTCCGGACGCCGCCGTCTGCATCCGCCCGCCCCAGTTCATGAGGGACGTGCCCACCTCAAAGGCCCCGAGCAGGTTCAATCCAATGCCGAAGAAAAGCATTGTCATGAGGGCAATAAAGATGGGCGACTGGAGCTGAAAGCCCCATCCAATCTGGCTGCCAGCGGCTCGGAGGGCCAGAAGCGCCCCGGCCAAAATCCACATCGACACCAGCACGCCCGCTCCAAAGAGGCCCCCGTGGCGCCGCATCGCACTCGCCTCGCCTCCCGCCTCCTCGGCAAATCCGAGAATCTTGACGGACAGGACCGGGAAGACACAAGGCATCAGATTAAGCAGAAGTCCCCCGACGAGGGCGAACGCGAGGGCCCAGGGCAGCGAGAGTCCGCCACCCGCGGAGGAGGTCGCAGTCGCCACATCGGCGACCGAGAGCGTCGAGTCGACCGGCACGTCTACCTGCATCGCTCGCACGTTGCTGTCCGGCTCCCAGCTGGTGCCCTCGGGCGCCACCAGCACGCCCCGCAGCCGATCGGCCGGCGCCTGGGCGTACTCCGACTGCTGCAGCGCAATCGTGTAGGTATCCCCGTCTCGTGTGACCGGCTGGGGCGCGCCGGGATCGATGACCGACTTCTCCGACGGAAAGAAGTACGCCCCCTCCAGGTCCGGGCGCGTTCCGTCCGGCGCCCCCAAAATCAAGGTATATCGATCCCCGCTGCGGCCCGCCCCAACCGACCAGTCGCTTACCCTCTTCGGGTGCTTCGCCCGCGACGCCTCGAACGCCGAGGCCCACTCGGTGTCCTCGGGGACTTCGGCGGTCACGGGAAGTGTCAGCTCCACGTCCGAGTGCGCAGGCAGGCAGATCTCCTCACAGATCAGCCACTCGGCGCGTCCGCTAAGGGTGGCCGTCGTGCCCGGCGTCAGCGTGTCCGGCGGCGTGATGGTGGTGAGCAAAAAGACCTCGCCGGAGTACCCGTAGCTGATGAGCGATCCGAACTCAATCCGGTGCGGGTAGGGCCACTGAAACCCGTCCGTCTCGTAGCTTTCTGGTAGTGCCCAATCGATGGACGTCGGTTCCCCGGACGCGCCCGGGTTTTTCCAGTAGCTGTGCCACCCCTCCTCCATCTCCAGCCGCAGGGCCACCGTGAACGCCTCCCCCGGCACGATGGCGTCCTGCTCGCTGACAAGGGTCGCCTCGCTGTGTGGGCTCGGGTCGTCGGAGGCCTGCGATTGGGCCTGCAGAGGCGACGCCCCCCCAGCCCCCCACAGAACCGCGAGAAGCAACGCCCCAATGATTGGGGCCCGACATCTGATGCACCGAGAAAGGGTCATGGGTGGTCGGTTTCGTCGTGCCGGCAGTTGCTGAGCCACAAGTGCTTTACCCAAGATTCTCCAAATGGTTCATCCCCCTCGGAAGCTCCCCCGGCCAGGCGCGTCCGTTCGGAGGTCCGCCCATGGTCGCTCAGCACGATCCGTCTCTTCAAAAGCACACCCCCTCCTTTCCAGAGATACGGTAGATCTTTCCCGCCTCGTCACGAATTTCCCCGACTTGGGTCCAAAAACGTGGAACGAGCAGGAGCCCCACCGCCCCTTCCCTTCCGGAGATCGCTTTTAGAAAGGGGTCGAAGCACGAGCACACGCCGCCCAAGTCCATTCTGGGCCTCCCTTCCCGACGTAGAGAGTGCATTCTGCCTCGCCAGCACGCTCCTCTTCATAGAAAACGCGCCCGTTCCCCTCGAAGCTGTCACACCACCCCCTCATCGAATGGAACAGTTTTAGCGACACAATCTCCCTGACTGGCATTGCTGGGTCGCTCCCTGAGCACGCCACTCCCTTGACTTTGTTTTGAGGGCCCCAATGGAGACCCGGAGACATGAGCCACCCCCGAACACGGGTCGCCATTCAGTCGGATTCGTTTCCGGAGGTACTTGCCCTCACAAGGACCACAGCGACCAAGTTGTTAAAGCTTCGCCTGTGGCCGTCGATGTCTGTATATGGAGGACTATTTGACAGACAAACCTCGGATGGTTCGTTCCGCCGACTGGCGCTCCGGAGCATCCCACCCCGCCGCCCTTTCCCCAGTGGACCAATCAGAATGTTTCTCAACGATTCCTTCCTTCCCTTCGGGTCCGTCGCAGACTCTGACTCCGACGAGTCCCTGACCGAGGACCTTCCCCCCGACCTACGCCGGGCCGGACGCTATGCGTACCGCCGCGGTTGGGAAGAATACCGCAAGGCCGACTGTCCCTTTGGCCCGGATGACAAGGCAATGCTCATCTGGTTCTCGTTCCGCAACGAAACGGAAACGCCCCCCACCGTGGGCCGAAACTAAAGAACGGACGCTCCCAGACCATAACCGCCGAGGCTCGCCGGATTCAGTCACTCACGCAAGATTTTTCTGCACGAGAAGGAGGGGAGCGAGGCGTTCTCCCCCAATGCCGCAGCCTATTTCCTCCTCAATCTGCTCGGATGGCCTATGAATATGAATGAGCCCGTCTCGACCGTAAATATCACGTTTCAGAGCCCGGCCCGGGCGTCGCGCCCAAGCGCTCGTTCGTACCACCATCGTGACCTGGAAGGCGTACCGGAATCTACGGCCCGGCAGATGGCCCGGGACTTTACGACATACCAGCACCACCCGTCCTCGATGAGCCAAAAGAAGCTGTACGAGTACCAGCCGGCGGGACAATACGGCTCCTCCGACGACACGCGGCTTATTGCGCTGGACTTCGGGGAAATCGTCACCCTAGAGGTCATCCAGCCCTCGAACGTTGTTGCCGTATAGGAGACGCTTAAATCTCAGCATATGTCCACTCTCCAGGGCCGGAGCTACCGCCATCCACACGCCGGAAAACAGTCGCGGCGTTCCAGTCGGCCCCTAATGACCAATCGAGGCGTTCGCCGAGACGCTTTCTCTCGCGACGCAAGCCCTCGTTCACTGACAGGATTCTTGTCATGCAACGGGGACGAAACGATTGGGGGACCCTAGAGGCCCTGTGAGTCGCCCCATCTCCAAACGTCCCACCCAGCCGGGGGCACCCTCCCCGAACGGCACCTCCATGCACCGAAGATCTCGACCGGCCCGGAGGAGTGCCGTCCATGCTTTTCTCACTCGGGTTCTTGCCCCCTCGGTATAATGAGCACCCACTTTGTGATTTGTGGCCGCCGAGCCATTCGTGCGGCCTTCGTCTTTGTGCTGCTGGGGCTCGGAATCCCGCTACACTCTTCCTCCGCGCAGGAGGCAGACCTCCAAATTCCCCTTACCGTACACGCTGGAGAGGGAGAGACCCGCACCCTGACCCTCGGTCTCGATCCGGAGGCCACGGACGGCATCGACTCGGAACTCGGGGAAGAGGAGCAGCCCCCCGTGCCTCCGCCCGAGATCTTCGACGCCCGCCTGATCGATGACGACATTTCCGCGTCTGGATTCGGGGAGGGACTTCTGAAGGACGTTCGACCGGGCGACGCGCAGTTCGACGGGACCAAGCAACACGAAATTCGCTTCCAGGCCGAGAGCGGGACCCAACTGACCATCGTTTGGGACCTGCCCGAGGGGGTCGCCGGAACGATCCAGGATGTTTCCAACGGAAGCGAGTACGGCCCCACAAGCATGAGCGGCCGGGACTCCCTCACGGTGGACGCAGGCGCTCCCAACGCGCTCGTCACCCTGGACTACGCTCCGAATCAGGCCCCAACCCTCGACACGAATGCAGGAATAACCCTCCCTGAAGGCAGCTCTACCACGATCACGACCGGCGAGCTCAGCGCCTCCGACCCGGACGATGCGCCCTCGGCCCTCACCTACGTGGTCACTGCAGGGCCGTCCCGGGGCGAGCTCCTGGTCGAAGGGAGCCCCGTCTCCTCCTTCACCCAGGCAGACCTGGAAAACGAGTCTGTCCAGTACGACCACACTGCCTCCGACGCTTCCGAGGATAGCTTCTCCTTTGTCGTCGAGGATGCGGGCGGCGCAAGTACCGGCGAGAAGACGTTTTCGATTGGGGTTGGCGCCACCAACGACGCCCCAACCGTCTCCCTGGCCCCCTCCAGCCCCTCGATTGCGGAGAACAACCGTCCCCCGACCGAGGTCTCTACCGTCTCGGTCACCGACGACAACTTCGGCGCAAACGAGCTCTCCCTCAGCGGCCCCGACGTGGAATCGTTTGCTCTCACCGATGCAAACGTGCTCGTGCTTACGGAATCGGCCAATGCAGAGGCCAAAAACAGCTACGCCGTCACCGTCGCGGTGAACGATCCGGACGTCGCCCCCAGTCCTAATGACAGCGAGGCGTTTTCCCTCTCGATCGATGACGTAAACGAACCGCCCGCCCTTGAGACGAACTCTGGCCTTGCCCTATCGGCGGGCGAATCCGCGACGCTCACGACCGGTGAGCTTAGCACCTCCGACCCGGACGATGAGCCCTCTGCCCTCACCTACGAAGTTACCCACGGCCCGACTCGGGGTGAACTCCTGGTCAGCGGCAGCCCCAACTCTACATTTACCCAGGCGGATCTCGAGAACGGACTCATCCAGTACGACCATACTGCCCCCAACGCTGAAAATGACAGCTTCACCTTCATCGTAGAGGACGGCGCCGGTGCGCTCGGCGCAGAGGCGACAATTCCGATTGCCATCGATCCGTCTACGCATCAGACCACCATTCGAGGTACGGACGGGACGGGAAACGACACGGGCTGGCGCCTGCTTGCCCCTCCGTCGAACGTGACTCGAAGCGCCCTCGAAGACGACCTCGCATTCGACGTGAACTCCGGGGAACTGCTATACACCTGGGACGGCACGCAGTGGACGCCGGCCGCAGATTCCTCGGCGTCACTCCCGCGCGGTGAAGGCTTTATCCTGTACTTCTTCGACGACGAGATCGACCCAGTCCCCGCCGACGGGCTGACCCTTGACATCCCCGACCTCAGCGAAGACCAAACCGAGAACGTGACGGTCGACGGGCTCGACCCAAACAGCTCCCTCCACCTGCTCGGCAACCCGTACGACGTGGCCTACGACCTCGACGACCTGGCCGGGGGCGACCTCTCCGAACACGGCTTTCAGAACACGGTGCAGGTGTGGGATCCTTCGGGAGAAGGACAGTGGACTCTCATCACGCAGGGCGGCCCCGACGACACCGTCCCCGCGTGGCAGGGATTTTTCGTCGAGCGCGCCCAGGCCGGACGAGGCCAGACGAGCCTCACCTTCAGTGCGGACGGGCGCCAGTCAGGCCCGGGCAACCTCATTGGCAGTGAGTCCTCGCTGCTCTCGGCCACCCGGGACAAACAGGTTCGGGTGGATCTATCCCTCCTCGTGGAGGGCGCGCCCGACTCGCGTGTCCAGAACAACGTCACCCTGCTTTTCCACGGGAACGCCAATGCGGGCTGGGACGCATATGAAGCCACTCAGCTCCCGCCCCCAACCGAGAACACCTACGCCACCCTGAGCAGCCCCCTCCAACGAGACGGCGCCCTGGTCCGTCGGACTCTCGTGAGCGAACCCCCGCTGGCGCGAAACGAGACCTTTTCCTACCCGCTCTCGGCGCGCTCGGTCGGCGTGGCGGGCACGGCCACCGTGCGGTGGCCCGAGTCGAAGCGCGGACGCGTGCCTCCTACGTGGACCGTGGAGCTGCTCGACCGGAAAACCGGTGCCGTCGTGGACCTGCGCGACGAGTCCTACACCTTCGAGCTCGTAGCGGGAGCCGGATCGCTCGACACACCCGACGACGCCCGGTTTGCGCTCCGCCTCACGCCCAAAGTGGGCTCCGCGGAGGTTACCAATTTTACGGCGGAGCGCACCGACACAGGCATCCGCTTGACGTGGAAAACGAGCTCCGAGATCAACAACACGGGCTTTCACGTCCAGCGCAAACATCCGGGGGCACAGTGGCATCAGATTGCATTCGTCGAAAGCAGCGTCTCGAAGAGCACCACGTCCTACCAATTCACCGATGAGAATCCGCCGTACGCAATCGATTCGCTGAGCTACCGCCTTCAGCACGTGGACAGCAGCGGCACCGCCCACACCGCCAACGAAACGGGCGTCCAGTTCAGTACCCCCCAACAGATCACCCTTCGCCCCCCCTTTCCCAACCCGGCGCGGCAACACGCCACCCTTCATTTCGGTCTCTCCGAAGCCACACAGGTCGACATTACGGTCTACGACCTTCTGGGGCGATCGGTGAGAGAACTAGTGCGCACCCGCTTCGAGGCGGGCCGCCACAGGAAGCGACTCTCGACCTCGGGCCTCGCTCCGGGCATGTACTTCGTACGGATGCGGGCCGGCGGCACCACCCGAACTCGCAAACTCACGGTCACCCGATAACCTTTGCGTCCGTCTGCCGGACGCCTCCTGATAGTACTGTATCAAGGCTCCTACTCTATGGGATGAGCTCGTGAGATCAAATTGCTCTAGATGTCTACGCTCGTCGCTCCGGATATAGGACGGTCGTGCCTTTGAGTATGCTCAGATTGGTCCCAGCGCATTTGGGATTCGCAATCAGCCTCGACAAGGCACTGACTACGATGGGACTGATCAGCACGCTGTTTCTGGCCGCCTCGCTGGCCACTCTCTCGATCTACTTCCGGCGCCTCTCGAACGAAACCCCGGCCAAGGCCTCATAAGAATAAACTCGTAGGGACAAAAACCTCCGGCGGGTGTAAGACGCTTACCTCGGCACCCCTGGCCCTCGCTGCGTCATTCGCCGGGGCGTGGAGAAGAGACCAACTCACCGAGAACGCACAAGAATAGGTGACGTCCGTACGTCGGCCCGCCGCCTGCCCCGCCATGATTCCGTCGTTCCGATGCTTGCCGGCGGGTTGGGGGTTCGTGCTCTGGGCCGGTCTGCTCGTCCTCGTTTTCGGACCCGCCCTCCAGGAAGGCCAGGCCCAATCCATTGACGAGGCGTCGGGGTATTCCGCGACCGTCTTCGCGGCTGGTGGGAGTGGGGGTGCCCTTCCCTTTTGGCTGTCCGCCAACCAGCACGGCACGCTCGACCCCGCCTCCGCGAACGCGGGCCTCCAGCTTGCCCTCCATCGCCCCTTTCAGGGCTCTGGCTTCACCTATGCATTTGGGGCCGACGTCGTGGGGCGAGCCTCCAAACATTCGACCCTGCACGCGTCCCAACTGTACGGCCGGCTCCGGTACGGGGCCGCCCAACTCACCGTCGGCCGTCGGAAGCAATTGATCGGGCGTGTGGACTCCAGCCTGTCACTCGGAAGTGTCACCTGGAGCAAAAATGCCCCTCCAGTCCCCAAGATCACCCTTTCGTCCGACGGCTACGTGCCGGTCCCGGGCACTGGTAACGACGTAGCCCTGAAGGGGCATCTGGCCCATGGATGGCTCGAGCGCGAGCGATTCGTCCGCAATGCCTTGCTCCACGAGAAGTCCCTCTATTTCCGGATCTTTTCGCCCGACGCGCCCCTCCGAATCCACGCCGGACTCATTCACCACGCACAGTGGGGCGGCATACATCCTCGCCACGGGGCCGAGCCGGTGTCGTTTCGCCACTGGCTGAACACATTTCTGGGGGAGCAAGGGATCCCCGACGTGCGCTCGAACGCCAACCACCTCGCCGCCTACGACCTGAGCCTCGACCTAACCATTGGCGACCTCCACGGCCGGGTGTACCGGGAATTTTACCACGAAGACATCCACAGCTTTCAGTTCCTCAGTGCCCAGGACGGCCTCTGGGGCGTGAGCCTTCGACGCCCAAATGCGTCCGCCCTCGTGACCGCCGTGCTGTGGGAGCATTTCCGCATGACGCGCCAATACGCCAAGTTTGTTCAGGTGCAGGCACGGGGCGACGCGACGTACTACCACCACGGTTTTTACCGCGATGGGTGGACCTACCAGGGCCGAACGCTGGGCATCCCGCTCATTACGCCTGCGGCCCGCACCCCGGGCCTCCAGAGCGACCTGCCGGGCATTGGCAACAGCATCGTCCTGGCCCACCATGTGGGTGTCGAGGGCCACCTCGGAGCCGACGTTTCCTACCGGCTCCTGGGCACCTACAGTCGCAACTATGGGGCCCAGGGCGTCTGTGGATCCCCCGCCTGTGAGCTGCGCGTTGACCGACGGCGAGAGCGAACCGATCAGTATTCGTTTCGGGTCGAGGTGCGCGGGCCGCTCGCCCCCCGACACAACCTCTGGCTCCGCACCGCCGTGGCCGTGGACACGGGGTCCTTTTACGACAACCGGATCGGGGGCTCGGTCGGCCTCACCTGGCGGAGGCCCTGGACGTTTTGAGGAGGGAGCAAGAAGGCCCATCCAATCAAAGGACCCCGAGCGGAGCATCACTCCGTCACGGAGCCGGCCCGGCGGGCCATGAATCCGATGCGGTCCTCGTATCCATAGGTCGACATGAGCACCGGGTAGAAATCCTCCTCCGCCCGCCGCACGATGCCGTTCTTTCTCGCGAAGACCTCCCCCGCCTCCACCCGCCGAAAGTTCTCGGCGACGAACTCGAACCCTCGCCCCAATGCATCCCCAAACACCTCGTACACCTCCGGGGTCGAGTGGACATAGGGACGGTCGATGAGCCCTTCGGCGGCCAGGAAGTGAAGCAGAATGCGGTGCGCACTGGACGCCGCGTCCTCATCGTCATGGTACCCACATTCGACGGCCACGCCCGTCACAGGCTCCGTCACGCCCCCGCCGAGATGGCTCATGTCAACGAGGCGATCGAGTCCCGTCGACCGGGCGAGCCGCCGGGAGGCCGCGTCGCCGCCCGTCACGATCGCGTACGGACAGCTTCGCGACTCGGTGGAGTGGAAATCGATCACGGTAGTCCCCTTCAGCTCGCGCCGGAGACGCGCTGCGAGGCGCACCTCATGCTTTTCGCTCGACGCATCGCCCGGCATGGCTCGGTTCAGATCCGCGTCGCAGAACCGGTAACCGAGCTTAAATGCCCGCTCGTTGGCGAGCACGAACTTGACAGGCGCTCGAAGTGTCACGTCCTCCGCCTTGAGGCGGTTGAATGCGTGCCAACCGCAGGTCTCATCGCCGTGCACACAGGCCAGGATGGTGTATTCCGGACGGCCATCACCGAGGGTTTCAACGTGCATTACTGTATCAGAGTGTACTTGTAGTGCCAATCATTCGCGATCGTCAATGACCACCTCGTAGTGGGCCACTTCGTTTTCGAACCGGCGGAGCAGCGAGCGGGCGGCCGCCGGTACGTGGGCCTCCCGAGGGTCGTCGTCTACAAATTGCCGAATGGCGTCCATTGACATGAAACGCAGAACCGTCATGAATGCTACCTCCTCTCCGTCCGTCCGTCGATACACCTCCGCTCCCCGAAAGCCCTCGCCACTCTGAGTAGCGATGTCGGGCAGAATCTCAGCTCGGAGCAGTTGTTCGTACCGGTCCGCGTCTTCCGGGGTCGTCCAGCCCCGCCACACACGAGCAATCATGGGCAATCAGGGTCGCTTGAGAAACAAAGAAGGTCCGGACTCCCCCTCACGCATACGTGCCGATGGGCACTAGCTCGACGGCCGCTCCTCCGCCGCCGGAATCTCCACGGACGACGCCGCGGCCGCCGAACCATCGGAGGCCGCCGGCACGGCCTCTTCCTCTACCGCCCGTTCCACCTGGCGGTGAAACCGAGCAAGCAGGAGGACAGACGCCGCGGCGAGCCCCACTACCAACCCCCACCAGAGCGCCTCGGGGCCGCCGCCCCCACGCACGCCCCACAGGTAGCCCGTCACGAGGCCAATACCCCAGTACGTCCCCACCGCGATGCCCATGGGCACCCGGGTGTCCTTGAGGCCCTGAAGCGCCCCGTGGGCCGCCACCTGCAGGCCGTCGAACAGCTGGAAGACCGCCGCCACCCCCAGCAGCTGCACCGCCAATGCAATGACCTCGGCGTTGCCGGGATCGGAGAGGTCCAGGTAGAGCCCCACGATGGGCC
>CAYLMT010000013.1:0-24476 GCA_964384855.1 uncultured Salinivenus sp.
TCCACGACCCGGCCCATTTCGACGACCTGGAATACCGCATGATCGGCCCCTACCGTGGGGGACGTTCCACGGCCGTCACCGGCGTGCCCAGCAAGCCGTCCACCTACTTCATGGGCACCACGGGTGGGGGCGTCTGGAAAACCACCAACGACGGCCAGGACTGGCACAATGTGTCCGATGGGGACTTTGAGGTGTCCTCCATCGGCGGCCTCGACGTGGCCAACTCGGATCCCAACGTCATCTACGTCGGCACCGGGACCGCCTGCCTGCGCGGCAACATCCAAACGGGCCGCGGGGTCTATAAATCGACCGACGGGGGCGACTCGTGGTCGCTCGTGGGCCTTGAGGAGACCGGAATCATCGGCGATGTCGTGGTGCACCCGGACAACCCCGAGGTGGCGTACGTCGCAGCGGTGGGCCAGGCATTCGGCGACAATCCGCAGCGTGGCGTCTTCCGGACCACCGACGGGGGCGAGAATTGGGAAAAGGTCCTGCACATCTCGGATTCGACCGGCGTCGTAGACATTGCCCTCAACCCCAACAATCCCCGCGAGATGTACGCGGGAGCGTGGACGGCGCAGCGCAAGCCGTGGACCATGGTCAGCGGCTCGCGGGAGGGCGGCATCTTTAAGAGCACAGATGGGGGCGACAACTGGACGCGCCTGAAGGGCGGTCTACCGCAGGGACTCGTGGGCAAGACCTCGGTCACCGTTTCCCCGGCCGACCCGAGTCGCGTGTGGGCACTCGTCGAAGCGCCGGAGCCAAAAGGCGGCCTCTACCGCTCCGACGACCGTGGGCAGACCTGGACGCAGGTGAACGACAATCGCCGCCACCTCCAACGCTCCTGGTACTACACCCACATCTATGCGGACCCCCAGGACAAAAACACCGTCTACTCGCTTAACGTGCAATTTTTGAAGTCGGTGGACGGTGGGGAGTCGTTCGAACCGAAGGGCGTGCCACACGGAGACGTGCACGACCTCTGGCTCAATCCCGAGAACCCGGACCGAATGGTGGTCGCCAACGACGGCGGGGCACAGGTGACGGTGGACGGTGCCGAGACGTGGTCGACGATGTACAACCAGCCGACGGCGGAAATGTACAGCGTGACCATCGACGACCAGTTTCCGTACCGCGTCTATGGCCCGCAGCAAGACAACTCCACAATCCGGCTCCCCTCTGGGGCCGACGGATCGGTGCACCCGAAGTCGAACTGGACGAGCGTCGGCGGCTGCGAGACCGGACCGGTCGCCCTCCATCCCGATCGCCCGTGGCTCATCTACAGCGGCTGCTATGGAGGTCACCTCAGCCGCTGGAACGATCGGACTGAGCAGTCGCGAAACGTGATGGTCTACCCGCAGCTCCAGCTCGGGCAGGCCCCGCGCATCCTCCGCGAGCGGTTTCAGTGGAACGCGCCGATCGAGGTCTCGCCCCACGATCCGGATGTCGTGTACCACGCCTCCCACCGCATCTGGCGCACCACGGATCGTGGGATGTCCTGGGATCGCATCTCCGGGGACCTGACGACCGATACCGAAGCGCACCAGGACTTCTCCGGAGAGCCGATCACGAAGGACAACACTGGCGTCGAGGTCTTCAACACCGTCTTCTCGCTCCAGGTGAGCCCGCATTCCGCCGAGACGCTGTGGGCGGGCACGGACGACGGGCGCGTGTGGCTTTCGCAGGACGACGGCGGCAACTGGACCGAGATTACCCCCGACGCCCTGCCGCAGTACGGTACGGTTCAGCGCATCGAGGTGTCTCCCCATGACCCTGGTACGGCCTACGTAAGCGTGCATCGGTATCGGCTCGACGACTGGTCCCCGTACATCTTCCGCACCACCGACTACGGCGAGTCGTGGACGCGCATCGCCGACGGCACTCGTGGCATTCCGGAGGATTCCCCAACGTGGGTCATCCGTGAAGATCCGGAGCGGGACGGCCTGCTCTATGCCGGCACCGAGTTCGGTCTCTACGTCTCATTCAACGACGGGCAGGACTGGCAGTCTCTCCAGCAAAACCTTCCCGTCACCCGCGTGCCGGACCTGAAGGTAAAGGACGACGATCTCGTGGTGGCCACACACGGCCGCTCATTCTGGATCCTGGACGACCTCACGCCCCTCCGTCAGTTGACCGACCGGGTGGCCACTGCGGACATGCACCTCTTCTCGCCCCCGGCGGCCCATCTGGTCGGTGCGGGCGGTGGTGACGCCGACCACGAGGACCGCGAGCCGGCCGAGGATCCGGGTGGCGCGACGCTCGACTATGTCTTTGCCGAGACGCCCGACACGACCGTAACCCTCTCCATTCTCGACTCGGACGGCAGCGTGGTCCGGAGCTTCACGAGTGACTCGTCGGCCGCCCAGAAGAACGATGCCCCCGTACTTCCCGCCGAGGCCGGCATGAACCGGTTTCGCTGGTCGCTCCGCGAAGAGGGTGTAAACACGGTCGACGACGCCGTGCTCTGGGGATTCACGGGGGGCCCGAAGGTCGCCCCCGGCACATACCGGGCCCGCCTCGCCACGGCGGACGGCGACACACTTACCCAATCGTTCGAGGTGCGCATGGACCCGCGCCTCAAGGACGTGACCGTTGCTGACCTCCAGGCACAGCACGATCTTGCCACGGAAATCCGCGACACGACCAACGCGATTTACGACGCCATTCGCACGATTCGATCGGTGCGGGAGCAGATAAATTCGGTGGCCGAGCACGCCGCCGACGCGGGCCACGAGGGCCTCACGACGCAGGCCGACTCGATCACGGAGAAGCTAACGTCGATCGAGCAGGAGCTGATGCAGACGAAGAACGAGAGCTTTCAGGACCCGCTCAACTTCCCACCCCAGCTCGACAATCAGTACGCCTACCTGTACGGGTTCGTCGCCGGCCCGGACGGACCGCCAACGGCGAGCGCCCGCGAGCGATTTCGGGACTTGAACGAGCAGTGGACCCCGCTCTACAACCGCCTTCAGTCGGTGCTACAGAGCGATGTGCCCCAGTTCAACCAGCGCGTGCGGGCCCTCGGCTCCGATCCGGTCTTTGTCCCTGCCACCGGCGAGTAGGCCTCTGGCTCGCCCCTTCCTCGTCCGTCACGGGCCGCCATGCGCACCTGTGCAATCGTGAATCCGACGGCCGGAGGCGGGCGGGTGCGGCGCGAGTGGCCTCGCTTGCTTCCTCGGCTTCTGGACGTGACGGCCTCGCTCTCGGTCCGTTGGACGACGGGGCCGGGCACCGCAACGTTGCTCACACGACAGGCCCTCAAAGAAGGAATGGGCCGAATCGTGGCGGTGGGCGGTGACGGAACCCTGCACGAAGTCGTGAACGGATTCTTCGAGGACCGGTCCCCGATTCTGCCGTCCGCAGTGCTCGTTTTTATCCCCTGCGGGTCGGGAAGCGACTTTCGGCGTACCCTCGGTGCCCCGACCGGCGTGGCCGCCGTTCAACAACTTCGCAGCAGCCGCATCCGTCCCCTCGACCTACTTCAGATTCGATACACGACGGAGACCGGAGATCGAAAGCACCGCTACGCGATCAACATTGCCTCCGTCGGTCTGAGCGGCACGGTCGTACGGCATTTCTCTCCGGGTGTGGTCCCCCTACCGCCACGTCTACGCTACCTCGGCGCAGCACTCCGAACCCTGGCGAGCGATCGGCCCGCCCGGATCCGTCTCACGCTCGACGGGGAGTCGCTGCCCCCCACTCGCGTCCGCCTCGTCGCCGCCGCCAACGGTCACACGTTCGCCGCGGGGCTGCCCATCGCCCCCTCCGCTACCCCCTTTGACGGTCTGCTGGACGTCGTCGTCCTCCGCGACCTCTCCATTCCAACACTTCTCTATCATGCCCCTCGGTTTTACCAGGGCACTCACCCGTTTCTCGAGGGTGTAGAAACGCACCGCGGGCGCTGCCTTACCATCACGTCCCTCGACGATCCACACCCTGTATGGACAGAGGCGGACGGCGAAGTCCTGGGACAACTTCCGATGTCCGTCGAGGTCGTCCCCGAAGCGATCCGCGTCCAATACTAACGCCCCCCTTCCGAACCCGCCCTGGAAAGGGTCGCGGTTCCGAAGCGGCCTCGCTGAATCTCTTCTCGGCCTGGAATGTATTACGTACCCGCTGAACTAGACCCTACTCCGAGGCTCATGGCGACGCCCACGCTCGACGATGATGGCACCACGGTGACTCTCGACCTGCATGGGCTGTCGGTGGACGAGGCCCTCGACGTGACCTACAGCACGCTTCGCCTCGCTGAGGACCGCGGCCGGAGCCGCCTGAAAGTGATCCACGGCTCCTCAACCACGCAGGGTCAGCGCCGGACCATCAAGAGCGCCCTCCACGACCAGCTCGATCGCGGATCCCTCGGCTCCCACGCCACGAACATCGTTCGATCCCGCGACACCCTGACCCTGGCCCTCGACCTGACGGCAGCCTCGGACCCGACCCCCATCACACTGCACGACGTTCAGTTTTAATGGCCTCTACCATCCGGCGTCGTCCTCTTTCGCCCGTCGGATGGCACGCGCTTTGATCCCATACACCGTCCCGTCTCCTATCAACGCCGACTCGCGGTGTCCCTTATGACGGCTCATATCGGCCTTACGACCTCGTACGCGGATGGGACCCAGCGCCTGGACCGCCGGTACGTGACGGCGATTGAAGATGCCGGCGGGGTTCCTGTAGTACTTCCCACCACCGCGTCGGAACGCACTGTCGAGGCAATGCTGGACCACATCGATGGGCTTGTGGTGCCGGGCGGACCGGCCGTCACGGACGGCCTCACCGGACCACTGCCCGAAGAGCTCGATGACCTCGATCCGCTCCGGGCCAAGTCGGATCGTCGCTGGATCGAGGCCTGCTGGCAGGCCGGGCGGCCCATTCTGGGCATTTGCTACGGCATGCAGCGCCTCAACGCCCTCGCAGGCGGCACGATTTATGGAGACGTGGAGGCCGAACACGAGGGCGCGCGGACGCACAGCCAGAAACGCGGGGGCACGACGCACCCCGTGACCCTCCGTTCCTCCTCCCGCTTGCGCCGGTGGCTCGACACCGAGACCCTGACCGTGAACACACGCCATCTCCAGGCCATCGCGACGGTTGGAGAGGGATTTTCGGTGGCCGCCACTGCCCCGGACGGTGTGATCGAGGCAATCGAGCACGAAAATGGGCGCCTTTTTGGGGTCCAGTTCCACCCCGAACGGATGGACTCCGAAATGCAGCCCCTCTTCCACGCACTCCTTGAGCAGGCCAGAGGGACCTCCGCCCCAGCCTCTGCCTGATCCTTCGCTCCCTCACTGCTCGTCGGTTTTCCCGATTGCTGGACCATGCAGTTCCCCTTTTGGTCTGACCCGTCCGACGACGGCACCGATTCGTCTCCCCCAGGGGCCGACCAACTCATTCGCCGACTCTCGGTGGTCATGTTAAGCGGCGTAACGCTGCTGCTCACCCTGAGCGCGATGGCTCCCTCCTACACGGGACAGTCACAGGTCTTCTCCGACCTTCCGTACTTCACCCCACCCCTGCTTCAAAGCCCCACGTCTTCAGACGCGAACTCGGCCCCAGCCCTGGCGGACCGTTCCTCTCATCCCTCGACGGAGCTCGCGCCCTACTTCACCCCGTCGGCTTCGCTCTCGACGGCCCGTAATCCTTCCGTCCTCCGGCAATTTCATGACCTCTTGGACCAGTACGTCCACCGCCAGGCCCACGATGACAACTTTACCATTCGGGTCATCGACCGCCGGACGAACGAGGTGCTGGAGCTGTTTGAGTTGACGGGGCTCCGAGCGGCGTACGAAAATGGAGAGGCGATGGACTGGCAAGCGGTGGACGAGCGGCGCCACGAGGCGATGGACCGACTCGTGGACAAGTATGAACGTCGTGGCGTGCCCCTCGACGACATCATCGTCCGCTGGGGGCGGGCCAACCAGGTACAGACCGCTCATGAACGCGATCGGGCCTACCGGGCCTACGAACGCCGGCTCGCCGAGCATCTCGGGTTAAGCCTGCTCGCCACGGAAATCGGCACCGTCGAAACGTTTAATCAGGATCATCTCGTCTCGGCCGCCGGGGCCGTGAGCCGCTACCAGATGCTGCCCTGGATCCTGCGCCAAAGCGGCGTGACCGAGTACACGCTCCCGACCGAGGCTGACGCCTGGGTGCGTGTACGGGAGGAACGCAATCCCCTTCTTGTGCTGGAACCCGCCTTCCTCTTGCTACGCGGCTATGTCAACGCCGTAGGGCACGAGCTTCCGGGACTCTCGGCCTACCACGCCGGGCCCGGAAACATCTTTAAGCTATATCGCGAGTACTACATGTCGGACCACTTCACTGCCTCGTCAACAGTAGCGGATGCCTACGCCTGGGCCGTCACGGAAGGCTTCGAAACCGTGAGCGAAGGGTCGAGCTTCGGAGGTGACTCCCGCGGCTACGTGCCCGCCGCGTACGGTGCCCTCACAGCCCGCGACGACCGCCCGGTGGACAACGCCCCACCGCTCCAGACGGCCCGGCTCCAGGTAGCCCCCGGTAGCTCGGTCACACTACGAGAACTCCTCGTGCCCCTCGATTCCACAGCCCGATCGTTTGACTGGGGCCCGGCCGCCGACACGGCCCAGACGATATACGATCGCTTTCGCGCGCTAAACCCCCACATCGACCTGCCGCCCTCCTCGGACGGCACCATCCCGGAGGCTGGCAACGTGCGGTTCGTCCCGTCCATCGACGGCAAAGCCGTGCGCTTCTTCCTCCCACTGGAGGCCCCTGACGTCCTTCGCACCGCGGGCGTCCGGGCTCTCGATTCGACTGCCACCTTCCGGTACGACGCCTCCACTTACGCCGGACCCACCCCAAGCCAGATGACGCGTTGGGACCGACAGTACGAGGCCCTCGTCGAGGACATTGCGCGCTTCGGCTTTACGAAGGACAACCGCGACCGCCTGCTTCGTCTTCACGACCGCTTCGCAACCCTGGCCGAACAGCGCCCGAGCCGATATCGCCGCCGCCAACTTCGGATCATCAGTACGCACCGCCGGCTCTGGATGTCGAATCCATGGCAGGAGCTGGCTGATGCAACGACCCGTGCCACGGGGCAGATGAAGATTGAGGGCCGCCCCCTCGACCTCCTTCCTGACGTCCCCGTGATCCCCGACACACTCCCTCCGCTGCGAGCCCTCCCCTAGCTCGTTTTGAGGGGTAGAAGACTCCGCAGCGCCCATCAGTCGTCGAAAAAATCGCCACGCTTAATGCCCTTCCGAAGCTCCTGCAACGACATCATCTTCTGCTGAAGGCGCTGAACCTCCTCGTCTGCCCCCGCCTGAGAGGCCTGGTACATCCGCTCCCGAACCGCCTCGATCGCCTCGTCCACACGGTCAATCTTCAAAAACTTCATCGCACTTCGGGCCGCCTCGTAGGGACGGTCGTTGAGGTGAGGCACCGAGATGTCCTCCTTCTGAGCCCAGTGCTCCGAAGCCTCGTGCTCGTCCATCATCACTGACGCGCCGAGTTGCTGAAGCGCCTCCCCGTGCTCCCCACTCAGAATCTGTTGGGGCCGCACGCGTCCCTCCTCGTACATCTCCGCAAAGGTACGCGCAAGCTCACGGGGTGCCCCCTCCGTAAACTCATCCAGCGCCATGTGCCCGAGCACGAGACCCACCATGCGGCGCCCATTCTCCAGCATGAGACGAAAGAGCACCTGCTCCTCTGGGAGCAAGGTCGCCGCTGACTCCGCTCTTCCGTTCGCGGACTCGGAGGCCGACGACGCACCATTACGATCAGGTGGAGCCGAACCACCCCCGCCAGAAGCTGCGTTCTCGTCCGACTCCGCCTCCCGTCGTTTCTGCTCTCGTTTTCGCCGACGCTGAGCCTGCCGCTCCAGCTGCTCGCGCTCCTCCTCTAGCATCCGGAATAGATCCGAGTCCGGTACGCCCGTCACCTCGCTCGTGTGCGCAACGTACTCGCGCCGCAGGTTTGGATCCGGAATCCGGGCCACCGACTCGATGATCTCGCGCTGCACCTCAACCCGGTCTTCAGGAGTTTCGAGGGCTCCATTACGACGAGCACGCTGGTAGGCAAATGACGGGAGGTCCTGCCGGTGCTCCTCCACATAGTCGGAAAAGGCGTCGCCCCCGTGCTCCTGCACGTACTCGTCTGGGTCGTTGCCCGCAGGAAGTTCCACGGCGTAGGCCCCCATCCCCGCCTCCAGCACGCGCTCCATCCCCCGCAGGGCCGCCCGCTCCCCCGCCTCGTCGGCGTCGTACAGCATCACCGCCCGCTTGGCGTACCGATCGAGCACACTCACCTGCTGTTCGGTGAGGGCCGTGCCACTGGAGGCCACGACGTTTCCCACCCCGGCCTGCGACAGGCTGATCACGTCCGTGTACCCCTCCACGAGCAACACCTCGTCCGTGGTACGGATGGCCTGCTTGGCCTGATGCAAACCGTAGAGGACCTCCTTCTTGTGGTAGACCTCCGTCTCCGGCGAGTTGATGTATTTCGGCTGGTCCCGCTCGTCGTCGGGGTCGAGGATGCGCCCGGCGAAGGCCAACACCTTGCCGATGTGGGAGAAGATGGGAAAGATGATGCGGCCCCGGTAGCGGTCGTAGTACCCGCTTCCGTCATCGCGCTCGATGACGAGCCCCGCCTTTTCGAGCGTCTCCGGATCAATCTGCTCCTCCTCGGCGGCGGTCAACAGGGTGTCCCACTCGTCCGGGGCGAAGCCGAGCCCGAACTGCTTGATGGTTTGCGGTGTGAAGCCGCGCCCCCGAAGATAGTCGAGCGCGGGACGGCCCCGGTCCGTCTGCGTGAGCTGGCGAAAAAAGAAGCGCGCCGCAAAGCGCAGGGCGTGCAGAATGGCCTCCCGCTCGCTGGCCGCGTCGGGGTCGGTCTCCTCTTCTGGTAGCGGAATGCCGTACCGATCGGCCAGGATCCGCACGCTCTCCAGAAAGCCGACGCCCTCGATTTCTTGAATAAACTTGAAGGCATCCCCCCCATTCTGGCAACCAAAGCAATAGTAGAGGTTCTGGTCCGGATCGACGCTGAAGGAAGGTGTGTCCTCGTTGTGAAAGGGACACAGCCCCATGTACCGCGAGCCGCTCTGCTTCAATTGGACGTAGTCCTCCGCCACTTCCACGAGATCAACCGCGGTGCGGACCTCCTCCACCTTTTCGTCCGGAATGGGCATGATCGAGACAAAGCCTTACAGCAGGTACGGCACACATGTGTATGACATGTGTGCCCGAATGTTCTCTTCTCTACGCGAGACGGGCCACGCCCCCTCCGGACACATTTTGTACCCGGTGGGCCTGTTCATTTTCCCCCTCTACAGGGCCCACGTCGGGCTGTTCGGCGCACTGGCACGAGGTGAGGCTGGCACAGAGAAACAGAGCGGCGAACACGAGCGATCGCTTCATGGGCGAAGATGGAATTGGTGAGACGCAAACACATGGTGCCCCTCTGAGGCCACGGGGCGAACTCTCTTTTGCACAAAAAATGCTACGGGGCGCGGGTTTACAATGTGTCCATCGCTTCGGAGCTTCATGGTGAATGTGCGCGACGGGGGCTCCTCCCCCTCACCGTCTGTCCACACATCGTTTTCTGACGCATGACCGACCTACAAGACCGTATCGAATCGCTCGTCGCACAATCCAAGAAGTCGTCGGGCGTAGACCGGGGCGCCGCCGGTGATGCCGTGGCCGATCTCGTGCAGGCCCTCAACGCCGGCGACATCCGCGCCGCCACGCCCACCGACGACGCCTGGCACGTCAATGAATGGGTAAAAGAGGGCATCCTCTTGGGCTTTCGCATCGGCCGCACCGTCGACTTTTCGAGCGACCGGTTCCCCTTTTACGACAAAAACACGTTCCCGGTCAAGCCGCTCCGCAAGGCCGATAACGTGCGGCTCGTGCCCGGCGGGTCGGCCATCCGAACCGGGGCGTACGTGGCGCCCGGGGTAGTGTGTATGCCCCCGATGTACGTGAATGTGGGCGCGTACGTCGACGCCGAGACCATGATCGACTCTCACGCCTTGGTGGGGAGCTGCGCCCAGATCGGCAAACGGGTACATCTCTCGGCCTCGGCACAGGTGGGCGGCGTGCTGGAGCCCGTCCACGCCACCCCGGTCATTGTGGAGGACGACGTGTTTGTGGGGGGGAACGCAGGGCTCTACGAAGGCTGCATCGTGCGGGAAGGGGCTGTGCTGGCCGCGGGGGTTACGCTCACCTCCTCCACCCGGCTGTACGACCTCGTGGAGGAGACGGTGCACACGGCCTCCGACACTGAACCGCTGGAAGTGCCCGAAAATGCTGTGGTCGTCCCGGGCTCCCGGTCCGTCGACTCAGCATTCGGACAGGAGCACGGCCTCTCCCTCTCGACCCCCGTCATTGTCAAGTACCGCGACGCTGACACTGACGCCGCCACGGTTTTGGAGGACGCACTTCGGTAACTCCGAGGGTCCGCCGCATTCGTGCCTCGCCCACCAAGCCCCCCATGCCTGCCTCCTCCCCGTCGCCACGCGCCCTGGTTCTCAGCCTCCTCCTCGCACTCCTCTGGAGCAGTCTCTCACTTCCGGGTCTCGCTCAGTCCCCCGATCGTGAGGTGCGCCCACCTGAGCCGGTGGATCCCATCCCCACGGCCCGCCAGCTCGAATGGCAGCGCGACGAGATGAACATGTTTCTCCACTTCGGGGTCAACACCTTCACGAACCGTGAGTGGGGCACCGGGGACGAGGATCCCGACGTGTTTCATCCTACCCAGTTCACACCCCGCCAGTGGGCACGCGTGGCGCGGGAGACGGGGTTCCAGACGATGATCCTCACGGCCAAGCACCACGATGGATTTGCGCTCTGGCCCAGCCGGTATACTTCTCACTCCGTGGCCCAGAGCGCCTGGCGGAACGGCACCGGGGACGTAGTGGGGGCGTTCGTGGACGCCGCCCGGGCGGAAGGCCGAAAGGTGGGCCTGTATCTCTCTCCCTGGGACCGCCACGCCCCCAGTTACGGCGAGGAAGCCGCCTACAACCAGCTTTACATGGCTCAGCTCCGTGAACTCCTCACGCAGTACGGCCCGCTGGAAGAGGTCTGGTTCGACGGCGCGAAAGGCGACGACGCGGAAGAGATGGCCTACGACTTTGAGAGCTACTGGGCGATGGTTCGGCAACACCAGCCCGGCGCCGTCCTTTTTTCCGACGAGGGCCCCGACGTGCGCTGGATTGGCAACGAGCACGGTTTCGCCGGCGACACCAACTGGTCCACCGTCGACCGATCGAAGATTGAAATCGGAGGTACAGAGCAGGGCGACTACCTGACCACCGGCGAACGCGGCGGGCCCGACTGGGTGCCGGGCGAGTGCGACACGTCTCTGCGGCCCGGCTGGTTCTGGCACCCAGACGAGGACCCGAAGTCGGTGGACGAACTGCTGGAGATCTATTTCAAATCTGTGGGCCGCAACTGTGTGCTATTGCTTAATGTGCCTCCGGCACCCACGGGTCGTTTCGCAACGGAGGACGTGCGCCGCCTCTACGCCTTTCGCTCCGCCCTCGACGCCATCTTCGACGTCAACCTTGCCCTCGGGGCAACCGCGTCGGCCAGCAGCGTGCGAGGGGAGGCCGAGCGGTACGAGGCCTCACAAGTCCTCGACGATAATCCCGACACCTATTGGGCCCCTAGCGACTCCGTGGATACGGTCACCCTTACCCTCAAGCTGGATACCGCCCGCACGTTCGACGTCGTGAAATTACAGGAGCCCATTCAGTTGGGCCAGCGCGTAGCTGCGTACCGGATCGAAATAGCCACGCCGAACGGCTGGCAATCCATCCATCAGGGGACCACAATCGGACACAAGAAGCTGGACCGGCTGGCCCAGCCGGTGACCACCCAGAAGGTGCGCGTAGTGCTCGAGGACGCTCGAGCCCTCCCCCTCCTGTCCGAGGTCGGCCTCTACCGGACGCCGAACTAAGGATTTTCAGAGACCCGCATTTCGAAAATCATCGACGGGTGAGGGAAAATCCGGCGTGGGTCATTACCTCCTCCAGTTTCGCCTCCAGTTTGTCACTTTCGACGATCGTCAACTCAGTGCCCCGCCGCACCTTCGAGAGCAAGGTGTGCTTATTGATGCCCTCGATTTCGTCGGCCAGCGCCGAGATCTTCAGGTACGGCTTTAGGGATTGCAACTCGTTGATGGTCATGTCAAACGGAAGGGCCGAGCGATTTTATACTCAAAATGGGTTTTCTATAGTCACTTGACTCCTCCATGTTTCATTCCAGTTCTTATTTAGGCGCTGGGGATTTCAAAGTCCGAGAAGGAACATTATTTACCCCATCGGATAAATTATTGTGCGAACGGACACATGATACGTCAAACCAATACCGAGTACCGCTCCTTATGCAGAGCTCTCCTTCCCCTTTTCGATCTCCCTTCCAGCGCGACACGGAATCCCGGCGCTCCAATCCCCCCGTCCACACGCACCACGTGCACGATCTGGAGGCGGCCCTCGCCACGTCGATCGGGCGCAACTTTGACTTCCTCAGCCGCCGGTTTCGGGACGTGTGGTCGTCCCCTTCGCCCCAGTCGTCCTCCACGCACGTCCGTGACTAAGAGCGCGGCTGCGAATGGACGTCAGTGGATCCACGTTAGCAGAAGATCCACCGGGCGGAGTTGGTACAGGATGACAAGACCCAGCGCACCGAGATAAGCCAGGCGCCAGGTCGCATGGGACTGACGTACCTGGGCCAGACCCATGATGATCAGAATCCAGGCAAATCCGCCTACGTGCGCCGCAGCGTAGGTCGTAGCGACGAACACGAGGAGCGATGCGTACCGCGACCGGAGGCCCCACGCGGAACGCGTAGGCCAGAGGAACGCCCCTACGATCCACGATTCGACCAGAAGGGTCCAGGCCACGAGCACAACCGACAGCGGCCGGAGTGCGGCCGTCCCCTCTAGCGATACGCGACTGAGCGTGCTCGAATAGGCTGTGAGCCGATCCATGGCCTCCTGATTCTGGAAATACAGGTCCGGGTCCATTCCCGCTACCAATTGCCCCACGCTAAAGAGACGGTCGTCCGTGAGCATGGCGAACTGGTAGTACTCTCCCGTGAGAAAGTCGGGCGTGCGGAGCTTCCACACCACGGCAATCAGGAAGCACAGTCCAATCAGCAATCGAGCATTGATGCGGAGGGCGTTCGACGTGTCGTCGGCCCAGCACGAGAGGCCGAGGGCGAGGCACCAATAGGTAATGAGGTATTTGTGGTTGTCGGCGTCGTGCCATAGGACGACGCACCCGATGGCCATGCTCCCGGCTAGGAGCAGCCAGTAGACCGGGGCTCGCTGGAGTGGACGATACACGATCCCGACCACACTCCCAAGCTGAAGCCCAACTCGGACGCCCTCCGGCCCCACCGGATACAATAGCAGTAGGATGAGGGTGAGCGGTGCCACCAGATCCAGAATTGGACACGTCCGGAGACGGCGGCTCGCTTCTGCAAGCACCCGTCGCCCCCACGCAGCACGGTTCCGAAGCGGGTCGACCAAAGAGGTGGAAAATTGCGACATAGGTACACCGAGGTACCAGACCGGGAAACTGAACAACATGTGATGGAGCCCGTCGACGACCTACTCGGCCGAGGCCTCCCGAGTCACGGAGTGTATCGGGGTGGCATCTAAGCCATACGGACGACTCACGAACCGATACCGCCACACCTCCACCCGAGCGGCTTCGACCGGCACCCGTGGACGCTCGGTTGTCTCGTGGGCCGGGAGGAATCGATAGGTGGAGGACGGCGAAGACGACCCGCTCCCTGCCACGGTACCCCCACTGGAGTCGGGACCCGCTTCAATCCACGTCGCATCGGCCAGGTACTGGGCCAGCGACTCGGTCCGCGTCTGGGTGGGGCGGGCTCGTAGACGCTCGACGTAGGTGTTGAGATGACCGGGCAGTTGCACGCGAACCGTGTCCCGAGGCGTTATGACCGTGCTGCGGACGAACCGCGCCTGCCGCTTGTCGACCGTCGAAAACATTCCAAAGCCGCCCCCCTCCCACGGCGTCTGATGTTTCACCGTTGCGAAGTAGGAGTGCACGCCAGCCACACCCACGAGCAAGGCCGGAGCGAGGAACCAAATCACGAACTGTCGGCGCATGGGCCTCCGACGCGGACGGGGTGGAGAACCTCGACAAGGACCTTCGGCGCAAGGATAACGACCGACTCGCAAAACCCGAAATGGGCGACTTCCTCAACGTTGGAAACACCCGAGGAAGTATGGATCGGCGGCGACGCTAAGTCCCACAAATAAAAATGCCCCTGGGCAGGACGCCCAGGGGCATTCGAATGGACCGACCCGAGTTTACCACTCGGGCTCGGTAATGGGCTCGATGTTGACGGCGTTCAGTCCCTTTTCCGTCTCTTCGATTTCAAACTCGAGACGATCGCCTTCTTCCAGGTCTTCGTTAGGTACCTCACTGTGGTGGAGGAAAACATCATCCTCCCCATTGTCAGGCTCAACGAATCCATATCCTTCGGCAGGGCTAAACCACTTGACGGTTCCTGTCTCCATAACTCAGTTAAGATCTTCTCATGTTCGCGTTCAGCGCACCTCCGACTCCCTCTCCCCGAGGGGAAAAGGACCCGGATTTTTATTCACACCGATCTTTTATGCAGCCTCCTCGCACTTGTTCTGCGGCCATGTGGAATGCTTTTGGAACGCCCTCCGTCCCGACGCCAGGAGGCTTTGTCTGACCTTCATGACTCGTCCTCCTAGGTTTTTGCTGTTTCGACGCTCGTTCCAAGTTGTGTCCGGTTTATGCACTATCAGCCGTCGGCTCTCCGCAAGCTCGCTCTTTTCGCACTCGTGGGAATTCTGGGGATCGGACTCGGATGCTCCTCCTCGCAGCCTGCCGAGCCCACGGCCGAGACCAGCCAACCGTCGTCCCCCTCCGGCCCGGCCCTCTTTCTGTTGTACACGACCCCGGCCGACGGGCTGACACTCCACGATGCCCGTCGCGACGATAACCGGACCCTCGTCACGGGGGCCACGGCCAAGCAGGCCCGGGCAGTGTCGCCATCCGGACGCTACCTCGCCTTCAGCTACGCCACGACGGACTCGTCGCACCTTGCGCTACTGGATCTAACGACGCAGCAAATGCAGGGTGTGCACGCCGTCGCCGGAACGACAGTGACCTACTCCCTGGCCTGGCACCCCGACCAAGACCGCCTCGCCGTCGGCCACTACCGTCCCACTGACGATGGCGGTCGCGGACCCGGTGGCATCCACGTCGCAACGCCCGACGGTACGACGCGAAACGTGGGGTGCAGTAGCGTCCGCGAGGTGCTACACTGGCTGCCGGACGGCTCCCTCGCCACCCGCACCGACGACAACCTGTACGTGGTGGACACAGGGAACTGTGCCACCCAGGCGTCGCTCGACGTCCGCCGCATGCACCACATCCGCTACGCTTCCTCCAGCCAACAGATGGCTTACATCTACCGAGAGCTGAAATACGACCGGGACCGTGGGGAATACGTGCCCGACTCTTCGCTCGTCCTGAGTGGTCCTCGGGGCAACAATGCCGAGACGCTGTTCGGCAATCAGCGCCGCGCCCGACACCACCGCTGGGCCCCGGAGTCGACCGAGCTGGCCCTCGACGTGCGGGTCGAAGAGTCCGGGCACCGCCAGGTGGTGGTCTACGACGGTTCGCGGCCCACTTTCCTCATTTCCCCTGATCAAACGACCGCGGACCAGGTTCATCCTCGATGGTCCCCCTCGGGCGACCGGCTCGCGTTTACCCTCCGAGCCGGCACGTCCCCACAGGCGGCGGTGCGAGTAAAGGGACAAACCCGACGCCTCGGCCCGGTAGACGGGGCAATCTGGGGCTGGCTCGACGAGCGCTCGCTGGTTGTACCGGGCCCGGACTCCGTGCGGGTGCAGTCCCTGGACGGGACGACTCGCTATGCCCACCCCACCCCCGAGACGCTCCTCCACATGTGGCGCCGTTCCGCCTCGTAGGACCCACGAAGCCCATCGGGAAGGGACCAATTTCACCCTTGGATTTCGGTCACGAGTTGGATCTCCTTTAGTACACTCTGTACCTCAAAGCACTCCTCGAAGGTGCCTTCGTAGACGGTTGCCTTGCCTTCGTTGTGGACCGTCCAGGCCATGTCCTCCGCTTCGCCCCGGCTGCAGCCCGTCGCCTTCACCAGCTGCCCAATGACCTCCTCGAAGGTGTGCACCTCGTCGTTAAAGAGGATGACGAACCAGGGGTCGTCGGTCCCCCCGCCCTCATCTTCCTCTTCGAGCTCCTCCACTTCCGGCGGCGCTGGCTGAACGTCCGGCTCAGCGGGCGCACCGAGCATGCGTTGTGGAAAACCCTCAGTCATGGCGAACGAATTGGATTCTTGAACGGATCGTCTCAGGCAAACACATCGGTCACTCAACGAAGTGAGGACGGCTGCGTCGTCAAGCCGTTCCTTCTTCGGCGGCCTCCCGGGACGCGGTTTCGATCTGGATGTCGAAGTTTTCGGTGACGGGATTTGCGAGCAGTTTCTCGCAGGCCTCCGTGGCCACCTCGCGGGCCTCTGCTTCGCTCTCGGCGTCGATCCACACCTCGGCCTGCTTGCCCATGCGGACCTGATCCACCTCGTCGTAGCCGAGGTTCGTCAACGCGTGCTGAATGGTCTTGCCCTCGGGATCGAGGATGGAGGGCCGGAGGGTGATCGAGATCGTGGCTTTGTACATGAGTGAGGTCCAATGCAGAAAACAGCAACGAATAACGAAACGGCCAGCGGGGCTCTCAGGAATCCAGGAGCTCGTCTGGCGCCGGGGCAACGAGAACCCGGACAAGCCGGTAGATGGCCCGCCCCACACCGTGCAGCAAGTACACTGTCAGGACGATCAGAAGCCCCAGCTCCTGCAGTCCCACAATGAGCAATCCCGCGAGCACGTACGCGGCGATCTTCTGGGGATGCGTGCGCACAGTTTGCAGGGAGGGCATCGGAATCGCGTCGAACCGAATGCTCGACACCATCAGTCCGGAGAGGACAATGACCACGGGCAGGACCACACGGAGACTGTCGAGAGCAAAACGACCGTCCCAGGTCGAGTTCTCGGCGGCCAGAACGAGCGCCACGACGGCGATGGCCTGTCCCGGAATCGGAAGCCCCTCAAAGCCGTCCTTGTCGCTCTCGTCGGCGGTCATGTTGTATCGGGCCAGCCGCACCGCCCCACAGAGGGCCGGCAGAGCCGCGACGATCATCCCGAGCGGGTTGAAGGCATGCAGCACGTATTCGTACAGCAGGAAGGACGGCGCCACCCCAAATGAGACGATGTCGCTAAGGGAATCGAGCTGAACGCCGAAGGGACTGTCGGCATCCGTGAGGCGCGCCATCACGCCATCGAGCAGGTCGAAAAAGCCGGCCAGCACGATGAGCCAGCAGGCCATGCCGAACGCGGAGTTCGACACCTGCGTGAGGGCCAAAAACCCGCACAGCAGGTTCAGCAAGGTAAAAAACGAGGGCACGGCCACACTCGGGGGCGGCCGGTCGCTCCGCTGCTCGCGGCGGGCAGACCGGTAGGCCCGGAGGCGGCGCTGAACACTCGTTGGGCGGGAGGAGCGTTCTTCGGCTCGGGCCGTACCGTCCGCCTGATCGGAGTCAAAGAGGTCGATCATCCCTTTCGATCAGCAGTCAGGAAGCAGACGAGCGACGGGTGGACGACGCGGCGGGCGTAGACGTCGCCTCGGCGGACTGCACGCTGGATGAATCGGCCGTCGGAATTTGCCCCAGAACCGTCGTGCCTGCCCGCACCACCTGTCCCTCCTCCACCTGAAGCTCAACCGACGGGGGCACGAGCAGGTCCATCCGCGATCCGAACTTGACGATGCCGAAGCGCTGCCCCGTTTCCACCCGGTCCCCCTCTTCGAGATCGTACTCAATTCGACGCGCCACGGCCCCAGCAATCTGCTTGAACAGGAGTTTGATCCCGCTGGGGTGCCGCAGGCCGAATTCGGACCGTTCGTTCTTCTCGCTGGCTTTGGGATGCCAGGCCACCAAATAATCGCCGGGACGATATCGGGCGTACTCGATCACGCCCCGTGCTGGCACGCGATTGACGTGCACGTCGAGCGGAGAGAGGAAAATGGAAAGGCGCTGTGCCGGGCCGTTCAGGTACAACGGCTCATCCTCTTCAACCACCTCCACCACGCGCCCGTCGGCCGGGGCGACGATGCCGTTCTCCCGAGCGTCGGGGGGCGGCGTGCGCTCCGGATCTCGGAAGAAATAAAGCGTGAACGCGAGCCCTCCGACCGCAAGGACGAGCATCGGCCCCCGCCAGAGCCACGAGTCGACCCAAAGCGCCCCCACAGTCAGCGCGAGCGCCAGGCCCGCCACGACGGCGATAATCGTGTATCCTTCGCGTGCGATCACGAGTGTGTCGAAATTCGGGGCAGGACCGGATCACTAGTTGTAAGAGCGCTGTGCTCCGCTAACATTCCGCTTTACCTTCGGGGTACAGAGAAGTTCAGCCGTTTCCGTGAACGTTGTCCTGAAACTGCTGTCGCCTAAAGACTCGCCGTGACGAGAGGCATATGCGCAGCTATGGGCTGATCGTGTCGAAAGGTGGGATGGAGTGTGATATCCGGAACCCCAAAAGACCACGTTCCTTGCCGAAAGGAAAGAGCACCGTGCCCTTCCCGGGCTGAAAGCATTGCCCCAAGAGCAGCCCCGACGGCCGCTCCCACGCCTGCCCCCACTCCCGCGCCCACACGCTGGGCCTGAGAACCTCCCCCCATCAGGGCTGTTCCTCCAATGCCTACCAGGACCCCCATTCCCCCAGCGATGAATTCTCCGAGTCCCGCAGCGAGAAGGGCCTCTCCGGGAAGCCCATTGTCTGCAAGCCCGGCCCCGAGCACAGCCCCAATCGGTGCACTCCCGACGACGAGAAGCAGTGCGGCGCCACGGGCTCGCATGCGCTCATTGTCCGCGTATTGACCTCGATCATAGCGGTCGGAAAGATCGGTGCCAGACAATAAAAAGAGCGTCCCTACACTCACCCCTACTCCGACGGTGCTTCCGATGAGGGCGTCGCGGAACCGAGGAGAGTCTTCAGACTCGGGCGATAGAGGTGTGAGTGGCTGCGCGGGAGACCGCACAAGTCTGTCATCCCCAAGATTGTGCCGCGTCGGGCGCAACCTCTCCCGGTCCAAGGCACGACGGGCGAGCTCATCCACGGACGGAACGTCGAGAGCCAATGGGGCACGCAATGCCTGGGCCGAAACCGAGTCCGTCTCCCACACCCAAACAATGAGCAGTAGAACAAGCAAACGGGCCGTGGACGTGAGCGTCGACACCCAATGTGTTCGGCGACGAGGCGAACCAACAAGGTCGGGAGACACAACTTGAACGGTTTGAGATCCAACGACTGCGGGATCTCATGGGCCGCACTCCCTCTTCCGTTCGTAACAGGATTCCGAAGAAGCTTGTCGTCTGGAGGACTTCACCTCAACAGTCCACTAGCGGGACAAGTACGGGTCCTTCCCTTACTCCGCTTCGCTCCGTGAATTCCAAAAGTGCTTCCTCCTTTCACCGACAGAGCCAGGAGGAACACCCTCGCCTACCGGGAAAGGTATAAGTCTTTCATTTCGTACGGCTGCTCGAACTGCTCCGCGTCCAGCGACTCTACGAACGCGATCGACTCCCCCGTCGACTTCATCTCGGGCCCGAGCTCCTTCGGCACCTCCGGGAACTTGTCCCACGAAAAGACGGGCTCCTTGATTGCGTAGTCCTCCAGGTCCGACTCCAGCGCGCCCTGCTCGCGGAATGTCTCTAGCTTCTCCCCGAGCATCACCTTCGTGGCAATGGCGGGAATCGGGATGTCGGCCGCTTTGGCGATGAAGGGCACCGTGCGGGAGGCGCGCGGATTGGCCTCGATGACGTAGACGACCTCGTCCTTTACGATGAGCTGTACGTTCATGAGACCCAGTACGTCCAGCTCGAAGGCGAGAGCCCGGACGTACTGTTGAATCGTGTCCAGCACCTCGTCCGACAGACTAAACGGCGGCAGGACGGCGGTCGAATCGCCGGAGTGCACGCCCGCCGGTTCGATGTGCTGCATCATGCCCGCGATCCAGACCTCGTCTCCGTCACAGATGGCGTCGACGTCCAGTTCGATCGCGTCCTCGAGGAAACGGTCAAGCAGAATCTCGTTGTCGGGGTACGTCTCCAGAACGTTCCCCACGTACTCCGCCACTTCGTCCTCGTTGATCGCGATGCGCATTCCCTCGCCCCCAAGCACGTAGCTGGGCCGAATGAGTGTGGGATAGCCGAGGCGATCGGCGGTGTCGAGAGCCTCGTCCACCGAGTGCGCCACGCCGTAGGGCGGAAACGGAATCTCTAGCTTCTTGAGAATGTCCGTGAACTTGCCGCGGTCCTCCACGAGGTCCATCTTCGAGTAGGAGGTTCCAAAGATCTGGAGGCCGTCCTCCTCGAACCGCTCGCCAAGCTTGATGGCCGTCTGCCCGCCAAGTTGGAGAATAACGCCCTCCGGCTGCTCCAGGTCGATCACGTCCTGCACCCGCTCCCAGAAGACGGGCTCGAAGTAGAGTTTGTCCGCCACGTCGAAGTCCGTGGACACCGTCTCCGGATTGCAGTTGAGCATGAGGGCCTCGTAGCCCATCTCCTGGGCAGCCTTCACCCCGTGGACGCAACAGTAGTCAAACTCGATTCCCTGCCCGATGCGATTGGGGCCGGAGCCGAGGATGAGCACCTTCGGCTTATCCGTAACCTCGCTCTCGTTGACCGTCTCGTAGCTGGAATAGTAGTAGGGCGTCTCGGCCGGGAACTCGCCCGCGCAGGTGTCAACGAGCTGGTAAGCGGGAGTGACGTCCTGCCCCTTGCGATGAGCCCGTACCTCGCGGTCCGTCACGTCCTCCGGCACGAGGAAGGCAATCTGCTCATCCGAAAAGCCGGCTCGCTTGACCTCCCAGAGGAAGCGGTCGTCCATTTCGCGAAGGGGCGTCGAACGGATCTCCTCCTCTAAGGCGACGAGATCCTTGATCTGGTAGAGGAACCACTTATCGATCTGCGTGATGTCGTGCACTTCCTCCACGCTCGCCCCGTAGCGAAACGCGTGGCGTACGTGCAGCAGGTTGTCCCAATGGGGCGTCTTCAGCCGTTCGCGCACCGTCTCGCGGTCGACATCTGGCCGGTCGGCGCCGAGCCCCGCATACCCAATTTCAAGGCTTTGCCAGGCCTTTTGCAGACTCTCGTTGAAGGTGCGGCCGATGGACATCACTTCGCCCACGGCCTTCATTTGCGTGGTTAGCTCCTCGTCCACGCCCTCGAACTTGTCAAAGTTGAAGCGGGGAATCTTGGTGACCACGTAATCGAGCGACGGCTCGAAGCAGGCGCTCGTGTCACCGGTGATCTCGTTGGGCAGTTCGTCGAGCGTGTAGCCGATGGCCAGTTTCGAGGCAACCTTGGCGATGGGATAGCCGGTGGCCTTCGACGCCAAGGCCGAAGAGCGGCTGACTCGCGGGTTGATCTCGATCACAATCATGCGCCCGGTGCCCGGCTCGAAGGCAAACTGAATGTTGCAACCGCCCGCGAAGGTACCGATCGAGTTCATGGCCTTGATCGCCGCGTCCCGCATCCGCTGGAACTGCTTGTCGGTCAGCGTCTGCTGCGGGGCGACGGTCACCGAATCGCCGGTGTGCACACCCATCGGTGTCACGTTCTCGATGGAGGCGATAATGATGACGTTGTCGTTGGGGTCGCGGAGAAGCTCCAGCTCGTACTCCTTCCACCCGAACAGGCACTCGTCAATCAGCACCTGATGGGCTGGTGACAGCTCCAGGCCGCGCGTCACCATCTTCTCGAAGTCCTCGGCGTCCCAGACGATGCCACCGCCCGAACCACCGAGTGTGTACGAGGGGCGGATAACGACCGGCAGCCCACCGAGCTCCTGGGTAATCTCCTTCGCCTCCAGGAGGCTCTTGGCCGTGTCACTGCGGGACTGATCGAGCCCAATGTCGTCCATCAGCGTCCGAAACTCCTGGCGGTCCTCCGTGATCTGAACCGTATCGATGTCGACGCCGATCACCTCGATGCCTTCTTCGTCCCAGAAGCCGTCTTCCTTCAGGTCCTGGGCCACGTTGAGGCCCGTCTGGCCGCCCATCGTGGGCAACACGGCGTCCGGCTCCTCCTCGCGGGCAATCTGCGCGATGGAGGACGGCGTGAGTGGTCGGAGGTACACCTCGTCGGCCATCAGCGGGTCGGTCATGATGGTGGCCGGGTTCGAGTTGACCAGGATCACCCGGTACCCCTCGTCCATGAGGGCACGAGCCGCCTGGCTCCCGCTGTAGTCAAACTCGCAGGCCTGGCCGATGACGATGGGACCGGACCCGATGAGAAGGATCGTTTCGATGTCGGTGCGCTTGGGCATCGGTTGCGTGATGCGTATTGCGTGATTCGGATTTAAAGTACTCGAGGACAGAGGCGGACGGGGATCAGCTCTCTCCGTCCTGCTTCCCCCCGAAATTCTCTACTCTTCCAATTCTAAACTCAGGCCGTAATCGTCGCAGGCTCCTTTTCAGTCTCCGGCAATGTCACGTCCCGCTCCTCCGCAACAAGTTCCATAAAGCGATCGAAGTGGTAGTGACTGTCGTGCGGGCCGGGTGATGCCTCCGGGTGGTACTGCAGCGACATGCCGGCGAACGTCTTGAACTCGAGTCCCTCGACCGTGTCGTCATTCAGGTTGACGTGCGTCACGCGGGCCGTCTCTGCATCAATCGACTCGGGGTCGACCGCAAATCCGTGGTTCTGGGTCGTCACTTCCACCCGCCCGGTGTCCAGATTCTTGACCGGATGGTTCGCCCCGCGGTGACCTACGTACATCTTGTAGACCTCAAAGCCCTCCGCCAGCGACATCAGTTGGTGGCCCAGGCAGATCCCAAAGATCGGAAGGCCTGTGTCGATGGCGTCGCTCACCGTCTCGATCGCATCGGACATCGGACGCGGATCGCCGGGGCCGTTCGAGAAGAAGAGCCCGTCGGGATCCCAGGCGAGCACGTCGCTCAGGTCCGTGTCCCCCGGCACCACCTTCACCGTGCAGCCGCGCCGACGGAAGGAGCGCAGGATGTTCTCCTTCACCCCAAAGTCGTAGACCGCAATTCGCGGCCCGGCGCCCTCGGAGAACGTGTAGGGGGCATCGGTGGTCACCTTCGAGGCCAGTTCGCGGCCCGCCATGCTAGGCCAATCGCGCGCCTTCTGGAGGAGCGTCTCTTCCTCCAGGTCCTCGGACGAAATGACGGCGTTCATGACCCCCTTGTCCCGCACGTGCCGCACGAGGGCCCGCGTGTCGACCCCCGCAATGCCCACGAGGTCGTGGCGCTGCATGAACGCCTCAAGCGTCTCGTCGGCCTGCGTGTTGGAGTGGCGGCGCGGGTAGTCGCGAACGATGAAGCCCGCTACCATCGGCACTTCGGCCTCCATGTCTTCGGACGAGGCGCCGTAGTTGCCAATGTGGGGCTGGGTCATCATCATGAGCTGACCGTAGTACGACGGGTCCGTCATAATTTCCTGGTATCCCGTCATGCTTGTGTTAAAGCACAGCTCTCCGCCGGTGAGACCTCGCTGACCGAGCGCTACGCCGTCGACGATGGTACCGTCAGACAGAACGAGCTTGGCGGGATCGCGGGTTGAGGAGGAGGTTGACGAAGCGTGAGTCATGGTGTAGAAAGGAGTTCGGGAACGAGCGACGGCGCCAGAGGCCATAAAAAAACCTCCCCAAAATGGGGAGGGCAAAAGAACTAATCCAATCGGGTCGGTGCCGATGAGCGGGGCCCGGGCTCGGGAGGTACGTCGGGAAACATGAGGATCTACGATGGTGGTGTTCGCAAATGCTGCCGATCAAAGTATAAGCTGACCGAAAAGTTTCGCAACTGAAATTCTTGATCGAAGCCTCGTTTTGGGGGTTTTCATACTCTCGCTCGCTCAATACCAACAACGGGGGCTGTCCAGCGTCCAGAAACAGATGTTCGGCCCCGTTTTTAAAGATACGATGCCCGGCTCCAATTGCCGTCCGGCCCATGCGTCGCTCCGCCGTCTCCACCTTTGACCACACGTACCGGCGCCGATTCCTGGGGGCGCTGGCGGTCGTGCTGGCCCTCGGGGTCGCGCTCGTACGTTGGTGGCCGGCTCCTGCCCCTCCGGCCCCAGAGGGCCCGTTCGGTGAGCGGGGCCCGGACCGCATTCAGATCAACGAGGTGCAGCCGACGGCCCAGGCCCGCGAGCAAACGCCGCCCCCACCGGCCCCTGTGCCCCCGAAGGTCGTCCCCAACAATGTTGTGATCGAGGAAGAGCTTGAGTTCGGCACGTCCGCACTGGCTGTCGAGACCCCCGAGGACGACGACCGGTTGCAAGAGGGAACGACCGAGACGCCCACCGCAGCCCGCCCGCCCGACACCAACGCCCGCCTGTTCCGGGCCGTGCAGCCCGACTATC
>CAYLMT010000014.1:0-23899 GCA_964384855.1 uncultured Salinivenus sp.
GATCGGTATTGCGCACCGGCCCGTAATATTCGGCCCCGTCGGCCTCCAGCCGGTAGGTCCACGACACCGTCGGGTATTCGTGGGCCGTGTCGAGGCGGATGAACGGGCGGCTGTAGTAGTGCCGCTGGGCCCGATTGAATCGGGGCTTGTCCGCCTTAATCCGGCGCGATTCCAGAAGAATCGCCTCTAGCTCCGTGTCCGTCGTCGTCCAGTCCACCGACCGGACCTTCTGGAGCATTTTTCGCTTCCGCGCGCCACTGGATTCGACCGCCGTGAAGTGGCTGCGAAGTCGGTCGGCCAGGCACTCGGCCTTTCCGAGGTAGAGGCGTGTGCCGGCACTATTTTTCATCGCGTAGACCCCCGGCGCGTCTGGAACCTCCGGGAGCACCTCGTCCCGAATGGCCTCGATGTGCTCCGGCACCTCCCGCACCGCCTGGTAGCTCTGATGCTGAAAGCGCAGTAGGGCCTCGGCGCTCTCGAGTTCATGCTCGAGGGCCAACTGGCGCAAGAACCGCCGCAATATCACCCCGGTCGCCTCCGCGTCCCCGAGCGCCCGGTGACGGCCGTTCACGTCAATGTCGTAGAACTGCGTGAGCCGGTCCAGTCCCTTCGAGTCGAGACCCGGAAGCAACCGACGCGCCAGACGAACGGTGCAGAGCGTCTCGTTGGACAGAGCATCCCGGCCGGCCCGCCGCAACTCGGCGTTTAGGAAAGAGGCGTCGAATGACGCATTGTGCGCCACGAGCAGGCCGTCGCTCAAAAAGGCACGGTATTCCGGCAGAACCTCCGCAACCGGCGGCGCCTCAAAAACCATCCCCGTCGTGATGCCGGTCATCTTGGTGATGCGGCCCGGAACGGACTGCTTGGGATTGACGAGTTGCTGAAAACGATCGACCACCGCCCCATCCCGCACCTTGACGGCTCCGATCTCGATGATCCGATCCTTCTCCGGCGTAGTGCCGGTCGTCTCCAGATCGGTCACCACGAACGTTACGTCGGCAATGTCCATGCTACTGGGACCGCTTCGGGGTGAGGTGTTCGTGTTTCTCTTCGAGGCGGTGGAGGGAAGATCCGCCGTAGTTGAAATTGTACAGCGCCCCTTCCCACGAACCGTACTGAGGATTCGGGAGGACAATCCAGCGGGTGCCCCAGTATTTTTTGACCGAGCGGCTTCGGGCCCGGCGGGCCGACACGGTCGTGTCGGCCTCCGCCACAAAATCACCGAAGTTGTCGCCCACGAGGAGCAAAATTCGGTACCGCTCGGCGACCCATTCGCGGCGCACCGTCTTCGATTCCCAACCGTCCTTCTCGCTCTGAGTGAGCACAGCGTCCGGGGCATCGTCCACCGGAAATCCGAGGGCCGTCAGGTTGTTGCGAGTGGCCGCCTCCAGGCTCGCGTCCCGGTTGGTCAGGTAAATCACCTGCACCCCGTGGTCCACGGCCGCCTGCGTGAAGAAGAGAGCCCCCGGAACGGGGTCGGCCCGTTCCTCCCGAACCCAGGCCGCCCAGCTTTCCGAATCATACGCGGTGTCGTCGAGAATGAGGCGGGCCTGGTAGGGGCTATTGTCAAGGACCGTTTCATCGACGTCGAGAACGACGGCGGGCGGTTTTTCGCTGTATGTGTCGCTCCCCCGGTTTGCCTGTTCGAGAGAAGCCGTCCACTGGCTGTCGGCCAGCGCGCGCTCCATCATGATCTCCGCCAACCGGTAGGCCTGTCGGGCCGTCCCCTCGTACTCGACCGCAGTTTGCGTCCAGAGGGTGCTGTTAAGAATCGGGTTGCGGAAGTGCGCCGCCCGGGCGAGAGAATCTGTGCGGGCCTCCAGCGAGTCAACGCGGGCCCGGAGGACGGCCGTTTCCTCGGTCGACGCTTCTCCTGAACGAAGAGTCTGACACCCGATGAGAACCAGCAGGAACGTGAATGAGAGACACGCGGCGCATCGGGACACGAGACGTAGAACCTGGCTTGAGAAACGGCGACACATTCCCGCCGTGGGAAGAGTGGTAAGGAGCAACAACTTATTCGGCGGGCCGTCCAGGAGCAAGCCCATCCAGAATTCTTCCCCAATGGTTACAGCACGTCGTGAACGGGGGCGCTCGACAAAGGAACGATTTGCCCGACGAGAGGTGAAGTACAACCGAGGTTTCTCCCCCGATCTGCTTGATGCCTTCTATGCCTGACCCCGACGACTTCCTTCAGTTCAGCAAGAGCCTGACGTCACTGCCCAGCAGTATTTTTCAGGGTGGACTGGGCGATCAGCCGCAGTCCGGACTCGTCCCCAAAGTCGTAGAGCAGACCACTCGCGGTGAGCGGGCCTACGACATCTTCAGCCGCCTGCTGAAGGAACGGATTGTATTTATTGGCACGCCGGTCAACGACCAGATTGCCAACCTCACCGTGGCCCAGCTCCTCTACCTGGAGAGTGAAGGGTCCAATCAGCCAATCAACATTTACATCAACTCTCCGGGTGGGGTCATTTACAGCGGGCTCGGCGTGTACGACACCATGCAGTACGTGGAGGCGCCCATTGCCACCACCTGCGTGGGCCTGGCCGCGTCGATGGGCTCCGTCCTGCTCGCCGGCGGCGAGGACGGCCAGCGGGCGTGCCTCCCCAACTCCCGCGTCATGATGCACCAGCCCATGGGCGGCACCCAGGGACAGGCTTCTGATATTGAGATTCAAGCCCAGGAGATGGCCTGGCTCAAGAAGCGTTTGTACCAGATCCTCGCGTTCCACACCGACAAGGACATCGACCAGATTGAAGCGGATGCCGATCGCAACTACTGGATGAGCGCCGAGGAAGCACGGGACTATGGACTCGTCGACAAGATCATGAACCAGAACAACCTCGACGCCCTCAAGTCCATCCCTACCAACGGGAAAGCGGGCGACGCCGAGGATTCGGATGAGGAGTAATCAACGCACCCATTTTACTCCGATGCCTCGCCCATCTCTGGTTCCCGCCGGAGATGGGCTTTTTTCGTTTGCGGAGGCCACTCCCACTCTCGAAGCGATTCCTAGGGCTTCTTGGTCTCCGTAAAGAGCGGTACCTTCTGATCGTTGAGGTAGCGGTGATTCGCTTCCAAGAACTCCAGTCGGATGCCTCCCTCTCGGACTTGGGAGAACGAGTGGACTGCTCCCACGAGGGCCCCGACCGCCAGACCCACGTCGTAGGCGCCCGTCCAGAGACCCCAGAGGTGACGCGCCAAAAATACCCCCAGTGCTCCCATGAAGAATCCCCCGAACGTGTACTTGAGCACTGGAACGAGGCTGGTCAAAAAGGCCCGCCGCCACAGGATCCACGCTCGGGGCACCCGCTCCCCCAGGCACCGGAAAGCCTCCCGCCCCGTCACGAGCCACGCGGTGACCCCCACTCCCCAGCCGATGGAGAAAATTCCGGCAGTTTCAAGTTCCCTCAGAAACACCGTCCGGTCGAGGGGGAGCCACTCCAGCACGCCCATGAGAAAAATCGCCACCCCACTGTGCGCCGCCCCCAGCCAGACTGCTAGGGCAAAAAGCCCCACGACCGCAAGGATCCCGTACGTGAACCCGGTTACGTAGCGCATTGGAGGACGAATCGTCGACTGAGAAGACCTGCGACTGCCCGAGCATCCGACGTTCTCGGTAAGGGCGCAAAAATCAAACCAGTCCAGTCGTCCATGGGCCGCTCTCGCGTGGAAAATCCGGGCCCGGGAGCCACAGTCTCAATCTCCAACAGTTTTCACACACCCCCGAGAATTGGTCGACACGTTCCCGGCGTCCGCCCGTTTTCGGATGCTGATCCCGTCATCACTCACTCCTCTCTTTTCAACCTTCCTCTTCCTCACCTATGGACTACCGCCACCTCGGATCCTCCGGCCTAAAGGTGTCTGCTCTATCCTTCGGCTCCTGGGTTACGTTTGGGGACCAAATCAACACTGCCCGCGCCGCCGAGTGCATGCAGATCGCATACGACCACGGCGTCAATTTCTTCGACAACGCCGAGGCCTACGCGGGCGGTCAGTCCGAGCGGATGATGGGACAGATCATCCAGGATAAGGGCTGGAATCGGAGTGACCTGGTCGTGTCCACCAAGATTTTTTGGGGCGGAGACGGCCCGAACGACCTGGGCCTGTCTCGCAAGCACGTCGTCGAGGGCACCACGGCCAGCCTGGAGCGGCTCCAGATGGACTACGTGGACCTCGTGTACTGCCACCGGCCCGACCTCGAAACGCCCATCGAGGAGACGGTCCGGGCCATGAGTTCCCTCGTCGAAAACGGGTACGCCTTTTACTGGGGCACGAGTGAGTGGAGCGCCGAGCAGATCCGGCACGCCTACGAGGTGGCGCGTCGCGAACACCTCGTGCCACCGACCATGGAGCAGCCGCAATACAACATGTTTCACCGGGAGCGGGTGGAACGCGAGTACGCTCCGCTCTACGACGACATCGGGCTGGGCACCACGATCTGGAGTCCCCTCGCTAGCGGCCTCCTCACGGGCAAGTACAACGACGGCATTCCGGAGGACAGCCGTCTCGCCACGGAGGGCTACGAGTGGTTGCAGGACCAGGTCCTCGTCGAGGAGCGCCTGGAAAAGGTCCGCAAACTTACGACGGTCGCCGACGACCTGGGATGCAGCACGGCCCAGTTGGCCCTGGCCTGGTGCCTCCGGAACGACAACGTGAGCACCGTAATTACCGGCGCGTCCAAACCGTCCCAGGTGGAAGAGAACATGCAGGCGCTTGACGTCGCCGACAAGATTGACGACGCCACCGAAGCCCGCATCGAATCCATCCTCGACAACAAGCCCGACGCCCGGCCCAATTTCCGCCATCAGTAGCCGTTCTTCCGAGGCCTCACCGCCTCTGATCTCCACACAGCGTGGGCTCGTCGCGGGATTGTCAGAATGCTGGCGCTGCCTCAACGTCCGACACGTCCCCATCGACCTCCAACCGGTACGAGGCCCCGGCCCGGTCAAGAGTGGGGGCAGAACCCGTGAGCATATACGTGTCGTCCGTCTCCAGTACCTCCACATGCATCACGACGGGAACGCCATCCTCCTCCAGGTCGCTGAAACGATTCGACAGAAATTGGTCGTTGAAGCGGGCTTCGAGGTGTGCACTTCCTCCCTTGACGACGAGATGCCCGGTGGTAAATCCGTGGAGGGCTCGGTAGGCCTCGTCTCGATCCTGGCGTCGCCATTGGACGTCGGTGAGAAGGTATTCACCGTCGGGAAGCGCACTCATGATGTTAGGAAGTGGATAGACACGAAGGACAAACGAATGGAATGATCTCCGGAACCGGACCTGTCCGACCCCGGAAGGGACCGACTCAGAGTCTCAGCCTCGGTCGGCACGATCGTACGATGGGCACTTTTGAAAGTTGCAGCCCAATGCCGAGGACCCCGGTCAGAACACTGCCGGGGCTGTCGTGTCTCTTTTCCCGGACCGTTCCCCGTTGATCCGCCTCACCACGACCGCGAACACACTCCGTACCCTGTGGACATCTACCTTGTCTCATGGTTCGAGCAACTGTCTCCCATCGTCCAATCCCTCCTGGCCGGAGGTTTTACCTGGGGGGTCACGGCCCTCGGGGCGTCGATCGTCTTTTTGACCCGACAGGTAAACCAGCGGCTCCTCGACGCGATGATGGGATTCGCGGCCGGCGTAATGATCGCCGCCAGTTTCTGGTCCCTCCTCGCCCCATCCATTGACATGGCCGCGGCACAGGGCGTTACGAAATGGATCCCGCCGACGATTGGATTTCTACTGGGCGGCGTGTTTCTCCGCCTGTCCGACGCTCTCCTCCCTCACCTTCACCCCGGAGCGCGCCGGTCTAACGCCGAGGGGCTCCCCACGTCCTGGCACCGGGCGACCCTTCTGGTCCTGGCCATTACCCTGCACAACATTCCCGAGGGACTCGCCGTGGGTGTGACGTTCGGGGCGGCCGCCATCGAACTGGAGGTGGCCACCGGGGCGACACTCGCCGGGGCCCTCGCCCTGGCTCTCGGAATCGGGCTGCAGAATTTCCCCGAAGGAATCGCCGTCGCCATGCCTCTCCGCGGTGAGGGCCTCTCGCGGGGCAAAAGCTTCTGGTACGGGCAGCTGTCCGGCGTCGTCGAGCCCATCTCCGCCGCGGTGGGGGCCCTAGCGGTCGTGAGCGTTCGTCCCCTCCTCCCGTACGCCCTGGCCTTCGCCGCCGGCGCCATGATCTACGTCGTGGTCGAGGAGCTCATTCCCGAATCGCAACGTCACAACAACACCGACCTCGCCACCCTGGGGGTAATGGGCGGATTCGCGGTCATGATGGTTCTGGACGTGGCCCTTGGTTAATCCCCCCAAAACACCGGCCTACGTTGGTGCGTCTCCCCTACTTCTCACAGCTCCCCTTCTACTCATGTCCTCTCGCCTCCCCTCCGGCGTTCTCGCCGCCGGCCTTACGCCCTTTCGGTCAGACCTGCCCCCCGCCCTCGATTCATTCGTCGACCACACCCACTGGCTCCTCGATCATGGATGCGACGGGGTGCTGCTTTTCGGCACGACGGGCGAAGGCCTCTCATTGTCGGTCGACGAGCGCCTGGAGGGGCTCGATGCCGTCCTATCCTCGGAGGTCACGCCCGAGCGGCTGCTGGTGGGGACGGGGGCCCTGGCACTCCCCGACGCCGTCGAACTGACCCGCAAAGCGACGAAGCGGGACGTGGGTGGCGTCCTGGTGCTGCCGCCCTTTCACTTTCGACAGATCTCGTCCGAGGGGCTCTTCCGCTTCTACGACCAACTCATTCAAAGCGTCGGGGACGCCGACCTGCGACTTTATTTCTACCACTTTCCCGAGCTGTCGGGCGTCCCAATTCCCTTCTCCGTCCTCGAGGAGCTGCGAAGCGCCTATCCCGAGCAAATTGCCGGCATCAAAGATTCGAGCGGGGAGTGGGACCACACGGAAGCCCTCTGCCGCCACTTCCCGGACTTGCAGGTCTTTTCCGGCACCGAGCGCCTGCTCCTCAACGTCCTGGAGGCCGGTGGGGCCGGGTGCATCTCCGCCACGGCCAACGTGACGGCCGCCCTCGCCGCAGAAGTGCTGGCGCGATGGCGAGAGGACGAGGCCGCGGCTCCAGCGCAGGATACACTGAGCGAGTTTCGGACTGCGTTTGCCCCTCTCCCCACCATCCCGGCCCTGAAATTTCTTCTGTCCCAGCGCCTCGACTCCCCCGACTGGGCCACGGTGCGGCCGCCCCTCGCCCCGCTCACCGATACGGAGAAAGAAGCCGTGATGGAGATTTCGGACCGTCTGGAAAACGAGGGGCTCCTTCCGGGCCTGGGCGACTGACCCTTCGCTCTACGGAGCGTCATCTGCATCCTCGCGCGGCACCACCTCTCCGTCCGGCGTAATTCGTTCGTCGGCGTCCGGCTTGCGGGTGGGAAACCGACTGACCGACACGTCGGGATTCCGGTCTTTGGGGACGTAGTGCACGTGGTCGCCGTGCGGAATTTTCTCAAAGCGTTGGCCCCGGTACGGATTGATGACCTCCCATATCAGTCCCGCGAAAAACACGAGGAAGAGCCCCGCCGCTACCCACTTGCGCCAGGAACGGGAAGAGGTTGTCTCTCCGGAGGCGTCGTCGGACATAATGGACGAAAAATCGTTCGTGAACGACCGGTTGGGGAGTTGATCCGTTACTCCAGCCGCGGAAGCGTAATGCCCTGCTGGCGCTGGTACTTCCCTTTCTTCTCGTCGTACGACACCTCCGGCGTCTCCCCCTGTAGAAAGACGACTTGCGCAATGCCTTCTTCCGCGTACACCTTGGCGGGGAGGGGCGTGCCATTGCCAATCTCGATGGTCACGTGTCCTTCCCATCCGGGCTCCAGCGGGGTCACGTTCACAATGATGCCGGACCGGGCGTAGGTCGACTTGCCGAGCACGAGCCCCAGCGTGTCCGACGGCATCCGGAAGTACTCGATCGAACGACCGAGGACGTACGAGTTGGGCGGAATCAGGATGTGATCGTCCACGTCGTACTCGACCAGGGCGCGCTCGTCGATCCGCTTCGGGTCCACGACGCTGTTGTAGATGTTCGGCGTGAAGACGCGGAATTCTCCCGCGACCCGCATGTCGTAGCCGAACGAACTGAGCCCGTAGCTGACGACGTCCTCCCGAACCTGTTCGTCGACGAAGGGATCGATCATGTCGTGCTCGGTCGCCAGGGTGCGGATGCGATGGTCGGGGAGAATCATGGACGCGACGGGTCGTGAGAAGGAAGCGGTCAGTGCGGATCAAAGGTACCCGGAAAGGAAACCGAAGGTCAACCCCCCGCGGGCTCCCCTCCTGATTCCCCACTACGTCGACGAATGTCCTGCGGGACGGGCGGTGCGCCCTTTGGCGAGAATGCGACGGGCCTCCGGGCCGTAGTTGAACACGAGGTCGGCTGCGGTCATGCCGGGCTCAAAGTCTTCGAAGTTCTGGCGGTAGGTGGGATGCTCGTACTCGACCTCCTCCACGTCCACGGCCTCGGGGATGGACGCGGGCACGTGCCCGGATGGAACGAGCAGATGATCGGCGTCCAGCGCCCGGACCACGCCGGCCATCGTCTCGGGGCTGTCGTCGAGAGTCGATGCCCACGTGATGGAGGTCTGGAGCCCAAAGAGGTCCGCCAACAGCTCCACGGACTGACAGACGCAGGGACTGAGGCACTCCCAGGTCCGCTCAAAAAAGGGACGGAACGAAGCCTCGAAGTACTCAAAGTACATTGTCGTGCGGTAGTTGTAGAGGAACGACCGCCAGTGCTTCTCCCGCCACCGTCCACCGGTCTTAATTTCGACCTCCCGGATGGGCGCCCCGTCCCGCTGGCCAAAGACGGGGATCGTGATCCAGTGCCACCCCTGTGGGCTCCGCAGTTTGCTACGGTTCTGGAACGATTGCTCTCGATACGGGAACGTGTCGGCGAGAATAAAGTGATCCACCCGCTGCAGTGTCGCCATATATTCCAGGCGGGGAAAGTACTCCGGCGGCCGGACGGCGATCATGATCCACGACGTCGTCTTCACACAATGATTCGCCAACTCTGACGTGTTACCGGGGGTGATGGTCCTCATTCGACACGGACTTCGTCGGCCTTTCTGCTCCCGGGGTCGACCGACCTCATGGGAACCATGACCTGCTCGGTTTGGACCGCTCGTCACCACCCTGGCATCCAACTGCCCGAGCACCGTTTCATGCCGAACTCGGCCCCCTCCTCTCCCACCGTCGAGGGCAAATACGACCTCCTGGTCCGATGGGCGTTTTGGTTGTTTGTGGGGACCATTTCGTTCAGTGTGGCGGGCATGCTGCTGCTTCGAGTCGTGCCCTCCTCGATGGCCATATTCGGGCCCATCTACCCAACGCTCGTAAAGACGCCAACCTGGACGTTCATGGTCCTTCTGGCGGTACTCCCCCTCCTGATGTACGGCCCCACCCTGGGTTGGAAGCGCATGACCCTGATGGCCGCGTGGGGATGCCTTATTGGGGGAGCGAGCGAACTGATGGGCACCGCCGAGTGGCTATCGATCGGAGGCGTACCCCTGCCCTTTGGGGAATACCAGTACACGGAGTGGCTCGGCCCCAAGATTGCCGGGCACGTGCCCTATTTTATTCCGCCCTCGTGGTTTGCGATGTCGATTGTCTCCTTCGACCTTGCCCGTCGCGTCACCAAGCAACGGACCGGGGCACTTCTGCTGGGAACCCTCTTCATGGTGCTCTGGGACGTATCACTCGACCCGGCAATGAACCGAGCCTTCCCCTTTTGGGAGTACGCGGTGGACGGGTTCTTCTTCGGAATGCCCCTTTCAAACTGGGTCGGCTGGGCCGCCGTTACCTTCCTGATTCTCCTCGGGTATGAGTTCATTAGTCAGGGCACACTGCTTGAAAATGACTGGGCCCCATGGGTGTATGCGCTCAACTGCCTCTTCCCCCTTTCGATCTGCCTACTCCAAACCGTGTACCTGGCGGCCCTCATCGGCGGACTCGCCACCCTGGTGCCCTTTCTCTTGCTGTGGCGCTACAATCCCGATTCGCTGACGCGCGCCGGATCGGTGCTCCGTGGGTAGCCCACCCGCTCTCGTCTCGTCACCCAGGATCTCCTCATGTCCACCCTCTCCCTCGATACCGGTGCCGACGAAGATCAGTGGATCTGGGAGTCGTTCCGGTACCACTCCCGTACCTTCTCCCTGGCGGCCTACCTCCTGCCCCGCTCGGTGCAGATGTCCATCGCCACCCTCTACCTCTACTGTCGCCGCGTCGACTCGATTGCCGATCAGCGGGTCCTGGAGGTGGGCCGCGACCGAGCCCTCCAGGAAGTAAAGCAGGTTCGGGACCGGCTGGACCAGACCCTGGCGGGACACCCTCCCTCCAATACCGTGCTGTGGCGCCGCCTCGCGGAAATCCACGAGCAGTCGTCCCTTCCCCGTGGTCCGATGAATGAACTGATCGAAGGGGCCCTCTGGGACCTCAACGGGCGGTCGGTCGCCTCGAAAGCGGACCTAATCGAGTACTCGAACCTCGTGGGAGGGAGCGTGGGTGCCATGATGCTCCCCTTTCTCGCCGCCCCGGAGCGGCACGACGAGCTGGAGCCGACCGCCCGGAAGCTGGGCATCGCAATGCAAATCACGAACATCGTCCGGGACGTCGGGGAGGACCTCGAAGAACTGGACCGGGTGTATCTCCCAGAGCAATGGCTCAACGCCCACGATGTGTCGGAAGAGACACTTCGGAGTGGTCGCCTCTCCAACAATTATCCCGAACTCCTGGAGGCGACCATGGAGTTGGCCGAGACACGGTACGAAGAAAGTCTTGAGCGGATGGCATTGCTCCCCTTTCGGAGCCGATTTGGCATTCGGGCCGCCGCCCGCATGTACCGGGAAATCATGAACGAGGTGCGTGCCAATGACTACGACAATCTCAATCACCGAGCGTATGTCTCCTTTCGTCGCAAGCTCTCGCTCCTGCTCTATGACGGATACGAACGCCGGAAACATCGCCTGATCTCGGACGCGCACTGAGTGTCTCTTTCTGGACTGTCCCTCTTTCTCGTGGCTCCTGTTCGTCGGCTCGTAGCAGCCTTCCTGCGGTGGGACCTTCGCCGCACCTTCCGGCGCGTGTGCTGGGTGGGGTCCGGCCTGCCCGACCTGCCCGACGGCCCCGTCATTGCGTACGCCAACCACCACCACTTCTACGACGGGCACCTTGCGTGGCTGCTGTTTCGCACCCACCTCAACCGTCCCCCCACGATCTGGATGGCAGAGTGGGACCGGTTCCCCTTCTTTGCGGCCGTGGGGGCCCAACCCTTCCCGCCCGACGACCCCACCCGCCGAGCCGGCACGATCCGTCGCACAGCCCGTCGGTTCCAGGCCGATTCTCGCACCGTTCTCGTATATTACCCGGAAGGGACACTCCATCCGCCCGACGACGGAATTCGGGACTTTGACGCCAGGGCGCTGACCCAACTGGCAGAGCTCTACCCGACGGCCACGTGGTGGCCCTACGCCGTGCACGTCACCTGGCGGAACGAAGCCACCCCGACAGCCCTTCTCACCGCCGGATCGCCTCACGAGGCCGACGGCCAGGAGCATGCACGGCTCCGACGACTCTGGAATCGGCTGCAGTCGCCCCAGGACCGCCCCACCAAGACGCTCCTGCGTGGTCATCGAAGTCCGGACGAACGGTGGGACTTTTCGTTTGCCTCGTCCTTCTTTGAGCGCTATCTCTAGCGTCCTTCATGGTCATCCTTGTCCTCCTCGCTGTGTTGTCGGCGTCGCCCCCGTTCCCCGAAGCCACCCAGACGGCCTACGCGCAGCAGGATGCCGACCGACTCCGTGCTCTCTTCGACCGGGCCTCTTCTCGGGCCGATAGCCTCCTTGTCCGGTACCGGTTGTATCCCCTAACCGAAGATGCCTCCGTTCTCGAGGACCTTCCCTCCTCGCTTGCCGACGGGACGGCCCATGAGTACGCGCTGCTCTCGGGGCTCTGGGCATACCGCGCCGGGGAAGCGTCGATCTTCTCTGCGATGCAGTACGGCCGGCGATCGACGACCCTGCTCGAGAAGGGCAAAGCCCTCGCCCCAGAGGCTCCCTTCGTGTTGCTCGTGGAGGGACAATCGCTGCTTTTTCGCCCCGCCATCGCCGGGAAGGACGCGGATGACGCCGCTGAGCGGTTCGAACGGCTGGCTGAAATCGTGGCGACGGAGGAAGTGCCCGGAATCACGAAAACCGAAACTCAAGTGTGGCAGTGGCTGGCCCTTCGGGAGGCAGACCGATCGGACGAGGCCCAAACCCTCTACGACCGGCTGACGGGCCGACAGCTCGCTCCGCTCTACCGGCAATTTTTGGAGTCGCCTCCCGACGTGTAGTCGATCCGTCCCGTCCGTTTCTGAGCCCCCATGACGGTTGAGCTTATTCCCGTACTGTTAATCCCTCCTCTCACGTTCATCCACGTGGGACTCTGGGGAATTCTGTTGACGAACCTTGCATACCTGCGACGCCAGACGGCTCCCTCGCCCTCGCCGCTCCCGACCCTCTCGGTCTGCATTCCGGCCCGCAACGAGGCCGACAACCTGCGCCGGCTCCTCCCCACGCTGCGAAATCAAGATTACCCCGACCTGGAGATTCTCATCTGCGACGATCGGTCGGAAGACGCCACGTGGGAGGTCCTCTCCAACGCCGAGAATCCCCGACTCACGCCGCTCCGGGGAGCGGATCCCCCGTCCGGGTGGGTGGGCAAGGTTCACGCGTTGTACCAGTGCACGCGCCAGGCCTCGGGCGACTGCTACCTGTTTCTCGACGCCGACGCGGAACTGCGCCGCCCCGATGCGCTCCGTCAGCTCGTCGCCCGGCACGTCGCCAGTCAAACGCAGGTGTCGTCCGGATTTCCCCGGCTCCAGGGAGGCGCTCTGCTCCTCGTCAGCCTCGTCCCCCACGCGCTTCTGAGCAGTCTACCCTGGCCCCTCGTCCCAAAAACCCAGATGCCGGCGCTCAGCGCCCTCAATGGGCAGTGCTGGCTGGTCGACCGTGACCTGTACCACCGCCACGAGCCGCATGCGCAGGTAAAGGATGCGGTGCTTGAAGACGTCGCCATTGGACGTTACCTGAAGCGGCAGGGCCACCCACCCACGTTCCTGGACGTGCAGGACCTCGTGGCCGTGCACATGTACGACGGATTCGTGGAGGCCTGGCGCGGATTTCGGAAAAACGCGTATCTCCTGCTCGGGGGCACCCCGTCCCGTTTTCTGCTTCTGCACACAGGATTTCTCCTGAGCTGGGGGGTCGCCCCGGTGCTCTCCGGATGGTTTCTCGTGTCCCTGTACGGACTCAAGTTCGTCACCGACCGAGCCAGCCGCATGCCCCTTCACATTACCGCACTCGCCCCCCTCTCGTATTTTCTCGGATTGATCCTGCAACTGGACTCCGCCATTCATCACTGGAGGGACCGAGTACGGTGGAAAGGACGCTCCGTCCCGAGCTCCGCCCGAGGAGAGTCCTCTCTAGCACCCCCCGACGGGTAGACAGTCGATCATTTAAGCGTTACGTTCTTGGTGTGATCGGCCTCTCTTCCCAATTTCTGCTTCCGCTATGCGCCTCGGCCTGGTCTTTTCCCTGATCCTCGCCATCTTCGCGGTCATCTTTGCACTGCAGAACCCGCAGTCGATGGACGTCAATCTCCTCTTCTTCCAAACCGAGGGATCGACGGCCCTGATTCTGATCCTCACCTTTGGATTTGGCGTGCTGGTGGGCCTTCTAAGCACCCTGCCCAAACAGCTCCGCACTCGACGCAAATTGAAAGAGATCCAGCAGGAAGAGGAAAAAAGCTCCACGGCGAGTTCCTCGTTCACGACTCCAAAATCGTCCTCCGAAGGCTCGCGACCCGGGGGCACAGGAGCTGCGACTGAGTAGCGTCACGGACGTGCTCCAGATCATCTCCTTTTCTCTGCACCCCCGTGCTTCGTCGCCCCCCACCGTTGTCTCCCGGTGACCCCGTCGCGGTCGTGGCCCCGGCCAGCCCGCCCCGCTCGCCGGACGTCTACCAGGCCGGCCTGGACCGGCTACAATCCACGTACGACGTGCGGCACGCCTGGACGCCCGGCTCGGAACGGGGTTACCTTGCCGCCCCCGATGCCGATCGTGTCACTGCGTTCCACCACGCCGTGGAAGACCCGGAGATCTGCGCGATCTTCTGCGTCCGAGGGGGCTACGGGTGCCTCCGACTCCTCCCCCGTGTCGACTGGGACCGTGCCCGCCAGCATCCCACTCTGCTCGTCGGCTACAGCGACGTGACGGCTCTCCACCTCGCGCTCTTCGCAAAAGCCGACTGGCCCGGACTTTCCGGCCCCGTAATCACCGAATGGGCCGAGGCCGACGACACTACACTGGCCTCATTTCAAGCCTGGAGCGAGGGAGACACCCCGAGCTTTGTGGACGGCTTTGACGCCGCCCTCACCCCGCTCACCCCTGGAACGGCCACGGGACCGCTACTCGGTGGCAATTTGGCAGTCCTGACGCGTCTACTCGGCACCCCATATGCCCCCAACTTTGAGGGTGCCCTCCTCGTGCTTGAGGAGGTCAATGAGGCGCCGTATCGAGTCGACCGCATGCTCACGCACCTCCAACATACCGGTGTACTGGACGCCGTGGCAGGGGTCGTCCTCGGAACCTTCACCACCGGATCGCTGGACCCCGACAAACCGACGCTGACCCTCGAGGAAGTCTTTCAGGACCACCTGGCCGATCGGCCCTACCCGGTCGTCAAGGGACTTCCGTACGGCCATCACCTTCCCCGCTGCTCCCTGCCGCTCGGCCTCCCCGTCCGCCTCGACGCCACGCAGACCCAGACCACTCTAGCCCCCCAGGCACCGCTCGTGAACCGGTAACCAAACGCGAACGAGAACGGGACCCGGGCCCACACAAGCGGAACTTCCTTCGTGTCTACCCGAACAATGGGAACCGTATCAGAAGAGTGCCTCACAAAACGCCGCTGCCGCCTCCGGCCGTGGCGTTCCTTTTTTGGCAGGTGCGGCACTTTTACACTCGCGCAACCCTGTATCAATGGACCCCAGCAGCATGGCTGACGACGAGACCGTTTACATGACCGAGGAGGGCCTCGAAGAACTGAAAGAGGAGCTCCACCACCTCAAAACGGAGGAGCGCTCCCGCATCGCGGACGAGATTGCCGAGGCTCGGGCCAAAGGTGACCTGTCCGAAAACGCCGAGTACGACGCCGCGAAAGAAGAACAGGGCAAGCTTGAGTCCCGCATCAAGCAAATTGAAGATACCATCGCCCGGGCTCGCATCGTGGATGAGTCCACCGTCGACGACAGCAAGGCCTACATTTTGTCCGACGTGACCGTCGAGAACCTCGACACCGGCGATGAGCAGACGTTTACGCTCGTCTCAGAAGAAGAGGCCGACATTTCCGAAAACAAAATCTCCGTGGACAGCCCCATCGGCGAGGGCCTCCTTGCCCAAGAAGAAGGGGACGAGGTCTCGATCGACGTGCCGGCCGGCACCGTGAACTTTAAGATCAAGGACATCTCCCGGTAGTCCCTTCTGCTCGTCGTCTCTCCCGCGTGCCAATCGTCCTCTCATGCGGCCTATCGATCTTCGGAGCGACACGGTTACGCGCCCCTCGGAGGGCATGCGGACGGCCATGTACGAGGCCGAGGTCGGCGACGACGTGTACGGGGAGGACCCGACGGTGAACCGACTCCAGGAGCGGGTGGCGGATCGTCTGGGCAAAGACGCGGCCCTGTTCGTCCCCTCTGGCACGATGGCGAATCAGATCAGCCTCCACGTCCTCACGGATCCGGGGGATGAGGTCCTCTTGGAGCGCGGAAGTCACGTCTTTAACTACGAAACCGGCGCGGCCGGGCTCCTCTCGGGAGTGCAACTACATCCCCTCCCCGGCGACCGGGGCCGCCTCTCTCCCTCCCAGGTGAAGGCCGCCGTACGCCCCGAGGCCGACGTGCTGCCCCGGTCCCGTGTGCTCTCGATCGAGAATACGGCCAACAAGGCCGGCGGGGTGGTCTACTCACTGGAGCGGATCCAGGCCCTTGCGGAGGTCGCCCGCCAACATGACCTCTCATTGCACCTGGACGGGGCGCGCCTCTGGAATGCGGCCACGGCGCTGGGCGTCGACGAACAGACCCTGGTGGCGCCCGCCGACATGACGTGGGTCGCCCTGTCGAAAGGCCTGGGCGCCCCGGTCGGCTCGGTGGTGGCCGGGCCCGCCCCGTTGATCGACGACGCTCGCCGGGCTCGGAAACAGTTTGGGGGCGGCATGCGACAGGCCGGCGTGCTCGCCGCGGCCGGGCTCTATGCCCTCGACCATCATCGGCCTGAACTGGCCCGGGACCACGAGAAGGCCCAACGGCTCGCGGAAGGGCTCGCCGCTTGCCCGCCCTTTTCCATCGATCCCGGGGCGGTGGACACCAACATCGTCATGTTCGAGGTCCCGGACGACACCGCCGATGAGATCGTAGACCACCTGCGAGAGCAGGGCGTCCTGTTGACTGTCTTCGGGCCCTCTACGATTCGGGCTACGACGCACCGCGACGTGTCGATGGAGGCCATAGAGGAGGCATTGGACGTCCTCCGGTCCTACGCCGAACAGGAACCAGCGCCGACCTCCTAAGCGCCCCGCTTCTAGGGAACGACCCAGCTCCCCTCCACCTCGTCCCCCGAGTAGTCGAACCGCGCCCGGTAGTGCCCGTCCGGGTGCAGGTGTAGCCATTCCATTTGATCGATGACGGTCCGAATGACGGCAAAGTATTGCCGGCCGCTCGCCACGTCCTCTTCGGTGACCGGCTCAGACTCGACCACGGGACGCAGGCCGTCGTCCGGTTCGTCGAGCGAGCGGCCCGGAGCGGGCGGGCGAACGTAGACTGCGAGCGACTCGGGCGATTGCGTTTCCCAGAGGTCCGCGGCCACCTCGTCGTCGAGATGAACGGTGGCCGTGCCGTACAACCGAATCTGCTCTCGGGCCTCCTCGTCCCAGCCGTGCCACGCGATGCGATCGTTCTCGCGGAGGGCCTCCACCTTCCGCGACCGCCGGTCGGAGTGAAACTGAAGGACGCGTGTGTCGGCGTCAACGGCCCGGAGCACCACCGTCCGGAGATCGGGGCCCTGCTCGTACACCGTGCCGAACGTAAGCTGGCGGTACGGATGGTCGGGCTCCTGAGCGGCCGTCGCCACTTCGTCCCAGACGTGGTTGTGAACAGAATCGAGATTGGTGTAGCGGGGAAGAGACATCGTGCGTTCTGCGTGCTCAGTCGAAGAGGGGTTGAGATGAAAAGGCGCAACGGAATCCTACGTCGCCCGGCGCACCGACACTCGTAACGGATCGAGGCCGGAGGCGAACGCTTCGAGCTGGTCTCCCTCCTGCACCGGCCCTACCCCGGACGGGGTCCCCGTGTAGAGCAGGTCGCCCGGCGACAGGGTAAAGATCTGCGAGCAGTAATGGACGAGCTCGCGCACTGGGAAGATCTGATGCCGGGTGCTGGCCTCCTGACGCGTCTCCCCATTCACTGTCAGCCGCAGGGTCAGGTCCTGCACGTCGTCCACGGCCGCCGCGGGCTGAATGGGCCCGAGGGGCGCAAAGGTGTCAAACCCTTTCGCCACCGACCAGGGATGACGCTGCTCCTTGGCCTCTGCCTGCAGGTCGCGCGCCGTCATGTCGAGCCCCACGGCGTAACCGGCCACGTGGTCGAGCGCCGCGGACCGAGGGATGTGTTTTCCCTCCTGCCCGATGACCGCCACCAGTTCCACCTCGTAGTGCACGTCTTGCGACTGCGGCGGCAACTCGACGGCCGCCCCCGACCGGATGAGGGCCGACGGCGGTTTCAAAAAGACCATCGGCTCGTCCGGGACGTCGCGGTCCATTTCCGCGGCGTGATCGGCGTAGTTGCGGCCGATGCAGAGGAGCTTTCCGACACAGACCGGGTCGGAGAGATCGGGAACAGAGATCTTCATGCGAAACGGAAGGGGGAGTGAACGTTGATTGGGAACGGATGAGCGGGCGCTGCGTGGCTAAGCCTCGGCACAGAATCGAAAACTGGTCACTCTCGCGTCGGTAGCCAATCCGGCGCTCCAAAGCAGAGACGCCTTATGTACGCAGTTGTAGACGTCAAGGACAAACAGTTCAAAGTTCAAGAGGGCGACACCTTGTACGTCCCCTACCACTCGGACGCGGACGCCGACCAGGAACTGACCCTGGATCGCGTGCTCCTCGTGTCCGACGGCGAAGGGGACGTAACCCTCGGCACCCCGACGGTCGAGGACGCCTCGGTGACCGCCCGTGTGCAGGAGCACGTAAAGGGCGATAAGGTCATCGTGTTCAAGAAGAAACGGCGCAAACGGTATCGCGTAAAGCGAGGACACCGACAGCAGTACACCCAGATCGAGATCGAATCGCTGAACGTGAACGGCACGTCGTCCGCCTCCAGCGCTGACGAATCGGCGGAGACGTCCGAGGAAGAGACCGAGGAGACCTCGGACACCGACGCGGACGAGGAGTAGCGCCCACGCCCTCAGTATCAGTTTGTTGAATCAACCCTCAGGAGGTTGCTATGGCACACAAAAAAGCCATGGGGTCCACGGAGAACACACGGGACTCCAATCCCAGCTATCTCGGCGTAAAGTCCTACGGTGGCGAACACGTGCACGCAGGCAGCATCATCGTGCGCCAGCGCGGCACCAAGTTCCACCCCGGCCACAACGTGGGCCGCGGCAGTGACGACACGCTCTTCGCGAAGGAGCACGGCGTCGTGAAGTTCGCCCGCAGCGGCGGCGACCGCAAGTACGTCCACGTGGTGCCGGAAGAGGCCTAGGTTCCTCTTTTTCCATTCTGCCTCGCAACAAAGCTCCTCTCGCCCTCGTGCGGAAGGAGCTTTTTGCGTTTGGGCCTGCTTTGCCCCCGCCCCGTCATGGCTACGCCTCCCATTCCCTCCGCGTATCGCTTCCCCGACGGTCCCGACGTCGTGGAGCTCCGGGCCTTCACCCACGGCCTTCAGCCGAAGCGGGTGCCGCACATGATGGAGCAGTTTGCCGAGGACTGGCGACAGTACGGGGTGGACGCCTGGAACGAGGTCCCCAATCACTGGCGGCCCGACACGGACGACCCGGTCGGCTGGTGGACGCTGCCAACGTATTTGGGAGATGAGTTCGTCGCCCCTCTGTTGGGAGCCCCGGAGAACACCTGCATCCTCCAGCCGAGTGTGCACTGGACCGTTCAGTGCCTCCTCTCTAGCCCCGAGGTCGCCGCCCGGGGACGCGAGGTCGTCGTCTCCGAGACGGCGTTCCCCTCCGTCCTTCACAGCATGCAGCGGTGGAGTCCCCTCCGCACCCTTGATCCGCACGTCATCCCGCCCACCGACGCGCACCGCGTCGACCGCGCAGCGCTGCTCGACGCCATCGGGCCCGACACCGCCCTCGTAGCCCTCAGTCACGTCGGGTTCACGACCGGAGCCTGCCTCCCAACCTCCTTCCTGCAATCGGTCGCCGAGCGGGCACACACCCACGACGCACTGTTTCTGCTGGACGGATACCACGCCGCCGCCACCCGCCCGATCGACGTGACCCACCTCGGCTCCGATCTCTACGTCGGCGGACTTCTGAAAGAAGCCTCCGGCTCGGCGGGAAACGCATTTCTGTACCTGCGGGACGGACTGGAGCTCACTCCGCGGCTCACCGGCTGGTTCGGCGACGCGGCCCCCTTCGAGTTTCGACCCGAGCCGACGCCCCACCCCGACGTGCGCCGGCGCTTCCTCGGCGGGACGACCGCCGTCGCCCCCATGTACCACGCCGTGGAGGGCGTCCGGCTGCTGCTCGATCTAGGCCTGGACGCCGTCCGGGACCATTCGCTCACCCTCACCGACCGTGCCACCGAGCACGCCGACGCGCTCGACATCCCCCTCCGCTCCCCGCGCTCCCCCGACGAACGGAGCGCCATGGTCCTCCTGGAGGTGCCCGAGGCAGAGCGCCTCGCAGCACACCTCAAACAGCATCACGTCTACACCGACAGTCGCCGCAACCAGGTCCTCCGCATGGCGCCCTTCGTCTGGAATACGACGGACGACGTGGACCGGGCCTTCGACCGGATCGGCGACGCCCTCTCGTCGGGCGCCTACCGCTCCCGCTCCGGGGACTCACCGGGTCCCGTCACGTAGCCAATTCCTCGCCGACGGCTTCCACCGCCGCGTTGCCCACCGTCCCGGTACGGGGATCGATCCGGAAAAACGCGACGAGAGCACGGAACAGCTCGTCGTGCTGACGGGCCATCGGCCCCGGCTGCTCGAAAAAATGCTCCACGGCCACGGCGAAGAACTCCGACGGCGCCTCCGCCGCGTACGGCCGCAGCAGCGACCGTCCCTGCTCGATGCGGCGCATCTCCTCCCGCACGAGCGCCTGCCAGTCGGGGGCCGACCCCGGATCGACGAGCGAGGGCACCCCGTCGGCGCCTTCGTTGTCGAAATCGAAGAGGTGGGCCAGCTCGTGGAGGACCACGTTGTCGCCGTCGTCCGGATCGTCCCAGCTTCGCCGCACCGCCGCGACCGTCAGGATGATGGGCCCCTGCTGGTGCGCCATGCCGTCGTAGCTGGCCGTGATGTTCTCGTGGTAGGTCTCGTCGAACCGCTCCGGGTAGAACAGTACCGACCGGCTCCCGGGCAGCTCCCAGGAAGGGCGTCCGTGCAGCAGTGTCGCAATGCCCGCAGCGACGCTGAGGCGCAGCCGGTCGGTCACCGTGACCCCCTGGATGCCCTCGAAGGAATACTCGTCCAGGACGAACTGTACGTCGCGCTCGAACCGGGCACGGCCCTCCGGGTCCAGTTTCTGGTAGAGCGGCACCCACTCCCGGAGCCACCGGCTGTGCTCGGGGGCGAGGTCATTCTGTGCCACCCGCCAGCGCCGCCAGGGACGACGGAGCCCCACCACGAGCACCACGATTACCGGGACGAGGCCCAGCGCCGGCCCCACCGGCGTCACCTCGTGACCAACCACCGCGCCCCCACCGCCGAGAATTAGGGCCAAAAGCCCCATTGTAACCATGGAGGAGCGCCGGGCGATGCGCATGGACGGGGGACACCTGCGGAGGGAGGCGTCCGATTTGTCGACGCAATTTGAAGGACTGGACCGTTCGTACGAACCGCCCCGAACGGTGTGCCCCAGCCCGGCGTCCGGGCCCCACGACGGCCCTGCATCCCTCCGGTGCCCGACGCGAACAATCTGCTCCGGCCCGAGGTACAGTGGAAGAGTCTCTGATTCCCCAATCGGAATCGGTTCTCGGACCGCTTCTCCTTCACCAACGACCTCTCGTTTCCATGGGCGCGATGAACAAGCTCCGGCAGAACACCGGAGTGATTCTCTGGATCCTCGTCATTTCGTTCGGCGTCATCTGGACGCTCCAGGACTCCGACGTCTTTTCGGCCATGAACCAGACGAACCGGAGTGTGGCCACTGTGAACGGCAACCCGATCCAGCACGAGGAGTACCAGCGCATTCTCAAACGCCAGCGCCAGCGGTTCCAGCAACAGCTGAGCGGAGAGATGAACCCCCAGATGGAAAGTCGGGTGCGAGAGCAGGCCTACGACCAGGTCATCAACCAGGAACTCCTGTCGCAAGAAATGCAACGGCTGGGCATTTCGGTGACCGACTCTGAGGTCGAAGAAATGGTATTCGGGGAGAACCCGCATCCGGTCATCCGCCAGCAGTTCGCGGACTCGACCGGTCAGATCAATTATCAGCTGCTGCAGAACATGGCCTCCAACCCCCAGGCCCGCGCCCAGTGGATCAAGCTCGAAGAATTTCTGCGGCGGCAGCGGCGACAGCAGAAGATGAGCTCCCTCGTCCAGTCCACGATCCAGGTCTCGGAAGCGGACGTCGAGAACTACTACCGGCGCCAGAATTCGTCGGCCTCGGCCGAGTACGTGGCCCTTCGCTACGCCAGCGTCCCCGACGACTCGATCACGGTCACGGAGTCCGACCTCCAGAGCTACTACGACAACAACCGTGAGGACTTTAAGCGAGAAAAGACGGTCACGCTCCAGTACGCGACCACGACGAAAGAGGCCACGGCGGAGGACTCCTCGGCGATTGCGGGGGACCTGGCCGAGTTGCGAGAGGACTTTACGACGACCGAGAACGACTCCCTCTTCCTGGTCAACAATGCCTCAGACAAGAACTTTTCGAACGCGTACCGCACCCCGGACCAAATGAACGCTCGGGTGGCCGACTCGGTGTTCGCCAACCCCGATCCCGGACGGATTGTGGGACCGGTCTTTGGCGGCGGTCAGGCCCACCTCCTCAAGATCCGTGACACGCAGCCCGCCGAGAACGACTACCTGCACGCCCGTCACATTCTCCTGAAGACCGACCAGGCGAATCCCGAGGTCATGGGTCGGCTGCAGGCGATTCGGGACACCATCGAATCGGGCGCCGCCTCGTTCGCCGCGATGGCCCGGCAGTACTCTGACGACGCCTCGGCGTCGGACGGCGGAGACCTCGGCTGGTTTGCCCGCGGCAGCATGGCGGACGCGTTTGAGGAGGCCGCCTTTGGGGCCGAGCCAGGAAGCGTCGTCGGGCCCGTCCGCTCCGAGTTTGGCTACCACCTCATCCAGGTGAAGGCCCGTGCCTCCCAGGCCGTCCAGGTGGCCGACCTGGCCTATAACCTGAGCCCGAGCCAGTCCACCCTTTCTGACAAGGAGAGCCTGCTGGGGGATCTCGCCTACTTCGCGGAGGAAGAAGGCGCCTTTCGGGACGAAGCAGAGCGCCTGGGCCTGTCCGTGGAGGAGGTGCAGGTGCAGACCGACCAGTCCTCCGTTCCGGGCATCGGCCAGAGCCCTGCCCTCTCGCGATTTCTGGAGTCGGCCTCCAGCGGCACGATCAGTGACGTGATTGAGCTGGACGACAAGTTCGTAGTGGCGGAGGTCACGAACGTTACGCCCGAGGGGTACCGGTCCTTCAGTGACGTGAAGTCGCAGATTCGCCCGCAGGTCGAGCTTCAGAAGAAACGCGCCGTTCAGACCCGGCGCATGGAGCGCGCCCTTGCCCAGAACTCCTTCGACGCCCTGCCGAACGTGCTGGACACCCAGCTTCGCACGCAATCGGACATCACCTACTCCACTACCACCGTGCCGGGCCTCGGCCAGGAGCCGAAATTCGTCGGGACCGTCTTCGGACTCGACGAAGGCGAAACGTCCAGCGTCGTGGAAGGCACCAACGCGGCCTTCGTCGTGCAGACCACACAGAAGAATACGCCGCCCCCGCTGACGGACCAGCAGCGGCAGCAAATCCGCCAGCAACTGATCAAGCAGCGCCGTCAGGAGGTGTCGTCCGACTGGATCGCGGCCCTCAAGGAGGACGCCACCATTCGGGACAACCGCACACAACTGCGGTAAATGGAGCGCAGTCGACGCCGGAGCCAACGACGGCTACTGGACCGCCTCCGGAGGTTCAATCCGTCCCTCGAAGACCGACACCGCCGGGCCCTCGAGGTACAGGGTGCCTTCCTCCTCGGCGTCCGTCCGCCCCACGGAGAGCTCGCCACCGGTCGTCTGAACGCGGAGGGCCCTGGAACTCCCGTTCCCCAGGAGCTGCTCGGCAACCACCGCCGCGGCCAGCACCCCGGTGCCGCAGGACGGCGTCTCGTCCTCCACCCCCTTTTCGTAGGTGCGGAGCCCAAGGCCATGGCCGTCCCTCAGTTCCACAAAATTGACGTTCGCCCCGGTCGGGGCCAGGCTGGGATCGTGACGAAGCCGATGCCCCCACTCCGGGACCGGCACGGCGTCGAGGTCGTCGACCACGGCCACGAGGTGTGGAGTACCCGCGTGCGCATAGTGGAGCCCGCGAATCGCCTCGGGCACCGACCGGTCGAGCGACACGTCCGCGCGCAGGTCCGTGACCTCCGGCACGA
>CAYLMT010000015.1:0-23310 GCA_964384855.1 uncultured Salinivenus sp.
ACACGATGTCGCCGAGCTCGCTCTGCGCAAAATCCGTGATGCCCACGGTGGCCGTGCCATTCTCGACGCGCAGCCACTCGTGGTCGTCTGTGTAGTAAAGATCGTCCGGCGTGTCCATTCATCGCGTGGGAGTAGTGAGAAGTGCGTGCGCAGGTGAAGATACAGGACGCGACAGCGAATCAAAAGGTCGCGCATTCGGCCGTGCGCACCCTTGCCCAAACACATGAAACTGCGAGGAACGGTGGGACCGTCCCACCGACCGAGCAAGACTACGACCGAGCCGGCACGCTCTTCTGTTCCAGCGCCTCCACGACCGGCGGCGGTACGAATTTCGAGACGTCCCCGTCCCACCGATGGGCATCCCGGACCATCGAAGAGCTGATGAGGGCATACTCCTCAGAGGTCATAAAAAACACAGTCTCCAGCTCCGGGGCCAGCTTTCGGTTGGCGAAGGCCATCCGAAACTCCGCGTCAAAGTCGCTCACCTGACGAAGCCCCCGCACCAGGGCCGCCGCGCCCACCTGCCGTGCCCGATCCACGATGAGCCCTTCGTACGACTGCACCTCCACACCCTCGAGGTCGTCGGTGCACCGGCGCACGAGCGCCGTGCGCTCCTGGGTCGAAAATAAGGTTTCCTTTTCGAGGTTGACGCCCACGGTCACTTCCACCCGGTCGAAGACCCGGAGGGCTCGCTCGAGAACGTCCCGATGTCCGAACGTGAAGGGATCGAACGTGCCGGGATACAGGGCAAAATCCTGGTCCATGCGGAGGCAAGGGGTCGAGGCAAAGTTCGCGGCGGGTTAGGAGGTCTCCGAGGAAGACTCAGTCGCTGGGTCCGCATCGTCCGTTCCCTCGTCCTCGGGCGGAAGCGGGGGGCGAAACAGACTCACGATGGTACGCCCGTAGGATCGGCTCGTCATCAGCCGGGGATGCTCGTCGAACCAGTCGTGCGAACTGTGTTCGAGTGTAAAGACGCCGTCGGAATCGAGGTGGGGCACCGCCAGGTCGGGCATCTCCTGCATCGCGTCCAGCTTGTACGGCGGATCCGCCATGATGAGGTCGAGCTCCGGTCCCTGGTAGGACCGCAGGTACTCGACAGCGTCGCCCTGAATGAAGATACACTTGTCCTCCACCCCAAGCTTTTCAGCGTTTTCGCGGGCATAGTCGAGGACCTGGCGCTTCTTCTCCACGAACGTCACGAGTGCCGCCCCGCGACTGATGGCCTCCAGGCCCAGCGCGCCGGTGCCAGCGAAGAGGTCAAGCACCTCCGCGCCCTCGAGGTAAATGCGGGCGTCAATGAGCCCGAACAGGGCCTCGCGGGTCCGGGCCGTGGACGGGCGCGTCTCGTGGCCGGAGGGCGTTTTAAGACTGTGGCCGCCAAGCCGGCCGGCGATGAGTTTCATGGAGGACCAGAATCAGCAAGTGAACGAATGTCACGACGACGCCCCACAGACCAAACGCCCCAGAAATGGTAACGGACTGTCGGGGAAGAGATCCCAAACGGAGGGACCGCCGGGAAATGGAGACTGAGCCCTCTTTCCTCACTCCGCAGCCACGGCCAGGGCCCCACCAATGCACGGTACGTACTCCCCTCCGGAGAGCGACTCGTCCGGCTTCTCCAAGATGCGACGGAATCGTCCGAAGGGATCAAGAGCCACGGGCGCACACCCAAATACCGATTCGAAGGGCTCGCGGGCCCCGGCGTCTACCTCGGAACCATAGACCACGAGATGACCCACCTCTTCCGGCGCTACCCCAATCCGGTTGAGCATCCCCACGGCGTAGTAGACCTGGTCCGCGGCCGTCGGGGCATTCTGGGCGGCGTGAGCGTGATGCCAGGCCCCGTCCCGCGTAAGGGCGTATTCGGTGTGCCCTTCGTACTGCCCGATCGCCAGCCGGTATCCCTCTCCACCGTCCGCCGACGCATCCGAATCTTCCTCTCCTCCGGATAGGCCCATAAGCCGGGCCACTGCCCCTGAACTGAGGATGCGCCCCGTCGTCTCTATTCCGGACACATCGGCGAAAAGGGTCTTCATTCGTGCCTCCACCTCCTGGGGCACGGCCAGAACGTGGACCCATTCGATCGTCTCGTCTCCTTCTGCGGCCGTGCGCACCGACTGAGACACCGTATGAAGCACCCCGGGCGACCGCGTATTCGTGACGAGGGCCGCCTGGTACGCCACGCGACGGTCTCGCTCCTCCGCTGAGAGCCCCTCCGGAAGCGGCATAAAGAAGCTGTACGCATCGAGCGGATGGACCACCAACCCTACCCCCGACGCCTCGGGGGCACCGAAGAAGCGCTCCACGGCGGTCGCAATCTCATCGAGGGCCTCCGGGCTCTCATCTCCCCAGAGGACACGTGTCACGTCGACCTCAAAGGTCTCCTCCCCTAACCGTCGGAGATCCACGGCCGAGCCGTCCCATTCCACTTCGGCGTACCGAATCGTTGGGCCCTGAATGTGAACCGCGGCCGAGATCGACTGCATAACGTCTCATCCCTACGTACATGGGCGCCCCATTTTTCCCGGGTCTCAGCCATCAAGTCCTACGGGCCTACTCCCAACTGGCCGCGTTGGCCTGCGTGGGATCACCGGTCAGGGTCCCAATCTGGTCGTCGGTGTCCGGATCCTCGAGTAGATAGGTTTCAACCCGCCCGGTATCGCTCACGGCGTACTGGAACCGGTTGCCCGACCGTGGAGAGTATAGGAGGGAGTCAAGGTTGATCGAACTGCCAAACACGCTGTCCTGCCGGGCCGAGAGAACCGAATCGTTGCGAATGTGCTGGAGCAAAATATTGAGCGAGTCCGGATACGACGCGCTGTCTCGCTCGTAGTCAACGAGAGCCGTTCGGATGTTCGTCATGCGCTGGCGGGTCTGCTCGGTCAGTTGCTGCTGCCGCTCGATGCGATCGTAGGGCTCAGTGATCGACTGGTACAGGAAATACGCAAGGCCGACAATTACGACCACCAGGATGGCCTGAATGCCGGTCTGAATCGTTCCGCTGCTCGTAGCCATGAAAGCCGTTCGTTCGTGTTGGCGAAAAAAATGACCGGGTGAACTCCCGCCCGACGCGCGGTGAGGAACGCGGTATGGCGGAAAATGTGGTGACAGCCCCGAAAATAGGGGGCTCCTCTGCGAAATGCAATTCCCTGCACGCCCTTCAAAAAACAAAGCGCCCCCCCTGGTGTTGGAACAGACCCAATCGTGCCCCACAACGGACCTTCGCTTCCAACGTGATCAACCTGCTCATCAACGTCGACCACGTCGGCACCCTCCGCAATGCCCGCGAGGAGACCTTCCCCGATCCTGTGCACGCCGCGGCACGCTGCGAGCAGGCCGGAGCGGACGGCATCGTCTTTCACCTGCGGGAGGACCGGCGTCACATCACGGAACGGGACGCGCGCCTCCTGGCCGAGACGGTGAACGGCAAGCTCGACTTTGAACTGTCGACGGAAGAGGAGGTGGTCTCCATCTGCTGCGACGTGGCGCCGGACCTCGCTACGCTGGTGCCCGAGCGACGCGAAGAGGTCACCACGGAGGGAGGGCTCGACGTGACGGCCAACCATTCGCGTCTCGACTCTGTCACGGATCGCCTGTACGACGCGGGGGTGAACCAGGTGAGCTTGTTCGTCGACCCCGTTCCGACCCAGATCGAAGCCGCTGCTGCGGTGGGGGCCAACTGCATCGAGCTCCATACCGGCGACTTTGCGGAGGCCCCCACGGACACGGCCCAGCGCGAGGAGGCCGAACGACTGGCCGCGGGTGCCGAGGCGGCCCACGAGGCCGGGCTCCGAGTCCACGCCGGGCACGGACTGAACTACCGAAATGTCCCCCTCTTCCGAAACACGGTGCCCCACGTCGCCGAGGTCTCCATCGGCTTCGCGGTGATGGCCCGCGCCATCCTCGTGGGTATGGACCGGGCGGTCCGCGACATGCGTGCAACCGTCACGAACTCGCAGCCGTAGGAATTTTGTTCTTGATCACCTCCCTTCCTTCTCTCTCCCTATGGAGCACTCCGAGCCCCTTTTCGACGACGTCTCCGACGATCACACCAGTGGCTACGTAGCCATCGTGGGCAAGCCCAACGTGGGCAAGAGCACGCTGATGAACGCCCTCCTCGGCGAAAAGCTATCGATCGTCACGAAAAAACCGCAGACCACCCGACACCGTGTCCTCGGGATTCACTCGGGACCGGAGCACCAGGCCATCTTCCTGGACACACCGGGCATCATCGAGCCCCGCTACGAGTTGCACGAGACCATGATGGGGCAGGTGCAGGGAGCCATTCGGGACGCCGACCTGCTGCTTTTTCTACACGAGGCGACCCAAGAGGAACCGGACACCCAGAGTCTGAAGCAGATCGGTGACACGCCGGCGTTCCTGGTTCTCACCAAGATGGACCTCATTCCAAAGGAGGAGACCCTTCCCCTCGTCGAGTCCTACGAAGAGCTCCGGGCCTTCGACGAGGTCGTGCCCACCTCGGCCAAGCAGGGCTTCAATCTCCAAACGCTGCTCCATCTCGTCCTCGACACCCTGCCGGAGGGCCCGCCCTTCTACCCGAAGGACATGATCAGCGAGCACCCGGAGCGTTTCTTCGTGGCCGAGATGATCCGAGAGAAGGTGTACAAACACTACCACCAGGAAATCCCTTACTCGGTGCAGGTCAACGTCGTGGCTTACGAGGAGCGACCCGAGGGAACGAAGGACTACATCGATGCCGAAATTGTGGTCATGGAGGAGTCGCACAAGGGCATCCTCATCGGTGAGGGGGGCAAGGCCCTCAAGAAGGTAGGCATGACGGCCCGAGAGGACATCGAGGCATTCGTCGGGAGCCCTGTCTACCTGAACCTGCACGTGAAGGTGCAGGAGAACTGGCGCGACCGGAAAAACATCCTCCGTTCCTACGGCTACCGCGCGTAGGGACGCAGGGATTCAGTCGAGCTGTATCGTCAGCCCCTGCTCCACGGCTCGCCTGTGCTCAGGAGGAACGGCCGTCGTCGGGACCGTGTGCTGTTGCATCTCCCGTCGCCGCCGGTAGTGGGCCCGGAGCCGCCCGAACGCCTCTCCCCGCGCGTCAGCGCTCAGATCGACCAGCTCCCGCAGGGACGCGTCGTCGACCGCCGGGTCGTAGGCCTGCCCCGCAAGATGCTGTCGCCAATCCGTTGCGGATAGCCACGGATCCGGGGCCTGGCATCGCAGTGCGTCTTTTGAGGCCGGACGAATGGCGGCCGTCCCCTCCCAGTTCGGCTCTACACCCAGCTCTTCGCAGAGCGCCTCATACAGCATTTGCGTGCCCCGCACCTTTCCATCGTAGGCATACCCCGCAATGTGGGGCGTCGCCAGGTCCACGGCCTCAATGAGTGCCGGATCGGGGGAGGGCTCGCCCTCCCACACATCCAGCACCACCCCCCCCACCGTCCCGCGTCTCCGCGCCGAAAGTAGCGCCTCTCCATCCACAACGGCGCCGCGCGAGGTGTTCAGGAGCCAGGCCCCGTCGTTGAGGTGATCGAGGAACGTCGCATCCACGAGGTGATGAGTCGGATCGGGCCCGGCCTTCGTGAGGGGAACGTGCAACGTCACGATGTCGGCCATTTGGAGGACCGTGTCGAGGGATACAAACTCATGGGCCCGTCCCTCTGCCTCCGCGGCGCGGGCCCGAGGCGGATCGTTTTTAAGAACCTCCATCCCCAGCGCCGGGAGTCGACGAGCGAGGCGGCCGCCAATGTTGCCACATCCCACAATGCCGACCGTCCGCTCCTCCAGTGAGATACCGCGGCGACGGGCAAGCCCCAGCAGGGCCGCTACGACGTAGTCGGCAACCGAGTCGGCATTCGAACCTGGAGCGTGTGCGAATGGGACGCCCCGCGACCGCAGGTACGCCCGGTCGACGTGATCCGTCCCGATGGTAGCCGACCCGACGAACCGCAAGTCGATACCCTCCAGGAGCGCTGGCCCCACGGGCGTAACACTTCGCACGAGGAGCACGTCTGCCGACGCAACGTCCGATGTCTTCATTTCCCGACCTGGCAGTCGCCGCACCGTCCCGAACTGCCCAAACGCCGTCTCAACGCACGGAATGTTGGCGTCCGCAAGAATTTTCAACGTGTTCACAGGTGTGAGAACAGGATGAGTTCACAAACACGACGTGGAAAGCATGCCCGGACGAAGCGCCTTCGTTAAGACCCCGCTGAGCGAAGATCAATCTCGGAAAAATGAATCATCAACGGCTAGATAACCGGGCATGAAGAACGGAATTACCCTCACAAGTACCTGCCTTTTCAGAAGGTTACAGAGATCATGTGCCGGAAACCTGGGTTGGTCATCCATAGTTTCCCACCCTGCACCGGCAAAATGATTGCGAGGAGACATCTTTTGATCGCACATATCTCTTGGGGACATCACGTTTCTTTGTGTCCCAGACGCCGTTTCGATGGCTTTAGAATAGTATACACCGGTATATGAGTAAACGTACGGTTCTTCTCTGCGCGTCGGTTGGCACCCTCGTGTTCTCGGCGGGTTCTCTGTCCCCGGCCCCCATGTCCGGGCCCGACGCCAATTCAGCCCTTCACGCGTCGTCCTCCGAAACGAAGCAGGCGGAGGCGGGCAAGGGTAAGGCCGCTTCCCTCCAGCAACTCTCCGCCGCCTATGCCCACACTCCGGAGGCATCAGAACAGGACCTGAAACCAAGTCCCGGTGCCCAACCCGCCACCGCCCGAGAAGAATCGTCCGCGTTGCTCCCACCCCCGGCCGACCTTGAAAAGCCGACCCTGTGGCTCGCCCGGGCCATCTATTCGGAGACGAAACTGCCCCACGAACAAGAACTAGTCGCCTGGGTCGTCCGCAACCGTGTCGAAACCGCCTACCGCGGCAACCGCACCTACCGAGAGACCGTGCTGGATCCCTACCAGTTTAGCGCCTTCAATCCCGGGGCTTCGAAGCGCGCGCTCTACATGAGGCTCCAGCCGGAGGTCCCGCTGCCGCGATGGCGCCAGGCCCTGTGGGTGGCCCGCTACGTGCGGCACGCGGCGCCGGCCTACCGGCCGTTTTCGATCGAGACGCGGCACTTTTACAGCGAGCGGTCGATGCGGGGCCGGGCGGTGCCGTACTGGGCGGACGGATCCCGGTTTGTGGCGCCGGACCGCAACCGGTACGTGGTCGACGAACGGCGCTTCCGGTTCTTTAAGCAAATCTCGTAAGGCTCGCGGGACGGACCTATACAGCTCAGCCCGCTGCCCGAGGATACGGACAGCGGGCCGAGAAGAATACTCGTTCTGTATGCGTTCAGTCTCAATCTAGAACACCACGTTCACACGCAGTCCGAACGCACTGAAGCTCGGGCTATCCTGCGGCTGAAACTCAGTATCTCCAATCTCAAAGTCGTCCTTGATGAATTTACTCGCCCCGAACTCGTAGCGCAGTTCAGGCTGAATTTTCAGGGAGAGGGCGGGCAGCGCAATGTTCGCACCGAGTCCCACGTTGAGGGAGTACGAGATCTCCTCCGTGGCATCATCGAAGTCGCCTTCCCCCCGTGGGAACGTGGCCATGGGTCCCGCCAGGATGTACGGGCTGACGAGCGGGGTGGGAAGCACCGTAAACCGTAGGTCTACTGGCACCTGCCAGGCCGACACGTCAAACCGGGATTCTCCCTGGGGAAGTGCGCCGGTCGAAAATTCGAAGGTGCCCACCCGGCGGTAGAAGAAGCCCGGCCGGAGCGTGGCGGCCCCGAGTCCCAGCTCATACACGACCCCGAGATGATACCCGGTCGAGTTATCGAGGGTTGCGTTGTCGTTGGTCGACGTTTCAATGTCTCCCGCAGACTCGAAGTTGAGTCCGCCTCCCACACCGAGTTGGGCCTGTGCCGGAGTGGCCACGAGCCCGAAAAGGAGGAGGGCGAAAAGAGCAGAATACGTGGTTCGTCTGGTGGAAGCGTGCATAAGGGAATTGGTCCGTTTGACGAGAATGCAACGTGTGAGGGGCTAGCAGTACCAGAGGGTCTCAGGGGCCGAGCCCTAATTTTTCCTACACGAGGAAAGGCGCGTTCCACAGCGGAAAAGTAACGGTCCCGACGGAGAGTTCCCATTCGGGCCCGCTAGTCCCCAGTCCCCTGATCTGATTTGGTCCTAGGCAGGGGGATGATCGATGGCGAACGGTGAAACCGTGGATTGTTACAATTTGTCGTCGAGAGGGACTCTATACCCGCCCCGGCTGCAACCTCCCACCGAAGAACGAGTAGGGGCAACAGGTTCGGTCGCTGTCCCGACGCTTCCCTACCATCCTTTTGTTGCGAAAGTCTCCTCGCTGTATCCTCCTATGAAAATCGGCATTACCTGCTATCCCACCTACGGCGGCAGTGGGGTCGTCGCCACCGAACTTGGAAAAGCCCTCGCCGAGCGCGACCACGAGATCCACTTTATCTCGTCGGACCTCCCCTTTCGGCTCTCCCACGTGGCCGGCAACATCTTCTTCCACGAGGTCAACGTCCAGAGCTACCCGCTCTTCGACTACCCCCCGTACACGCTCTCGCTCACCAGCAAAATGGTGGACATTGCCAAGCACGTGGGGCTCGACCTCCTCCACGTCCACTACGCGCTCCCCCACGCGTCGAGTGCCGTGATGGCCCGCCAGATCCTGAACTCCGAGGACCTCGACCTGCCGGTCGTGACCACCCTCCACGGCACCGACATCACCCTCATCGGGCAAGACCCCTCGTTCGCCCCCGTCGTCACGTGGTCGATCAACGAGTCCGACGGCGTGACCGCCGTCTCCGACTACCTCCGCCAGGAAACCTACGACCACTTCGAGGTCACGAAAGACATCGAGGTGATCCCGAACTTCATCGACACCGACCGCTTCGTGCGGCAGGACAAGGAGCATTTTAAGCAGGCACTCTGCCCGAATGGGGAAAAGGTCATCGTACACGTGTCCAACTTCCGCCCCGTCAAGAACACCGAGCAGGTCATCGATGTCTTCCACCGTCTGAACGGTACTGCGAATGTGAAGCTACTGCTGGTGGGCGACGGCCCGGAACGCGTGCCGACGGAGCGCAAGGCGCGAGAGCTAGGCGTGTACGACGACGTTCGCTTCCTCGGTAAGCAGGACCCCATCGAAGAAATCCTGTCGATCGCCGATGTCTTCCTTATGCCGAGCGGATCGGAAACCTTTGGCCTGGCGGCCCTGGAGGCGATGGCCTGCGAGGTGCCCGTGGTGGCCAGCGATGTCGGCGGGCTGCCGGAACTGATCGTCCACGGTGAGACGGGGTTCCTCTGCCCGCTCGACGACGTAGACGAATTAACCGAATGCACCCAAAAACTCCTCACCGACGAGACGCTGCACGACGAGATGGCCGCGGCGGCACGGACACGAGCAGTCGAGACGTTCGACATTGACCGCGTGGTGCCCCGGTACGAGGACTACTACAAACGCGTCCGAGCGGCCGCTGTCCCCACTGGCGCGTAGATTACGCTCGGAGTGCCTCCTGCACGAACGGGTTCTGTGCACGCTCCTGGGCGATGGTGGTCGGGGGGCCGTGGCCGGGATAGATCGTGAAGTCGTCGCCGAGGGGGAGCAGCTTCTCGGTGATCGAGTCCAGAAGCTGAGTGCGGGATGTCTCCGGAAGGCCTTGTGTGCGGCCGATCGAGTTCTGAAAGAGAACGTCTCCCGTGACGGCCTGTCGGCTCGGGCGGTGGACGAAGGAGATGGAATCCGGGGAATGGCCCGGCGTGTGTAGAACCTCAAGGGTGACGTCGCCGAACGAAATCGTGTCTCCCTCCGCGAGGTGCGCCGTGGGAACAGACGGCGGGTCGAGCTCCACCCCAAACGCGGTGGCCTGCTCCTCCGCCCGTTCAATGAACGGCACCGCGGCCGCGTGCGCCTTGAACCGCTGCCCGAACTCCTCCTCAAAGAAGGTGCACCCAAAGATATGGTCGACGTGCGCGTGGGTGAGAAGCAGGTGCCGCACATCGAGGTCGTGCTCTTCAATGATGTTCATCACCTGTCTGCACTCTGCCTCGGTCTCGCAACTCGCGTCGACGAGCACCGCCTCGCCCTGGTCGTGGCAGAGGTAGCTGTTCGTCATGAAAGAGCTAAAGGTAAACGGCTCGACCTGCATGCGGATCGCGGGCTTGGGTTGAGAAGAAGCTGGACGGATCTTCCCAATTCCTGGCGCCCCCGGAAGATCCAACTGGTGATTCCTCCTCCCCACGACACGCGCTAGCGCCGCCCCCGAACATGCGATTTGCCCCCGGCGTTTATACGACGCCCAGGGCGGGGCCCTCCGCGACGACTCCTCTTCTCCATGCTGCGTCGGCTTCACTGGATCATACTGCGTCGGCTGCCGGGTCCCTTTTTCGGATGGCTCGGCACGCTCATGTTCTTGCTGCTGATGCAGTTTCTGATCCGGTGGCTGCCCGAGATTGCGGGCAAGGGCATTCCACTTCCCGTGATCATCGAGTTGATTGCATACAACCTGGCGTACATGGTGGTGCTGGCGGTGCCAATGTCGGTACTGCTGGCCGCGCTGATGGCGTTCGGGGGACTGGCCGAATCGCAGTACTACACCGTCATCAAGAGCACCGGCATTTCCTTCGGCCAAATCGTCTGGCCCACGCTGGTGGTGGCCCTCGTCCTCATGGGGGGCATGCTCTACTTCAACAACGTCATGCTTCCGGAGGCCAACCACCGGGCTCGCCAGCTGTGGAGCGACATTCGGGGCAAGCGGCCCGGCTTCGAACTTCGGCCCGGCGTCTTTTACGAGGGCGTGGAAGACTACAGCATCCTCGTCCAAGACCGGCCGTCCGGCACCAACAAGCTGGTCGACGTCACCATCTACGATTATACCCAGGGGCGGGATCGGCAGGCGGTCATCAAGGCCGAGCGGGGCGTGATCGAATCGCACGAGGGGGGTGCCCGGCTCACCCTTACCCTGCGGAACGGAGAGATGCACCGCCCCCTGCCCGCGGACGCAAACAACCGTGCGGAGCGATACGAGCGGCTTACCTTTGACCGACATCGCATCCAGTTCACCCTCTCGAATGCGGTCTTCCGCCGGACGGAATCGGGGGAAACCTCCCGCTCCACCCGCACCATGCGCACCCCGCAGTTGCTCGAAACGCTCGACTCCTTAAAAGCCCATCGGGCCTCCAAGTACCAGACCCTGTACGAACGGGTTCAGGACCAACTCTCCCCGTCGCTCCCCGATTCGGCCACCGCGGATACGTCGGCGCCATCCCCGGTCGCTACGACGAACCCCTCACCCTACCTGGCCCTCGCCGACCTCGACGACCGTGCGCGCCGATCAGTGGTCGCTCCCGCCGTTCAGAAGGCACGTTCGGCACAGTCCGCCATTCAGAATATCCGGCGGGACACAGAGTGGCAGAGCCAACGCATTCGAAGCTACCAGGTCGAGTTCTACAAAAAGTTTTCGATCGCGCTCGCCTGCTTCATCTTTATGTTCGTGGGCGCGCCACTGGGCCTCGCGCTGCGCCGGGGGGGACTCGCCACGATTGGTGCCGTCGCGCTCGGTATTTTCATGTTTTACTGGATCACACTCGTGCAGGGGGAGAAGCTGTCTGAACGGGGCTTTTTTCCCCCCTGGCTGGGGATGTGGATCGCCAACCTCATCATGTCCGGCGCAGGCCTCTGGTTGATTCTGTACGTCGTGCTCGACCTGGGCGCGACTCCTCCCCTCCGACGACGCCTTTGGGACTGGCTGCGATCCTTTCGGTCGTAAATCCTCCCGAGTGGCCCAACACTTTTTCGCTCGACGCCCCCATCGATGCTCTACCTGGTTCCCACCCCAATCGGCAACCTGGACGACATTACCCTGCGCGCCCTCCAGGTGCTTCGGGAGGTGGATCTGATCGCCTGCGAGGACACTCGAACCTCGGGACACCTCCTGGATCATCACGACATAGATACCCCCACCACGAGCTACCACGAACACAATGAGCGCGAAAAAACTCCCGAGCTGATTGCCCGCATGCGTGTGGGGCACGACGTGGCTCTCATCAGCGACGCCGGCTCGCCGGGAATCTCCGACCCGGGCTTCTACATCGCTCGGGCCTGCTGGGAAGAAGAGATCGAGGTACAGGCCTTGCCCGGCCCCACGGCCCTCGTCCCGGCCCTCACCGCCAGCGCTCTCCCCAGTGACCGCTTCGTCTTCGAGGGCTTCCTACCAAAAAAGAAAGGGCGCCAGACCCGCCTGACCACGCTGGCGAACGAGCCACGCACCATGGTGATGTACGAATCGCCCCACCGGCTACTTCGCACCTTAGAGGATCTCATCGAACATTTTGGGGCCGACCGCATGGCCGCCGTGGCCCGTGAACTCACGAAAAAATACGAAGAAGTTGAACGGGGAACGCTCGAAGAGGTGCGGTCGTATTTTGCGGGGTATACGAAAGTGCGGGGCGAGTGCGTTATTGTCGTTCAGGGAGACTCGTAGTCCTCCCGCCGACTGGTTTGCACAGCTACTCCACCCGCGTTTTCCCGTGTCTACCGGTTGTCCCCGCCTCGTGGCGTCGTTCTCCCTCCTATCCCTGTCCCTCGCCCCCAGGACCCTCGATTCGCTCCGTCGGCAGTCATTCCTCAGTCTCCCCGTGTCCTGGACCCTCTCCGCCTGGAGTCTGCACCCCGATGGGACGCTCGCCGTTTCGACGAACGACGACGCGATGGAGATGGACATCCTCACGACGCTTTTCCACGCGATGACCACGGATCGGTAATCTGCGAGCACCGCTCCCGTTTTGCTCGCCCCATTTGCGCACACTTCTCAAGATCAGTGCCTCCCCGCTAGGATGAATCGGAAGAGGATTGACCGTCTCACCGCCGGGCTCGTCTTTCTCTGGGCGCTCGGCCTCTACGTCGCGACCGTTGCACCCACCGTCTCGTTCTGGGACCCCGGCGAACGGATTGCGAGCGTTTATACGCTTCAGGTGATGCATCCGCCGGGAGCGCCGTTCTACCTGCTTTTGGGCCGCCTCTTTTCTATGCTGGCTCCGTCGCAGGAAACGGTGGCCCTGGCCGTCAATCTGCTCTCGGTCTTGTCCAGCGCCGGGACAGTCCTGCTCACCCACCTCATCATCGTCCGGCTCGTGCGGCGCTGGCAAGGCGACCGAAGTGAATTGAACACGGGGCAGTACGTGATCTCCCTCGCCAGCGGAGTCGTCGGGGCCGTGGCCTTCTCGGTGAGCGACTCCTTCTGGTTCAACGCAGGCATAGCCGAGGTCTACGCCCTCTCCACGTTCTTTACGGCCTTAGTCGTGTGGCTCGTGCTGCGGTGGAGCGACGCGGCCCGCACCGAGGAGGCCCGGCGGGGCGGAAGCCGCCAGCCGTTTCAGCTCAACGCAAACCGGTACCTCGTCCTCATCGCTTTCCTCTTTGGGATGGCCATCGGGGTCCACCTCCTGAGTCTGCTGGCGTTCTTCTTCGTCGCCGTCATCGTCTTCTTTACCGAGTTCGATCGCGAGCACTGGACCTCCCGCCAGCGCTGGCTTCGCATTGTAGGAGCAGGAGCCCTCTCCTCCGTCCTGTTCTTCGCGATCTATCCCGGCATCATCGTCGGCCTGCCCAGCCTCTTCGCGTCCGTCGGGGCCCCCTTCTTGACGGCAATCGTGCTCGCCCTCGTCCTCGGCTACGGCGTCTACACCACGCATCAGCGGGGCATGCCCGTCGCGAACTTGGCCTTCATGTGCGTCACGGTCATCTTTATCGGTTACGCGTCGTACACGCTCGTCTTCGTCCGGAGCGCGACCGACCCGCCGATCGACATGAATGACCCGGACACCATGGAGAAGTTCATCTCGTACCTGGAACGAGAGCAGTACGGAGACACCCCCCTGCTGCAGGGCGTCACCTTCGATGACGAGACGGGTCGTGTGAGCCGCCGCGACGGCGAAACGACGCTCTTCCCGCGGCGCCACTCCGTGGATCCCCAACACTGGAACGTCTACGAGCGCTACGACTCCGACCTGGAATTCTTTCTCGACTACCAGGTGGGATACATGTACGTGCGGTACTTCCTCTGGAACTTTTCGGGGCGGGCGAGCGACGTGCAAGGGGCGCCATGGATGACGGGCATTCCCACGCTCGACCAGCATGTGAAACCGGCGAGCACCCTGCAGACGCCCAGTGAAAAGGAATCGCGTAACGTCTACTTTGCCCTGCCCCTCCTTCTTGGGCTCTTCGGCGCCTTCTACCACTTCGGCCGCGACTGGCGACGGGCGTTTAGCGTCTTCGTGCTGTTCTTCATCACGGGCATCGGCATCATCATCTACCTGAATCAGACGCCGATGCAGCCGCGCGAGCGGCACTACTCGTACGTCGGGAGCTTCTTCGCCTTCAGCCTCTGGATCGGCATCGGGGCCGGGGGGCTGATGCAAATGGCCTACGAGTCCGTCCGCGACTCGCTCTCCGGAGCCGCACGGTTGGTTCCTGCCCTCGGGGCCGGACTGCTCATCTTCATGGCCGTCCCCGGCTGGATGACGCTGGAAAACTACGGCGATCACGACCGCTCAGAGAACTACGTACCGCGCGATTACGCGTACAACATGCTGAACAGCGTTGAGGAGAACGGCATCCTGTTCACCAACGGCGACAACGATACCTACCCGCTCTGGTACCTGCAGACCGTCGAGGGGGTGCGGAAGGACGTACGGGTGGTTAACCTGTCGCTGTTAAATACGAAGTGGTACGTGCGGCAACTCAAAAATGAGGCCGCGTACGAATCGGACCCACTCCCCATCTCTCTGTCGGAAGACCGGATCGACCAATTGGGCTACCGACGCTGGAAGCCCAAACAAATGAAGCTGCCGGTGGACGCCGAGGCACTTCGGTCCGAGTTCTCTGCCTACCTCCCCGACTCGGCCGACGCCTCGCGCCTCGAAAGCCCGATGACGTGGGAGCTGAAGGGACGGCCTTTCCAGCAGGATACCCGCATTCTACAGACCGCCGACGTCGTCACCTATGACATGCTGCGGACCAACGCACAAAACGGATGGTCCCGTCCACTGTACTTTGCCGTGACGGTGGCCCGTTCCGGACAGCTCAACCTCAACAACTATTTTCAGCTTGAGGGACAGGCCTACCGTGTGCTTCCCATCAAGCACAACCAGCCCCTCGGACGGGTCATTCCGGGACTGACCGACAAGCGCATGGCGAACTTCCGATTTACAAACCTCAACGACTCGACCGTCTACTACAACCAGAATGCTCGGCGAATGGTGGACGGGTATCGCCTGCACTACTCCCATACAGCCGAGCGGTTGGGCCAAAAAGGCCACCCGAAGACTGCCGAAGGGCTCCTCAATGACTTCACGGAGGCCGTGCCATTCTCCACGATCCCGGCCGACATGCAAACGCTCTTCTTCACGGCCCGAGCCTACCGGAGCCTGGGCAACACCGACGAGGCGGCCCGCCTCCTGGCCGACGCAGAGCCCATGGTCCTTTCCCAGCTGCGGACGACAAGCTCCCGTCGTGGGTTCAGTCGCGCGCTCCAGTACGCCGGCCGAATTCGGTCCTCGTACCTCAAGGCCGACCAGGTGGACGCCGTAGAGGCCTTCGACCAGAAAATTGAGCAGGTCCTGGCCCAGGCCCCATTCCAGGTCCCCGCCCGGATTCGCCGCGCGTACGGCCTTGCCAGCGACTCGGCAACTGAACCCTCCCAGATGCCCGCAATGCCCGACGCCGCTCCCACTGCCCCTTCTGAGCAGCCCCCCCAGCCCTCGTCGCCCCCCAATGAGTAATGAACGTTGGGCATTTTCTCTGGGCGTCTCGTTTTAGTCCGGGTCTGCTTCTGGAGGTGCATCCTTTGTGCCGCACCCAGCACGGGTTCTCTGTGGTTGGACCCGCCTGATGCGATCACGATGCCAGAGGACGATTTCTCCTACGCCGGGCCCCATTGTTGAGAGGACTTTTCCTCCCCTTGACAGAAGGATCGACCCAAACTATATTTAGCGGCGGTTATCACTCCGTGTCATACTTCGTTGATCTTGCGAAGTACCATCCGAGTGATACTGCGTGTGACTGTTCCCCTGATCTTTTCGGGACCCACCTCACACAACACAAAATGTCCGCCGGTGTACTTGGAGCGTGATATTGTTGTCCTGCACGCCTCCACAACCGAAGCGGGCACATCTTTTCAGACGATCCAGTCACTTGTGATTGAATCGACGTTATGAGGACAAGTACGGTCAAGTGGTTCGACGCCAAAAAAGGGTACGGATTTATTCATCATCCCGGTGATGGGGAGGATGTCTTTGTTCACTACTCCAATATTCAGTCGGACGACGATTTTAAAACCCTGAAGAGCGATCAGCGCGTCCAATTTGAAATGAACGACGGCCCGAAGGGCCTGCACGCCCTGGAGGTGGTGCCCCTAGACGGAGAAGAAACGTCCTCCCAAGACACCGGCGAGGAAGCCGGACTTACCCCTGCGGACGTTGACCCCACCGCCACCGTCGACCCGGCCCCATCCGGCGACGAATCCTCCTCGGACTCGTCGTGGTAGACATCACGAACGCTCTTCCCGCCCTCAATTTCCGGCGCCGTGCCCCCCGAATATCCGGAGCCCCTTTCGATTGAGCAGGATCATCCCTCCCGCCAGATCAACGCGGAGACCCTTCGGCGACTCATCCACCACGTGGTGGCCGCGGAAGGAGCCTCGCTGGTCCATCTGAGCCTAGTGCTCACCGATCACGAGACCGTTCGTCACCTGAATCGGTCGTACCTCGAACACGACTACGACACGGATGTCCTCTCCTTCTCGCTCCGGGAAGGGCCGACTCCCTCTACACCCTCAGAAGATGACGATGGGGTCGAAGGAGAAGTGTATGTGGACCTGGACACGGCGGCCGAACGTCACGACGAGTTCGACACGTCGTTCGAACACGAGGCCTATCGGTACGTCGTGCACGGCCTCTTGCACCTCATCGGATACGACGACGCGCAGCCGTCGGGCCAAGCCACAATGCGAGAGAAAGAAACTCAGTATCTCGAGGCGGTTTTGTCGGGGACCTCTTCGTAACGCAGGTCTTCACCTCTCCCCTTTCGGCCTGGGTACTCCGGGGAGGAATGCTGCCCAAATCCCACGTCGCCATTCGGGGAACCATTTCCCGCACCTCAGAATGTGAGAATGTCCCCGAGAAGCAGGGACTGCGGCGGGGATTCGCCTCGTCAACCCACTCACAACAGAGGGACCGCCTTATGGCTTTTCAGACCCAAGTCACGACGCGCCACGTTGACGTGAGTGATCGCGTCCGCGAGTACGCCCGGGACCGAACCGCCAAGTTGGAGCAGTTTTACGACGGCATTACCAGTGCACACGTCATCCTCGGGGAAGATAATTCCCCTGCCGAAAACAAGACGGCCTCAATCAATATCGACGTGTATCAGAAACGTCTTTCGTCCGAAGACACGGCGAGCAGCCACGAGGAAGCAATCAACCTGTGCGTCGACCATCTGCGCCGACAGCTTGAAAAATACAAGGCCAAGCTCCGCAGCAAAGACAAGGACGCCCACCGATAGTCTCCCCTTCTCCCCAACGGGCTCAGCACCGGTTTCCGGGCCGCTGAGCCCATTTTTATTTCCGAGTCCTCCCAAACGAGCAGTTCACGGTCCCCTACGTGACTTCTTCGTGCAGGGGTTCCACAACCTTTTTGACCGTATCCGCGCTCGACATGATGTAGAAGTGAATGCATGGAACCCCCGCCTCTATCAACTCCTGGACCTGCCGGATGGCCCAGTCCACCCCAATCTGCTCCACGTGGCCCGGGTCGGCCGCACCCACCTCCGCGGCAAGCTCTTCGGGAATCTCCGTGTGAAAGTATTTCGGCAGAAGACGCAGATGACGCTTGCGCTTTAGAATCTTAATTCCGGGCACAATGGGCACCTCAATGCCCACCTCCCGGCACTTGTCCACGAAGTTGAAAAAGTACTCGTTGTCGAAGAACATCTGCGTGACGATGTAGTCAGCCCCGGCGTCGACCTTCTCCTTCAGCCGCATGATGTCCCAAGCCAAGTTCGGGGCCTCGAAGTGCGTTTCCGGGTACCCGCCTACTCCCACACAGAAGTCCGTCGGTTCGGCGTTCATTAGATCCTCCAGGTACTTCCCCTCGTTCATGTCTTGGATCTGCCGCACGAGGTCGACGGCGTACTCGTTGCGGGACCGGTTGCCCGAAATGGACTTCTCGTAGCCCTTGTCGTCCCCCCGAATGGCGAGTACATTCTCAACCCCCAGATAGTTGAGCTCAATGAGGGCGTCCTCCGTCTCCTCTCGCGTAAAGCCTTTGCAGAGGAGGTGCGGAACCGTGTCGATGTTGAACCGCGCCTCGATGGAGGCACAGAGCCCAATCGTACCGGGACGCTTTCGCTTCACGCACCGCGTCCAGGTCCCGTCATCCTGCTGCTTGTACTCCACCTCCGCCGAGTGGCTGGTGACGTCGATGAACGGGGGATCGTAGGGCATGAGCTCCTCGACCACGGTCAAAATTTGGTCCGCCGACCCGCCTCGTTTGGGCGGAATGATCTCGTATGAGATCAGCGGCTCCGATGCGCGATCAAAATGCTCGGTAACCTTCATGCAGTCCGTGATATTCGTTCGCGGATTTGCTTGATTGTGGTCGGGCGTCTCCGCACGCCACCCGTCATACTTCCCAAAATCTGGGGTGTTCGATGCTCGGAATTGTCTTTTCTACGCCTGACGAAGCAGCCCCCTTCGTTGAACAGTACGCAGAAGGGCGGCTCGGGGAGCTGGAGGAAGGGGCTCATCTCCAAACCGAGGGACTCGTTGCCACCGTGACGGGCCCCGGCAAGATCAAGGCTACGCTCGGGACCGAGCGCCTTCTCCACGAGCACAACATCGACGTGCTCATGCACGCCGGTGGAGCCACCGCGCTAACCGACGAGTTTGAGGTGGGAGCCGTGGTCGGGGCGGCATTCGTTCTGGAGGGCGACCGTGTGGAGCTTGAGGCCCAGGACTATCCCCGCATGCCGCTCGACCTTCCCTCCGACCTGACGACCGAAGGCACCCTCGTCTCGCAGGACCACGTGCGCGAGGACGCGGACGAGCTAAGCTACTGGGAACGCATCGCAGACATGCGAGACGCCACCGGCTACGCCGTGGCCTACGTGGCGGCCCAGCACGGCACCTCGTGCCACATCGTGAAGGGCATTACTGACCGAGCCCGTACCGACAGCGACTCAGCCTCGGTTCAACGGGACGTCCACGAAGCCGTCGCCACATTCCTCCAGCGACACGTGGCTGCGGAGCTGTCCGACTCGTAGCGCTTCCAAACGGCTCCGATCAGTTGCGACGGGTCCACAACTCTTCGCGCCAGGACTCCGGGATTCCGTCCGATCGGCCCCACACGTACTCGCGACGATTCTCTTTGTCCCGGCGGGCCCGCCGCCGGTCGGCCCGAATCTCACGCACTCCCACCGACACGCACTCCCCCTCCGCCGTGGCTCTCTCGCGCTGAATGACGGGATGCTGGAGGAAGGGTCTGGGATGCTCAGGATTGTAAAGACGGTACACCATGGTGCCCGCCCACACTAACAGTGCAATAAAGGTAACCCCGACGAGACCAGCGAACAAGACAACCATTGTGCGCAGCGGTGGCAGCCCCGAATAATCGAAACGACCCCGAGTCTCAGCGGATCGCTGTTCCCTCTCAGATCGCTACTTCATAATACCTCAACGATCCGAGAAAGTTCTTGTCCACTGTTCCGCCATCACGCAGCTGTGAATGGACGGGCCCCGCGCCTATGAGCCGCCGTCAGACGGCAGGCTCGCCCCTCGATCCTGATTGGGATAGTCCGACGGGGCAATCCGCAACGAGTCCGCTGGGATCGCCTCATTGCGCTGCTGGGCCTGTTCCTGTTGCGCCTGCATTTCCTGCACCGTCTGCGCGTTCACGAAGCCGAGGTCACCCCGAAACGCCGTATCGAGCAGCGTGATGGTCACGAACACGACCACGAAGATCGTCCCGATCGTAAAGGTGAGAGCATTCACCGGATTGTCGTACTTCAGGTGCATAAAGAAGAGCACCACGAGGGTGGCCTTGGCCCCCGCAATTCCGAGTGCTACGGGCACGGTGAGGGGCCCGAGGGGAACGTAGGCAGCCCCCACTGTAATGCCAGTCAGGACAATGAGCGCCCCAAACACCTTCAACAGGACGGACTTGGGAACGATGTGTGGGCCGTCGTGAGCCATAAACGCGAAACAGGCTTCAGAAACTCGATGAAGTCAGCGCGGCGACCGCGGATGCGAATGCCCTCCCTTTTAGATGAGGTAGAGCAGTGGGAAGAGAAAAATCCAGACGATGTCGACAAGGTGCCAGTACAGACCGGTAAGCTCCACGGGCGTGTACCATTCGCTACTAAACGATCCCCGCCAGGCCATGATCGCAATGACCCCGATGACGAGCATTCCGATAAGCACGTGCACCCCGTGAATCCCCGTCATCACGAAATAGATGCTGAAAAACTGCGGCGCGGCCGCCATCTCCGCCAAGTGCTCGTAGTGGGCCCCGTGAGGATCGAATGCGCCGGCCGGATATACGCCGTGCTCGAACTTGGCCGTGTACTCGAAATACTTGATCACCATGAATCCACCCGCCAGCCCGACGGTCCCCACAAGGTAATACACGCACTGCTTCACCTTGTCTTGCTTGATGGCGTGGATGGACAGGGCCACCGTCAGGGACGAGGTGAGGAGCACGATGGTGTTGACCGTCCCGAGCATCTGGTCGAGGGTTGCGCTGGCCGCCGCGAAGACCTCGGGGTGCCACTGGCGAAAGACGGCGTAGGCGACGAACATGCCGCTGAACAGGAGCACTTCCGTGATGAGGAAGACCCACATCCCGAGTTTCGCCGAGTCGAACTGCTGCTCCGACGAAACGAAATGATGCTCCAGGTGCTCCGGATGATGGTCGTGCTCGGCCTCCGTCTCGGTGGGGGCCGGGGCTGTTTCCGTTGCCATGGGTCAGGAAGTCTCGTGAGACAAGGAGTGGGACCGCTACTTACGCGCTGGCCGATTCCGCGGTGTCTTTCTCGGACGGGGCGGAGGGGGCCGGTTCGGGAACGCGGGGCACGTCGTCGCCGAGGGCCTCTCCGTCCCCTCCCCCAAAGACCTCGTCGGCGAGGTGGAAGTCGTACGGCCCTCGCGTCACGAGGGGCGTCCGCTCGAAGTTATGATGGATCGGAATGGCCGCCGTGTTCGTCCATTCGAGGGTCGTCGCCCCCCATGGATTGGCCGGCGCCTCTTCACCGTAGGCAAGCGACCAGAGGGCATAGCCGAGCACGAGGAAGAGCCCCGCACCCAGGATCCAGGACCCGTAGGTCGAGAGCTGGTGGAGATCCGTAAAGCGCTCCGCGTAGTTCGCATAGCGCCGAGGCATCCCCCGCGAGCCGAGCACCAACTGTGGGAAGAAGGTCAGGTTGAAGCCAATGAAGACGAGCGCGGCCGCAATTTTACCGAGCGTCTCGTTGTACAAGCGACCCGTGATCTTCGGCCACCAGTAGTGCATTCCACCAAGGAGCGCAATGACAGAGCCGCCCATCATCACGTAGTGGAAGTGGCCCACCACGTAGTAGGTGTCGTGCAGGTGCACGTCCACCGACAAAACGCCAACCATGATCCCGGTAAAGCCGCCGATGGTGAACGTGAAGAGAAATGCGAGGGCATAAAGCATCGGTGTCTGGAGCCAGATTGACCCCTTGTACAGGGTACCGACCCAGTTAAAGACCTTAATGCCGGAGGGAATGCCAATCAGGTACGTGATCAGCGAGAAGACAATGGACGAGATGGCCGACTGGCCGCTCACGAACATGTGGTGCCCCCACACCAGAAAGCCCAACATGGCAATCGCGACTGACGAAAGAGCAATGGCCCGGTACCCGAAAATCCGCGAGCGGGAGAAGGTCGCAATTAGCTCCGACATGATGCCAAACGCCGGGAGAATCGTAATGTAGACCGCCGGGTGGCTGTAGAACCAGAAGAAGTGCTGGAACAGCACCGGGTCGCCCCCAAGCGCCGGGTCAAAGATCCCAATTTGCAGCATCTGCTCCAGGAAGAGGAGCACCATGGTGATGCCGAGCACCGGCGTGGCGAGTACCTGCACGATGCTCGTGGCGTACATCGCCCAGACGAAGAGGGGCAGCCGATTCCAGGTCAAGCCCGGAGCCCGCATCTTGTGGATCGTCACGATGAAGTTCAGGCCCGTAAAGATGTTGGCGAAGCCCGCCACAAAGATGGCCGACGTCATCCAGAGCACGCCACTGCCCGCCGACGCGGAATAGGGCGTGTAAAACGTCCACCCCGTATCGACGCCGCCCCAGAGAAGAGCCATGATGATTAGTGCAGCCCCTGCGAGGTAGATGTACCACGTGGCAAGGTTCAATCTCGGGAACGCCACGTCCTTAGCCCCGAGCTGCATGGGCAACACGAAGTTACCTAGAATGGCGGGAACGGCCGGCACCAGAAAGCCAAAGACCATCAGGATGCCGTGCATCGTGAACACCTGGTTGTAGGTGTCATTGCCCATGATGGTCTGCCCCGGCCCTGAGAGCTCCAAGCGCATGATCAGCGCCAGGATCCCAGCCACCAAGAAGACCACGGCGAGGGATACGCAATAGAGCACTCCAATCCGCTTGTGGTCCTTTGTCGACAACCACGACCAGATGGTCGTCTCGTGGTTCAGGTAATTGGTGTCCTCCTCGTGGTGGTCAGCCTGTTCGACCGCGGCATCCTGTGTGGTCGTGCTCATATCGTCTCAATCTAGTGTGTGACGAGCATATACGGCGTGGGAGAGGGACAGCACCGAGCCATCCCCCCATGCCATTACTCTTCAGGCGGCTCCTTGTCGCTCTGCTCCTTGATGAACTCGATGAGACCGCTAACCTGACGCTCCGAGAGGTGGGAGTACGACGTCATATTATTTCCGAACCCCTGTACAATCTTGGCTCCCGGCTCCAGGATGGACTCGCGCAAATAGTTTTCATCCACCGTAACCGTCGATCCGTCCGACAGTTCATGCCCGGTCGAACCGTAGAGGCCCTGCCATGAGGGACCTACCATCTCCGAACCGTCCAAGCTGTGACAGGCCTGGCACCCCTGCTGCGTGTAGAGTTTCTTCCCCAGCTCCGGGAGTGGCACGTCCTCGGGCGTCCCGGCATTTTGGAGCCACTCATCGAATCGGTCCCGGGAGACCACTTTCACCGTCGCGTCCATCTGCGAGTGATTACGACCGCAGTACTCGGTACAAAACAAATCGTACGCCCCCTCCTCCGTCGCCTCAAACCAGACTGACGTGTAGC
>CAYLMT010000016.1:0-23200 GCA_964384855.1 uncultured Salinivenus sp.
TGAGGGCAAAGACGTTGCAGGACTCTGGGTCCTTCGGTTCGTCGAGGGGGGTGGAATCGGTGACGATGTTCATCACCTTCTGCTTCAATGCATCGCCTTCGTCGAAGATGCCGATGGTGTTGTCGTAGCTCTTCGACATCTTGCGCCCGTCGGTCCCAGGGATCACGGCCACGTCGTCGAGAATGTGGGGCTCGGGGACCGGGAGAAGCGGCTGATCCTCGGGGCAAAATCGGTGGTTGAAGCGGCGTGCGAGGTCGCGGGCGATCTCCAGATTCTGCTTCTGGTCCGCCCCCACTGGCACGAGGGACCCACCATACGCCAGAATGTCGGCGGCCTGGAGCACTGGGTAGTTGAAGAGGCCGGCGTTCGGCGTGAGGCCCGCTTCAACCTTCTCCTTGTACGCCACCCCCTTTTCGAGGGTACTGGTCGGGAGGAGGTTGAAGAAGATCCACATGAGCTCGGTCACCTCCGGCACGTCGCTCTGCACGAAGAGGGCTGCCTCGTCGGGGTCAAAGCCGAGTGCCAGGTAGTCCAGGGCCACGTTAAAGGTGTTTTCGCGGAGCTCCTCCGGGTCCTGCACCGTCGTCATCGCGTGGTAGTTCACGATGAAATAATAGGCGTCGTACTGCCGGTGCAACTCAATGTGCTGGCGGAGGGCTCCAAAGTAGTTGCCCAGGTGCAGGCGCCCGGACGGCTGGATGCCGGAGACCACGACGGGATCGGCAGACGCGTCGGTGTCCGGGGCCGAGACGGATTCAGTGGCTTCCATCGGAGAAGGGGTTTGCGTGAGAACGTGAAAAGGGGTATGCGTGGGCACCCGCTAGGCCGACTCGCCAATGCGTCGCTGGAGGGCGGCGAGGGCGTTGAGGCGGTCCTGGCTGTTGCTCTTGACTGCCTCAAGCACGCCGCGGGTTCGCATTTGGTGTTCGAGGTCGATTTCCTCGGCGAGGCCGTCGTTGAACGCCGTTTCGAGATCGTGAAGCTCCTCGAACAGGTCGCTCAGCGAGCCCTCAAGCGTGAAGTCCTTGGGGGAGAGATCTGTGCCGTTGTACGGCGTACCACCGCTGCTCAGGATGGTCTCGGAGAGCTTACCCACGTCGGCGCGGGCCGTTTTTTGGAGCCGTTCCAGCACGTCCACGACGCGCTCGTCGTCGCAGTGCCGGATGGCAGCACCGTAGTGGTGGTTCAGTTCAATGTGCTGACGGATGAGCGGGTTGAGCCGGTCGACCGTCTCAGACCGGCTAAGCGTCTTTCCGGCCCAGCCGCGATTCAGGAGGGCCTCTTTGATTGGGTTCGGCATAACCGGGGAGAGAGATTGAGAATAGAGTCGCGAGTAATACCGGTGTTCAGGGGGGAAGTTTGGTGGGCGAGCGGCCCAGGAGCGGCGGTGCCATTTGTAGCTGGGCGCTTACAACAGGCCGTCCGCCGCCACACGGAGGGCCTGGCGCAGGGCGGCAGCCTTGTTCTGGGTTTCCTCGTACTCGCGGGCGGGGTCGCTGTCCGCGACGATGCCCGCTCCGGCCTGCACGTACGCCGTTTCGTCGCTCACCACCATGGTGCGGATTGCGATGCAGGTGTCGAGCGTTCCGGAGAAGTCGACGTAGCCCACGGCCCCGGCGTAGACCCCCCGCCGGGAGGGCTCCAATTCGTCGATGATCTCCATTGCCCGTACCTTGGGTGCACCGCTGACCGTCCCGGCCGGAAAGCAGGCCGCCAGGGCATCCATCGAGCTCTGGTCGGGGGCGAGCGTGCCGGTCACGGACGACACGATGTGCATAACGTGCGAGTACCGCTCGATGTAGGCATAACGATCCACTTCCACGGTGTCGTATTGACAGACGCGCCCGAGGTCGTTTCGGCCCAGGTCGACCAGCATCAGGTGCTCGGCGCGCTCCTTCGTGTCGCTGAGCAGTTCCTCAGCGAGGGCCTCGTCTTCGGCCTCGTCGTCGCCTCGGGGGCGGGTACCGGCAATGGGCAGGACCTCGGCCGTGCCGTCCTCGGCCCGCACCAGCACCTCCGGCGAAGAACCCACGAGCGCCAGGTCGTCGAGGTCCAGGTAGAAGAGGTAGGGCGAGGGGTTGACCTGCCGGAGGGCGCGGTACAGGTTGAAGCGGTCGCCCTCGAAGGAGGTTGCAAAGCGCTGCGACAGGACGACCTGAAAGATGTCACCCTGCTGAATGTAGTCCTTGGCCGTCCGCACGGCATCTTCGAACACGGGACGCTCCACGTTGGAGGCGAGTTGCTCCTGCGTCCACTCGACGGGCGTCGGAGGATCAGCGGACTGCTTGAGGTCCGATTCGAGGTCGACGAGACGGGACTGGGCGTGGTCGTAGGCAGCTCGTAGATCCGTCTCCTCGTCGACGAACACGTTTGCCATCAGCACGAGCTGGTGGCGAACGTGGTCGAAGGCCGCGACCGTGTCGTAGAAGCACCACACCGCGTCGGGGAGGCCGAGGTCGTCCGGGGGAGCGTCCGGCAGGTCCTCCACGAGGCGCACGGCGTCGTACCCGAGGTAGCCGACAGCCCCGCCACGCAGCCGCGGAAGGTCCGGCAGTTCGACTTCCTGGTACCGATCCAGGTATGCGTCGAGGACCTCGAAGATGGAGCCGGAGGGGGTTGGGAAGCCGGACTCGGGAGAGGGCGTCCGACGCTCGTCCACCTCCACCGTTGCCCCAAACTCCCGACCCGTCAGGATGCGGTACGGATCGCGCCCCAGAAAGGAGTAGCGGGCCAGTTTCTCTCCGCCCTCCACACTTTCGAAGAGAAAGCTGTACGGGGCACGTTCCCGGAGGGCGAGGTACGCCGAGACCGGGGTGAGCAGGTCGGCACTTCGGCGGGCGTGGACCGGCACCACGAGGCGGGAGGGTCCCTCAGAGCGGGCTGTCTCTATGTGTGAACGAAACTCGTCGTACGTCATGAGCGGAAGAAGCAGGGGGCAAAACAAAAACCCGCTACCAGTCGGCAGCGGGTCCAGAGCCATTCAAAACGAAGGGCAGCGCACGGCATCAGGCACACCGGGGGCTCTCGACCCGAATGAAGGGCCGCCAGAGCCACCAACCCAGGGATGTAATGCAGCACGCGTCAATCATACACTTGTAGGGTATTACCCAGCGGCATCATCCGCAACGGGAACGGTTTGAAATTCGATTGGAGGTCGCATGGTGGAGAGGAGGTGAAGGGAGGCCCGGTCCGGAGCGAGGGCGTGGATAGGGGAACCTGCCGAAGGCTTAGGTTTTGGTTGCACGATGCTTCTGCCTTGATCCTGCCCCGGAATGGATATGCCCATAGTGCAGACCCTTCGCGAGCGGCTGCGGGGATACCATCCCCGACTTGAGCGTGTCGTGTTTGGGCTTTCGATGCTGGGAATTCTGGACGTCGTCCACTTGCTGATTCAGCAGGGGAGAGCCTTCGAAGATGGATGCCTTGGAGTTTCGTCGTTCGAGTCGAGTGCGTCCACCTTTAATTGTGCAGCGGTCACCACAGGGATGGAGAGTGAGCTTCTGGGTGTGGCCAACACGACCTGGGGGCTCGGGTTTTACGGGGTGGTTGGCGTGCTCACGGTGGTCATATTTTTGGTTGGGCCCGACATCCGGGAGTGGATCCACGGAGTCCGAATCGGTGTGCTCACGGGCGGGGTTGTGTATTCGGCGTATCTCACGTACCTCCAGATCGGTCCCCTGGAGACCCTGTGTCTTCTGTGCTTGGGATCGGCGCTCATCACGACGCTCTTATTTCTAGGACAGATTGCCCTGCTCGTCTCCTCTACCACATCGCTCTCTGATTCTATGTCGCCTCGTCTCGTGAAACGGCAAATTGCCCTTTTTGTCTATTTTGTCGCCGCCGCGGTCGTCCTCATTGGGGCAGACCTCGTCTACTTCGACGGAATGAGCGCCCGGGCTCAGCAGTCCAATTCCTCAGCCGGCACGTCCGGATCGGTCGCGTCGGCCCAGTGTGAACTCGACGACTCGAAGACGCCGGTGGGAGACCAGGGCACGTCGTTGGTTAGCTTTCAGGACATCACCAAGGGCAGCAACGAGTCCGGTGTGACGGTCGTCGAGTACTTTGATCCGAATTGTCCACACTGCAAAGACTTCCACCAGGTTATGAAACAGGTGGTGGAAGCTCACCGCGACGAGATTCAATTCGTATACAAGCCGTTTCCACTTCGCCGGTCCTCGCTTCCAGAAATCCAGGCGCTCTACGTGGCGGCTCAGTCCGACAAGTTCACTGAGATGCTGGAGGCGCAATACGCCCGCCAGGGGCCAAACGGCATCTCGATGGAGGACCTCCGCGCCATCGCCAAAGAAATTGATCTGGACCCGGACGTGCTGAGCAAGCGCGTGGAGCAGAACGAGTATCGGAATTACGTCCTCCAGCAACGCAAGCGAGCCGTGAAGATTGGGGTCGACAGCACACCGACTGTGCTGATCAACGGACACTTCCTGGAGTCGCGCACGCAGGAGTGCCTGAACACCTTCATCGAACAGGCGAAATCCGGGACCCTCGGCAGTACGGCGTCTGGGTAATGATCACTGTCCGTCAGGGGTCCGAGGGTTGCTGCTTCAACACTTGTACGGATCTGCACTCCTATGGGTATGTCGATTCCGGACGCCCTAGCCGATGTGCTTCGCACCCCCGAGGTTCAGGCTCGTTGGTTTTCCGACGACGGGACGTTTCCCAACAACGAAGACCTGCCGACACTCGTCCTGCGGAAGGGGATCCGGGAGGGAGCCCAGAATCGGGCGCGCACGTTCGAGCGCCTCTTCGGACGGCACGACTGGCGGGGCGCCTGGCGAAACGGCATCTTCTCGTATCACCACTACCACAGTACGGCGCATGAAGTGCTGGGGGTGGCCCGTGGGGCTGCTCGCGTACAACTCGGGGGACCTGAGGGAGAGACGTTCGACGTAGAGGACGGAGATGTTTTGGTATTGCCGGCCGGGGTGGCCCACAAGAATCTCGGCTCAGAGGGCGATTTCCTGGTGATTGGGGCATATCCGGCCGCTTGTCCGAACTGGGACCTGAAGCGGGGCCGCCCCGGCGAGCGCGCGGAGGCAGATCGCAACATTAAGAAGGTCCCACTCCCGGCCCTCGATCCGGTGTATGGGGACGGCGGGCCACTGGTTGAGCACTGGGGGCTCACACCGTAGGACGTGCGGGAAAGGCACTCTCATATACTGCCACGTACGTCTCTGGCTCAGGTAGGCGATCGAAATAGAACCCTTCTCGATGTCTTCCCCGGAGGCTGGGGAGCTTGCCGGGGTCAATCGCAGCTCTCCGGGGAGACGTTGGCTGCATGCCTAGGGGTGGAGTGACCGTGTCTCCCCCTAGGCTGTATCTTCCACTTCGGCCGCCATTCGCCGGCAGTCCGCGGTTCATTCTTCGATGACATCCCCTCTCAGTCACAGCTCGGGACCCAAAAATGACCCCTGAGACCCTGACGTTATTTTACCGCTTTGGGGTAGCTCTCGTCTTGGGACTCTTCATGGGACTGCAGCGCGAGTATGCCTACCGGGAGCGGGTCGATGAGGAGGGGGAACTCATCGCCGGGGCCCGGACCTTTCCCATCATTGCGCTCCTGGGGGCCGCGTCGGGATTGGTGGCTACCGAGCTCGACAGTGCCTGGCCCTTCGCAATGACCGTTATTGCAGTGGGGGTTCTCCTCACCATGGGGCACTACTTGCAGGCGCGGGCCCGGGACACCGGTTTGACCACCGAGATGGCGGCGCTCGTGGCCTTTTTCACCGGAGGGCTTTGTTACTGGGGGTATCTCCGGTTAGGGGCGGCGCTGGGAGTTGGGACGGCGGTGCTGTTGTCGCTGAAAGTGCAGACCCACGCCCTGGCTCGAACGCTCGACCAGGAGGACGTCATCGCGACGCTCAAGTTTGCGGTCATTACAGTTATAGTGTTGCCCCTGTTGCCCCAGCAGGGCTATGGCCCGTCGCCGTTCGACGTGCTGGTCCCGTACAACGTCTGGCTCATGGTCGTGCTGATTTCCGGGATCAGCTTCTTGGGATACGTGCTCATCAAGGTTGTGGGCCCGCGTCGGGGCGTGGGGCTCACCGGCATTCTTGGGGGACTCGCATCGAGCACGGCTGTCACCCTGAGCGTTGCGGAGCGGAGCCGGGACTCAGAAGGGTTGGACCGACCCTTCGCGTTGGCTGTGCTCCTGGCCTGGGCCATCATGTTCGTCCGGGTCCTCATTGAAGTGGCGGTCATTAATCCACCTCTCCTTGTGACCGTCTGGGCACCCATCCTGGGAGTTTGTGTCGCGACCCTCGCCTACTGTGGATACTTGTACGTCGTGGAGCCGGTCGATGAGCGCGACGAACCTCAGACCGTCCAGAATCCGTTCCGGCTCGTCCCGGCGATTACGTTTGGGGTGCTATACGCCGTAATTCTCGTCCTGACGAACTGGGCGCAGGCCTACTTCGGCGATGCCGGTGTGTACCTGTCCAGCGTCGTGGCAGGGCTCGCGGACGTGGACGCCATCACCCTCTCGATGGCTCGGCTCCACGAAAGTGGGGACTTAGGCGCAGTGCCCGCCACCCGGGCGATCGTGATTGCGGCGGCCGCCAATACGGTGCTCAAGGGCGGCATTGTGGCGCTCACCGGCACGTCCGGGTTGCGTCGCGCGGTGGTGCCGGGTCTCCTCCTGATCGTCGGGGCGTCCGGCGTGGCACTCCTCTTCATTTAGGACGCCGGGGACGCACCGGGAGGCTCATAATCCGTCGTCGGTTCATCGCCGAGCCATCGGCCCATGGGCGTCTCTCGTCGGCTCATCATCGGGCTCATGGTCCTGGGCGTACTGCCCGTCACGGTGGGGCTGGGTCAGGAGACGCGTGTACCCGCCGATACGAGCGACGCGTGGCACGAGGACGCCTGGACGCCGATCATCGAGCAGGAGGGACTCCGGATCTCCTATATTTACTACCCGGAGGCCGACAATGAGCATGACGGAGTCGTGCTGCGTCTCATTAACGACAACGAAGTGCCTGTACGGTACGCCTTCACGCTCATCTTTCGGGCGCCTACAGCGGATACCTCGGTTGCAGTCCGAGGCCGCTTGGGACCCGGCGAGATGAAAACGGGAGACGACGCGGGGCTCTTCTGGATGCCGTTTCGGGGTGAGGACCGGAGTCTTGGGGAAATTGGACTCCGGGGCCTATCTGTGACCCGACTTCGGAGGGAACCCTCCGACTGACATGCCTGTGTGGCAGGCGGTTGGGGTGAATGCTTCTTGGAGACTGTCCCGGGACCACACGAGTCCAAAACCGTCCGGTCCCCGTTCCGTACTCCTAAAATGGCTTTCCTGTCGGCCCCAGTTCGTACCGCGTCGTTCGTCGAATCAACCGTACCTACGCCGTGAGCACCGCCGATGCCCTGTCACCGGAGGAGACTGCCGCCCCCCCGACGGCCGACGTGGATCCGGCCCTCAAGGAGGAAATCGAGAAGCGGCGCACGTTTGCCATCATCAGTCACCCGGATGCGGGCAAGACGACCCTCACCGAGAAACTTTTGCTGAAGGGGGGCGCCATCCACGAGGCGGGCGAGATCAAGGCTCGGAAGGCCGACCGCTTCGCGATGAGCGACTGGATGACAATGGAGAAAGAGCGCGGCATTAGCGTCACGTCGTCCGTGATGAAGTTCCCCTATCGGGGGTACGAACTGAACCTGCTCGACACCCCGGGCCACCGCGACTTCTCGGAGGACACGTACCGCGTCCTCACGGCGGTCGACAGCGTGATCATGGTGCTCGACAATGCGAGCGGCGTGGAGCAGCAGACGGAGAAGCTGATGGAGGTGTGCCGCATGCAGGACACCCCCATCATCACCTTCGTCAACAAGATGGACCGGCACGGGCTGCCGCCGCTCGACATTCTGGAGGACATTGAGGACACGCTCGATCTGGAGACCGTGCCGTTGTCCTGGCCCATCGGTATGGGCAATCGCTTCCGCGGGACCTACAACCTCTACCGCGATGAGCTGCACCTCTTCTCCCATGCGGACATGGAGGGAGAGCACGAGCGGCTCCCGATCGACGACCTCGACGATCCCCAGCTCGACGAGGTATTGGACGACCAGGCCGACGACCTCCGGTTCGACGTAGAACTCGTCCGCGAGGCAGGTGACGAGTTGGATCTGGAGGCCTACCTTGACGGCCAGCAGACGCCCGTGTTCTTCGGGAGCGCGCTCAGCAACTTCGGGGTCGGAGATATGTTCGACACGTTCGTCGAGATCGCCCCGCCGCCTCAGCCGCGGCCCACGGTGACCCGGGAGGTCTCTCCCTACGAAGAGGAGTTTACGGGGGTCGCCTTCAAGATCCAGGCGAACATGGACCCGAAGCACCACGATCGCATGGCGTTCGTGCGGGTTTGCTCCGGAAAATTTGAGAAGGGCATGGAGGTGATCCACCACCGCACGGGGCAGACGTTGCGCCTCAACAACGCCACCACGTTCATGGCGCAGGACCGAGAGGGAGTGGACACCGCCTACCCGGGGGACATTATTGGTATCATGAGCCACGGGCGCGTCAAGATCGGCGACAGCTTTTCGGAGGATGAGCCGCTCCACTTTACGGGGGTGCCTAGCTTTGCGCCGGAGCACTTCCGCAAGGTGCGGCTCGACGATCCGTTTCGGTCAAAGCACCTGGGGAAGGGCCTGCAGCAGTTGAGCGAGGAAGGGGCCATTCAGGCCTTCCGTCCGCTTCGCGGCAACGACTACATCCTCGGGGCCGTCGGCGAATTGCAGTTTGACGTGACCCTGGATCGGTTGGAAGACGAGTACAACGTGGAGGCCCACCTGACGGGCGTGCCCTACACGTGCTGTCGCTGGGTCGACGGGCCGAGCGAAGATCTGGAAGACTTTGAGGCCGAAAACATGGACAGTCTCTTCCGCGACGCTGATGGGGACCTGGCGTACCTGGCGCTCAGTGATTTTCGGCTGGAACGGACGATGGACAACTGGCCCCGCATCAGCTTCGACTCGACGAAGCAGCACACAGCGGAGGAGGGCGGCAGCTAGTTCTGCGATGGGGACATTCCTGCTCCAAAAGCGGTCATCTCAAAGCCCCGCCGGCCTCGTATACGGGGATCTTTCGCCATAAAATGCTCGTTTTAAAACAACTCTACGGTTTTATGGCACCACGCTTCTGTACCCGACGGTGACCGATCCACTTCTCATCGGTGGCGTCATCATTACGTGCTTCGTCGCGTTCAACATCGGTGGCGCGACGACCGGCCCGGCGTTTGGGCCGGCCGTGGGGGCGAACGTGCTGTCGAAAACCACGGCCGGGGCCCTAATGGCCGTGGCGTTTTTCGGGGGGGCGTACACGATCGGGCGGCGCGTGGTCGACACGCTGGGGCAGGAGCTGGTCCATGATCCGTCCGTCTTTACGCTGGAGGCCAGCATCATCGTGCTGTTCTTCATTGGTGGGGCGCTCCTCGTGGGTAATCTTTCCGGGGCCCCGGCCTCCACGTCGATGACGGCGGTGGGGGCCATCATCGGGCTCGGTCTCGCGAGTGGGGAGCTCAACTTCGCCGTGGTCGGGGAGATTCTTGCCTGGTGGATCCTATCTCCCATCATCGGTTTTTGGTTGGCCGTCATGGTGGGGCGCTACGGGTACGAGGCACTCGATCGGTACGTCGCCATTGAACAGAGCGAGGGGCCGCTCCTGGTCTTTGAAGGGGTTCGGGTGGGGGCGCGCCCGGTCCTTCGTCCCGATGAGTCTCGACTGATCGGCCTTGAGGCTTCGACGGTGAAGTTGCGGCCCGTGCTTGGCCCCAACACGACCCCCCGGGAATTCATCGGAACGGCCGTCCTGGTGAGTATCGGGTTCCTCATGGCGTTTAGCTCCGGCACCAGCAACATTGCCAACGCCATTGCCCCGCTCGTAGGAAGCGGTGCCCTCGCGATGAATCCCGGCATCCTCATCGGGTGTGGGGCCGTAGCGGTGGGGGCTCTGACGATTGCGCGACGGACCATGGAGACGCTCGGGAACGACATCACCGATCTGCCGCTCACGGCCGCCATCGTGGTCGCGCTTCTCAGCTCCGTCATCATCATTATTCTCTCGGCCCTCGGCATTCCGGCGAGCTTCGTCGTGGTTGCTACCGTGTGCATCATTGGCCTCGGGTGGGGACGCTCCACGGAGGCCATATCGGTGGCCGAGGCCGTGCGCGGGGAGGTCTCCCCGGAGGTCTCGGTTGACGCGCTGGCGCGGAGCGAGGACGCCACGGTCGGAGACGTCAACCCACAGGCGTCGTCCCAGCGGGCTTCCCAGCGTTCCGTCTCGGCCCGGTCGGATCTCTTTGATCCCGGGACGAGCGTGCGGGTCGTGTTGATGCAGAACGTGGTGCCCCTTCTGGCAACGGGCGGGTCGTACCTCACCTTCTGGCTCCTCCCCGTTGGGGGATGAGCCTTCGACGGAACTCCCTTTTGCACTGAGACGCACGAACTTCGTATGCAGCTACGTGGTCGTCAAACCCAATTTTACATCGACCTCATCTACGGCCTTGGATTTGCTGTGGGCTTCTGCTATTTGCTGTTCGTTGGCATGAATCCGCTGGTGGCTGCCTTTCAGAGTGGCCTTGTGTTTGGCTATTTTCTGCGGGTGTGGGAGAACATGAGTGTCTACGAACGAATCCTCCACGAGGAGGTGGCCGCGGAGGCCGAAGAGGTCGTGGCCGATGAGATCAAGGACACAATGCCGGACGAGGTCGAGGAGGCCGTTGCCGAAGAGCTGGAGACCACAATGCCCGAAGAGGTCGAAGAAGCGGTGGCCGAGGAAGTCGAAGGGGCCGTGGCCGAGGAGGCCGAGGATGCGGTCCCCGAAGAGGTCACTGCGGAGGTCGAGAAGCAGGTGGCCGAAGAGATGGCGGACGAGATCAAGCAGCGAGTGGGGGAGGAGATGGAGGAACGCCTGCAGGACGTCGGAGAGCGCGTGCCCGAGCAGGTCAAGAAAAAGCGGGGAGACCGGTCGTCTGAAGCGGGTGATGGAGACGACGAAGCGGAAGGTCCCCCGTCGGCCCGAGAACGGGGGGACGGGGCGCCCTCCGGTCCGTAATGAGTAGAACCGGGTGGAGACTCATTGTCTTGATCACCACGTGCTTCTAGACGATCGAAAACGGGCTCAGCACTGCGTATGATCTCATTTCTACTCGTTGCCGGAATCGTCGGCTCGGTTTTCGTCGGATTCAACATTGGCGGTTCCTCGGCGGGGGTGGCCTGGGGACCCTCCGTCGGGGCCGGCCTGATCAAAAAAACCTCTGCGGCCGCCCTAATGACCGGATTCGCATTCCTGGGAGGATGGACCGTGGGCCGCGAAGTCATTGACACCTTGGCTGAGGACCTCGTCGTAGGCACCATCTCCCTTGAGCAGGGCATTGCCCTTCTCTTCTTTATTGGCGCGGGGATTTTGATTTCGAACCTCCTCAGTGTGCCGGTCCCCACGTCCATGACGACGGTGGGGGCCATCGCAGGGCTGGGTCTTGCCACCGACCAACTGAACTTCGGGACAATTGGATGGATCGCCACGTGGTGGGTGGTGGCGCCGTTTCTTGGGTTCTTTGTGGGCCTCATCATCGGTCGTCACTTTTACCCCGAACTCAACCGGCACTTTCGAATCGTTTCCTCGGAGGGGGCGCTTTTGGAGATGGACCGCAGCGGACCGATTCCCTCCGTCACCCTTGGGCCCAATACGACAATGGGGGAAGTGATTGGCACGGTCCTCGTCTTGATCGTGAGCTGCTACATGGCGTTCAGTGCTGGGGCCAGCAACATCCCGAACGCCGTCGCCCCCCTCGTTAGCAGTGGGGCACTAAACGTCGACACGGCCATCATCCTCGCTACGGGCGCCATTGGGGTGGGGGCCTTCACCATCGCGCGCCGGACGATGGACTCCGTCGGCACCGAGCTGACCGACATCTCACTCTTTGCCGCCCTCATCGTTATGCTCACGGCGGCGTCGATAACGGCCGGGCTCTCGGCGCTCGGGGTGCCCATCAGCCTTGTGATGGCCACCGTCATGACGATTGCCGGACTGGGCTGGGGCCGCGCCACGCGTCCGATCGCGCTTGAGGACGCCGTCCGTGGGTCGGTTCGTGGAGAGATTGGCAAAGAGGTTGCGCTGGACGCGCTGACCGTGGACCAGGACCCGCCGGTCGCGGGGATTGGGGAAGCGGAGCCCCAGAAGGTGGTCGAGGAGGCCGGCGACCTCTTCGACCAGCAGGCCCTGGCGCGATATGTCTCGATGTGGATTGTCGGTCCGTCGCTGGCGCTCGCGCTCTCGTACGTCTACTTCTCGGTGGGATTGCCGGGTGGGTAGTGGATAGAAGGATTGGTGAGAAGCTGTTCGGGAGATTGTCTGCGAACTGAGACTACGCCCGCTGTGTCTCGGTGTCTCTTTCATCCATCAACCAGGTGATGACGGGCTTGTGCTTCCCCTGAATGGAGATTGGGGGCGCGCGTGGTTACCGTATGTGTTCCCAGTCCGACCGAGTTTTCAGGTGTTCGGTCTCGCCTGTCACTCCGTTTGAGGGCGAAGACGGACTGCGACCTTCGTTGGGCCGACGAAGAGCGTCCCCGTGTGCTGAGACTGGATGAGAGCACGAGACCGAGCTGGTCGGAGGGGCTTCGCTCACACTCTGTTTTCTGCCTAGGAAGTGTCATCTCCATGGATCGACGTCAGTTTTTGGACGCCTGCTCTGCGGTGGGGCTCAGTGGCCTTTTCCCAGGTGCCCTCTACGCACAGGTGGCCGAGGACACCGACGACTCCTCCATCACAACCGAACACGTCGCGGCCGCCGAGACCATCGCCGGGGTTTCTTTTACTGACAAAGAGCGGGAGCATCTGGTCGAGAATCTGAACGAAAACCTGGAGCAGTACGAAGCGATGCGGGAGCAGGACATCCCCAATTCCCGTGCCCCGGCTACGACGTTTGACCCCCGCCGCGGTGGGGCCGACATTCCGAATGTGTCCCCGGACAACGACGGGGCAGAGGTTCCTCTACCCCCTGTCGATCGACCCTCAACCGCCGAGGACTTGGCCTTTGCCTCGATCGCTGAACTGGCCCATCTGCTCCGGGCCCGGAAGGTCACCAGTGTGGAGCTCACCCAACTGGCCCTGGAGCGCCTGCGCAGATACGACGACCGGCTACACGCCGTCATCTCGTACACCGAGGATCGAGCCCTGGCGGCGGCGCGGCAGGCCGACGACGAGCTGGACGCGGGCATGTGGCGCGGCCCTCTCCACGGCGTGCCCTATGGCGCCAAGGACCTGCTGGCCGTCGAGGGTACCAAGACGACCTGGGGGGCAGAACCGTACAAGAACCAGATGATCGAGGAGACGGCAACCGTCATTGAGCGACTTGACGAGGCCGGGGCCATCCTCGTCGCCAAGTTGTCGCTGGGCGCGCTGGCGTGGGGCGACGTGTGGTACGACGCCACCACCAAGAACCCTTGGAACCTCGATCAGGGCTCCAGCGGCTCGTCCGCGGGTCCGGCCGCGGCGGTCTCGGCCGGCTGCGTGCCCTTTGCAATTGGGTCCGAAACGCTGGGCTCTATTGTCTCGCCGTCCACACGCTGCGGGGTCACAGGCCACCGGCCCACCTTCGGCGCTGTGGGGCGAGGTGGGGCCATGGCGCTCTCGTGGACCATGGACAAGCTCGGCCCGATTGCACGCTCCGCCCTCGACTGCGCGCTGGTCTATGACGCCATTCGCGGGGCAGATCCCGACGACCCCGCCTCGGTGGACGTCCCATTCCCGTTTGACGCAGAGCAATCCGCCGAGTCCCTCCGCGTGGGGTATCTGAAGGCGGCGTTTGAGGAGGACTATGACAACCGTGCGGCCGATCGGAAAACCCTCGACGTACTCCGAGGTCTTGGCGTGGACCTGGAGCCGGTCTCGTGGGACGTGGACGTACCGGTCGACGCTCTTCTGAATACGCTGGACGTGGAGGCGGCCGCAGCATTTGACGAGCTGACGCGCTCCGGGGGCATCGACGAGATGGTCCGGCAGGGCGAAGACACGTGGCCCAATGTCTTCCGCACCGCCCGCTTTGTTCCGGCTGTGGAGCACGTGCAGATGGATCGACTACGAGTCGACCTCATGGAACAGGCCCACACAGTCATGCGGGACCTCGACGTACTGGTGAGTCCGAGCTTCGGGGGCAATACCCTCGGCATCACGAACCTGACCGGACATCCGTGCGTGTGCCTGCCGAACGCCCTACGGCCCGTGGACGAGGGGCCGGATGTACGCCGGGAGCCGGGCAGCATCAGCTTCGTGGCGCCGTTGTACCGGGATCAGAACGCGCTCACGCTCGCCCATGCCGTACAGCAAAAGACCGATTTTCACACCCGCCGTCCGCCCATCCGATAGTGTGGATTTAGGAGTGCGGATTGAGGAATCGTTTTCCGGCTTCTCCATGAGTGCTCCGGTTCACACTCCAAATTCCGAACTCCAAACTCCACATTCCTTGCCATGCGCATCGTCTCGTTGTTGCCGGCCGCGACCGAGTGGGTGTGTGTGTTTGGGGGGGAGGAGCAGCTCGTCGGGCGGTCCCACGAGTGCGACTACCCCGAGAGCGTGCAGGACGTACCCGTCGTGACGGCCCCGACCTACGAGGCCGACGGGGACTCGGCCACCATCGACGAGGCCGTACAGGAGCAGCTGCAGGATGGCCTCAGCCTCTACGATGTGGAGCTGGAGCGGCTTCGAGACCTGGAGCCGGACCTGATTGTGACACAGGACCAGTGTGAGGTCTGTGCAGTAAGCCTGCCCGAGTTGGAGGCGCAGCTCGGGACATGGACCGGCGGCAGCCCCGAGGTGATCTCACTGCAGCCGCAGACTCTGAAAGAGGTGCTTGACGAAGCCCTGCGGCTCGCTCGCGCCATGGACACATTGGACGCGGCGATGGAGGTTATTGCCAACTTGGAAACCGGCCTCCGCGTCTTACGCGACCAGATTGGGATCGACCGCTCCACAAATCCGCAGGCACTTCCGTCCGTGGCCTGCGTCGAGTGGCTGGAGCCGCTGATGGTGGCCGGCCACTGGATGCCCGACGTGGTGGAAATGGCGGGGGGGCGTCCGGTGATGGGGACGGCCGGGGAGCCCACCGAATCCGTCGAGTGGGAGGCACTTCGCAAGGCCGACCCGGATGTGCTTACGCTCATGCCCTGCGGCTTCACCATCGACGAGACCCGTCGCGATCTCCACTACCTGACCGACCGGACTGGCTGGGAGACGCTGTCGGCGGTCCAGGGGCAGCGGGTGGCTCTGCTCGACGGCAATGCCTACTTTAACCGTCCGGGCCCCCGTCTCTACCGGGCCATTGAAGTGCTCGCCTCGGTGCTCCATCCCGAGGCGTTTCGTCCGGAGCCCCCCGTCGCGACTTGGGAGCAGCAGTGGCTTCACGCCTCCGATCCCACACCCATGTAGAAAGCCCGCGTGGAGTGGGATCATCTTGGCCCGAACTGGAGTGTAGTAGGGTCGGCATCACAATCGCATCTGCCGTCGTGCGCCCACGGATATCGTTCGTGGGCCTTCGCGTTTGTTCTATTCACCCGTTGCCCGACCGACGACCATATATGAAACGCTCGGAATTCAGCTACGACGTCCCCGAAGAACTCGTCGCAGAATATCCGGCCGATCCTCCCGATTCGTGCCGGATGATGGTTGTTGATCGGGAGTCTCACTCCATCAACCACGACAAACAATTCCACGACCTTCCGGAGTACTTTTCTGAGGGAGACGTGCTCGTCGTCAACGACACGAAGGTGTACCCGGCGCGCCTGTACGGGCAAAAGAAAAAGACCGGGGCCGACATTCAGGTCTTTCTGCTCCGCGAGCTCAATCCCGAGAGCCGGCTCTGGGACGTGGTGGTCGATCCGGCCCGGAAAATTCGCATCGGCAACAAGCTCTATTTCGACGATGACCTGATCGCGGAGGTTATCGACAACACGACCTCTCGCGGCCGGACGATCCGCTTCTCGTTCGACGATGTGAACGAGGCACTGTACCAGAAAATTCGAGACATCGGGGAGACGCCCCTCCCGCCCTACATCGACCGGGAGGTAGAAGACGAGGACCGGGACCGGTACCAGACGATTTTCGCCGAGGAGCGTGGTGCGGTGGCTGCTCCCAATGCGGCGCTTCATTTTACCGAGGACCTGTTGGAGCGGCTGAGGGACAAGGGCGTAGACGTAGTGCCCATTACTCTCCACATTGGACGGGGCAAGTCCGAGCCGGTCGGGGTGGAGGACTTGTCCAAACACCGCACGGACTCGGAGGAGTACCACATTCCCGAGGAGACCGCTGAGGCGATTAACCGCGCCCTGGCGTCCGATGAGAATACCGTCACCGCCTGTGGTACGACCGTGGTTCGAGCTCTTGAATCGAGCCTTTCAGCCGACAAGACGCTGAAGCCCGACCATAGCTGGACGGACCTCTTCGTCTATCCGGAGTACGAGTTCAAGATCGTGGAGCGAATGATCACGAACTTCCACCGCCCGGAGAGTACGATGATGATGATGAGCGCGGCGTTTGCGGGATACGATTTCCTCTTTGAGGCCTACGAAGAAGCCTTTGAGGAGGAGTATCGACTCTTTGCGTTCGGCGATGCGATCTTCATCAAGTAGTCGACCGGACGTCTCAGCACGCTTCTGCTCGTCCCATACGGCCTCCACAACTCCCATGGACGCCGCTGAGGCTCGCGCCCGTTCCGACGAGGTGGTCGTCTTGATCCCTGCGGCTGGGAGGGGGCGTCGGTTGGGGGGACGGCCCAAGCAATTTCGGGGCCTCGGCGAGCATCCCGTGCTGGTGCAGGTGCTCCTATCGTTTGAGCGGCACCCGGCCGTCGGTCACGCTGTGGTAGCGGCCCCTGAGGGGCGAGTCACGGAGGTTACCGATCGGCTGCAGGCGGAGGGTCTCAGCGTGCTGACGGCCGTCGTGGGTGGGGGCGAGAATCGTCAGACCTCCGTCCGACATGCCCTCAGGGCGATCCCCGATTCCGTGGAAACGGTGTTGGTGCACGATGCGGCTCGGCCGTTCGTCGCGGCGGCGCAGGTTCAGGCCGTCGTCGAGGCCGTGCGCACGGAGGGGGCGGCCTCGCTGGCCGTCCCGGTCGCCGATACACTCCGACGCAGCGAGCACGATCGGTTCGGGGACACGGTGCCGCGAGATGGCCTCTATCGGATGCAAACGCCGCAGGGCTTCCGCCGTGAATGGCTCGAACGGGCCCACCGCCGCGCGGCGTCCGAGGGTACGGTGGCGACTGACGACGTGGCCCTCGTGCAGCGCGTGGGGCACGAGGTGGTCCGTGTGTCGGGGAGCCGACGCAATTTTAAGATTACGACGCCCGACGATTGGACGCTTGCCCAACAGCTGTGGCCAGCGTGGAAAGACGCTCCCGAACGGTTTGCTCTGCCTTCTTCCCCGTCTACGTAGTTTCCCAGTTGAGGAACGTCCATGCGCATTGGCTTTGGGTACGACGTACACCGCCTGGTCGAGGGACGTCCCTTCATCCTGGGGGGCGTGGAGATTCCGCATGAGCGGGGACTTGCCGGCCACTCGGACGCGGATGTCCTTCTGCACGCGGTGGCCGATGCTCTGCTCGGGGCCGCTGCGCTCGGGGATCTGGGGTCACACTTTCCGGACACCGATGCGGAATGGGAGGGAGCAGACAGTCAGGAGCTTCTCCGGCATGTGGCACAGCAGGTCCGAGAGGCCGGGTACACGCCACACAACGTAGATGCGACGGTGCTCTTGGAACGCCCGAAGGTGCGGTCCTACGTTGACGAGATGCGGAAAACCATCGCCGAGGCACTTTCTCTTGCTCGGGACCAGGTCTCCGTCAAGGCCACCACGACGGAAGGGTTAGGATTCGTCGGTCGGGAGGAGGGGGTGGCAGCACAGGCAGTTTGCACCATTCAGCCTGCGTGACGAGAGGGATTCTCACACCGATTTGGTTGTCGTGCTTTCGAATATGCTCGAGGGATTCTCCAACTTTTTTGCCTGGATGGAGGCGCTCTCACCGATCTGGGCCTACGTGACGCTCTTTGTGATCGCGTACGGCGAGAACGTATTGCCACCGATTCCGGGCGACATGGTCGTCGTCTTCGGTGGATACATGGCCGGTCTCGGTCAGCTCCATCTCGGCATCGTGATTCTGCTGTCTACGATTGGAGGGGCGCTCGGCTTTATGACGATGTACGCCATCGGATATAAGCTGGGACGGGCGGTGTTGAATCCCGATCGTCTACAGTGGCTTCCCCGGGAAGGCTTCGACCGAGCTCAGCGCTGGATTCATCAGTACGGATACGGCGTCATTGCGGCCAATCGGTTTTTGAGTGGGGCGCGGTCGGTGATCTCCCTTACGGCGGGCATGTTTCGTATGGAGGTGGCCCGGACAGCCTGGTGGTGCACGGTCAGTGCGTTGGTGTGGACGGGCCTCATCAGCTACGCGGGGTACGCCGTTGGAGAGAACTGGGACCTCGTCGTGACCTACCTCCGGGCCTATGGACGCATCGTGTTGACGATTTTGGTTCTGATCGTGGCTGGGCTGGTTGGGCGCTGGTACTGGCGGCGGCATCGGGGTACAGAGGCGGACGGGTCCGACAATGGTGCCGGGGCCTCCGGGACAAACTGACCGGTCGAAACTCGGTCCGAGGCGAACAGTTGGTGCGGACGGTCGGGGTTTGATCTCACCTCTGCTGACGTAGCTCAACTGGTAGAGCAGCGCACTTGTAATGCGCAGGCTGGCGGTTCGAGTCCGCCCGTCAGCTCTCCACATCGGAATGCCCCTCGGGCGCCGGGCGCGTCTGAGGGGCTGTTTTTTGGTCCCCAGCCTTGTGCCGCCTGCCCGGAACCCCAGCCGCTTCTTCACCGAGGCTCGGCATTTCGTTTCGTGCATCCATGGCCACCGATTCCACCACGCTCTCTCGGACACTGGGGCTCGCAGGAGGGGCATTTCTGTGCGTCCTCCTGTTATCACTGCCGGGGCCAGACGGGCTCGATCCGGCCGGATGGCGCACCGCCGCGGTGGGGCTTCTGATGGCCGTCTGGTGGATTACGGAGGCGCTTCCCATCTCGGCGACGGCCCTGGTGCCCCTCGTCTTGTTTCCGCTGTTGGGGATCACCGACATCGAGGGGGCCGCCACCCCGTACGCCAACCCGCTGATCTTTCTTTTCCTGGGGGGCTTTATGCTGGCTCAGGCAATGCAAACGTGGCGGCTGCATCGCCGCGTGGCGCTCGGGATTGTACAGGGAATTGGGACGAAGCCCCGGTCGATTATCATGGGATTTCTCCTCGCGTCGGCCGTTTTGAGCATGTGGGTGAGCAACACGGCCACGGCGCTCATGATGCTGCCAATTGGAATCTCCATCATTGACTTCGTGCGGGATCGATTGGAGGCCCAGGGCGAGACGATGTCCTCCCACTTCCCTCTCGTGCTTTTGCTTGGCATTGCCTACGCATGCAACGTGGGGGGGATGGGCACTCTCATCGGCACGCCTCCCAACGCGCTGCTCGCTGGTTTTTTCTCCGAGACATATGGGGTGGAGGTGGGCTTTGCGCAGTGGATGATCGTGGGATTGCCGCTCGTAAGCGTGGCGCTGCCGCTGGTGTACGTCGTGCTCACGTGGGTCTATCCCATTGAACTGGACCGCCTGCCGGGGGGCGCCCAGATTATTGCCACTGAGTGGGAGAAGCTGGGAAGCATGACGACGGCGGAAGTGCGGGTGGCCGCCGTCTTTGTTCTCACCGCGACGTTGTGGATGACGCGGCCTTTGCTCTCCGACCTGCTTCCAGGGCTCTCCGACGCCGGGATTGCGATTGGGGCTGGACTCTTGCTCTTTGCCATGCCAGCCGGGACCGAAGAACGGGCTCTCCTTGCGTGGGAGGACGCCGAGGATCTCCCGTGGGGTGTGCTCCTGCTCTTCGGTGGAGGGCTCAGCCTGGCCTCCGCCATCAGTGATACCGGTCTGGCCACCTGGATCGGGGAGGGTGTCAATGTCCTCAGCGGATGGCCCACGGTCCTGGTGGTACTGAGTGCGGTGGCCCTGATCGTGCTGCTCACCGAGATTACCAGCAACACGGCCACCACGGCGGCGTTTCTTCCGATTCTGGGGGCCGTAGCTGTGGGGTTTGGAGAGAATCCCTTTCTGCTGACGGTGCCCGCTGCCCTCGGGGCGAGTTGCGCATTCATGCTTCCCGTGGCCACGCCCCCGAACGCGATTGTCTACGGGAGCGGACTGCTTTCCATTCCGCAAATGAGCCGGGTAGGCGTCTGGCTCAATCTCGTATTTATCGTCTTAGTGACCGTGATCGCGTACGGACTTCTCGGGGTGGCATTCGGGGTTGAGCTTGGGACGCTTCCGACGTGGGCTCCGGCCGGCGGATAAGACGGGAGGAGAGACGCTGCACTCAGTGTTCGCCGAGAAGCGACACCTCGTCGCCCAGCACGTCCTCTACGTAGAGCGTCTGTATCAGGACGATTACGACGACGGTCAGGGGCGTGGCGAGGAGGACGCCCCCAGCTCCGGCGCTCACCCCACCGATAAACTGCGCTGTGATGACGGTGGCGGGCGGGATGTGGACGGCTTGCTGTTGCACGAGGGGGGCGATGAGGTAGCTTTCTAGCAATTGCACCGCTCCGTAGACGAGGACGACGTAGAATACTTCCGTGAGACCGATTAAGGAGGCCACGAGCAGGGCCGGCAGGACGGACAGAACGGGTCCGAGATAGGGGACGAAAGAGAAGAGTGCGGCGAGCAGTCCGAGGGCGACGGGAGAGGGAATGCCGACGAACTGTAAGCCGAGGCCCGTCAGCACCCCGACGGTCAGCATCAGAATCAGCCGACCGGTGAGCCACCAACGCAGGGCCTGCCCGAGCGCAGAGAGGACCTCTCGGGCTCGTGGGCGGGAGGACGGGGGGATTAGTCGGACCATTCCGTCGAGGTACGTCTGAGGCGCTGCGGCTCCGTAGATTCCGATGAAGAGGATGATGAAACCATTGACGAAAAGGTTGAGGGTGTCCCGAAACACGTTCGTCACGCGGCCCAGGACGCTGGAGACTGGCGGCAGGAGCTGGCTGGGATCCACATACTGCTGCATCCACCCGTACTGCTGAACGCTCATACGGACACGTGCGGAGAGGCGCTCTGCGGCGTCGGGCAAAAGGGCTGCCAAAGCGCTCGCCTGTTCGGAAATGTCGGGGCCCGCCAGGGCCCAGAGACCCACGAGCACTCCCACCATTCCAACAAGTGTGAACACGAGGGCGAGAGGTCGGGGTAGACCGGTGTCGTCCGTTAACTCTTGGGTCACCCCTGCGAGGAATACGGCCAGCAGTATGCCGGCGAATACGGTAAACAGTACCTCGACGAATTGCGTTGCGAACAAGAGGAGAAGCACTCCTCCGGTGGCCAGCCCTGCCGTCACGTACGGGTGACGCGCAATGTACGAGTCGGATTCGGACGCAGGCATAGACGAGAGTCGAAGGTTCGGGGAGGAGCGCAGTATACTCAGTCGCGCGTTATGAAAGTGCGTCTCCAAACATCTTTCTCAGCCGGATCATGATCAAATCCTTTCTGGGCGTCGAGCCCACGTACGACCACTCGAACTACATTACAGATACGGCGGTCCTCATTGGGGACGTGGTCCTTGGGCGAGGCGCGAGCATCTGGCACCATTGCACCCTGCGGGGGGACGTAAACTGGATCCGTGTGGGGGCTGAAACCAATGTGCAAGACCATACCGTCGTTCACGTCACGCACGGCACAGCGCCGACCGACATCGGGGCTCGGGTCACGATTGGGCACGGAGCCATCGTCCACGGATGCACCATTGAAGAGGAGGTCCTGGTGGGCATGGGCGCTATCATTCTGGATCACGCACAGATTGGGCGTCACAGCATTGTGGGGGCCCGAGCACTCGTGACGAAGGGGACGAAGATTCCGCCCCGGTCACTCGTCCTCGGCCAGCCCGCCGAGGTGGTTCGTGAGGTGACGGACGAGGAGGTGACGGACATTCGAGACGGATCCCAGAATTACCTGCGTTACGGTGCCGTTCACGCGGGACGGGAGACGCCGGCAGAGAATCCGTGGTACGATCCGGTGTAGCCGCGAGAAAATTACGAAGGATTTGCACCGAGAAAGAGCAAATCCAGGCGGTCACTATTCGTTGGCCGAGCGTTTGGGCCCTTGAGTGGAGCACTTCCGATCCCTCTGGATCGAGGCCCTTATGGGTTACGACGCGCTGAAAGAGCACTGGGCGTCACCTCTGGACTGGCGACTGGACGCGGAGGCCACCAGGGAGCTCCACCGGCTTCGTGGTGAGGGGCGAGCAGGCTGGACTCAACGACTCTGATGGGCGCACGACGGATCGCATTCAGGACACCCGGGACACCGTTGGCGGGTCTCATTCGGGGGTGCAGTTCCGTCAATGTGTGGTCGAAACAGAAGCGGGGATTTCAGCTGTCGTCTTCGCGAGAAGAGAGGGCGGAGCGCCGAAAGCTGTTGAGTCCGCTGAGCGTGAGGACTCCGCCACCCACTGCCGTTCCGGCCACCGGGAGAGGGATTCCCACCGTGATCCCGGCCAGGATGCCCTTCCAAACCGCTGTCCACAGGCCATCGGCATTGTAGCGGTGCTGGATGATGCCGGTCCCCAGGCCTGCCATGCAAAAGCCAAGAATAGCGACGAGGACGGTTGACAGGCCGAGTGTCAACGCGTTCTGCGAGAACAGGAGCCAGTCGAGCCCCAGAATGAGCGCCCCGCTCGCGGGATGGAGAATGGTCGAGGAAGTGTCCGCGTCGGACATGTCGAGAGCCACCGGTCGGGGTCGCGTTATAGAATGTACTGGCTCAGGTCGCGGCTCGACGCGATCGAGCTCAGGCGGTCCCGCACCATGTCGGCGTCGATGGTGACTTCGGAGCCGGGCGGAATCTCCTCCGGCACATCGAAGAGGAGGTCCTCCAGGAGGGTTGTCAGGACGGTGTGGAGGCGGCGAGCCCCGATGTTTTCCACGTCGGCGTTGACCTCGGCGGCGATCCGTGCAAGCTCGCGCACCCCTTCCTTCTCGAACTCGATTGCGACATCTTCGGAACGGAAGAGGGCCCGATACTGCTTGACGAGGGCGTTCTTGGGCTTCGTGAGGATCTCGTAGAAGTCGTCCTCGTCGAGGTTGTTGAGCTCCACCCGGATGG
>CAYLMT010000017.1:0-22617 GCA_964384855.1 uncultured Salinivenus sp.
CAAACCCGGTGACGAGCCACTTGGCCTTGATCGGGAACAGAAACCAGATGTAGATGGGTTGATTCGGAAACATCATGCCGAAGGCCAGGAGGATCCCGTACACCCCGCCAGACGCCCCCACCGTCGGAATCGGACTACTCACGAACGCGAGGTGCGTGAGGGCAGCGCCGATGACGCACGCGAAGAAGAAAAATACGAATCGCTGCGAGCCCCATCGGTTTTCGACCTGAACCCCAAACATCCAGAGGGCGAACATATTAAAAAATAAATGGCCAAAGCTCCCATGGAGGAAGCTATACGACACCAGTTGCCAGGGCCAGAAGTCGGGGCCGGCGGTGCCGGGCGGGTAGAGGGGCATGAGATTGAGCACGCTCGCCAGCATGGAGGATTGAGCCAGCGTCTCAGCCGCCACAAACTGGGCCAGGAAGAACAGGCCGTTGAGGATGAGGAGGTTCTTGATCACCGGCGGCATCACCGAAAACCGAGTGGGCGGCCGGTACTGGGTGCGTCGCGGCATGCGTTGAAGACGTCTTGTTCGGAGGGAGAATAGACCGCACGCGAGTGCGGATCTGTTCGACGCTTCTACGACTCGCGGGGCTGTGCGTTCGGGCGGTGGGGGAAGAAGGCTCTACCATCACCATCGTGTTGATCGCCCTCTCCCTGTTCGGTCCCGTGGTTCTCTTTGTTTCCGACATGCACTTTGGGCGCGGGACCCGCTCGGCGGAGCGAGAGAAAGAGGCGGCGCTCGTCGAGTGTCTGGAGGCTCACGCGAAGGAGGTCGACCATCTCTACCTCCTCGGCGACGTGTTCGACGGGTACATCGAGTACCGTCACCTCATCCCAAAAGGGTTCGTTCGGTTTCAGGGATTGCTGGCGCGCTGGATCGACCGGGGGGTTCCGGTGACGTACCTGCTCGGCAATCACGATCCATGGCACCAGGACCACTTCTCGGAGGAGCTGGGGGTTACACTCGTTCCGGAGTCGGTCAAGGCCACGCACTTTGGACGGCGCTTTCACCTTGCACACGGCGACGGCCTGGCGGCGACCGGCCGGCTGCGGGGCTGGCTGCGGGCCCTGCTCCGCCACCCGGTGCCGGTGTGGCTCTACCGAACACTACTGCCCGCCGATCTTGGGCTTGGCCTTGCCCGATGGGTGAGCCGGCGGCTCCACGACCGAGAGGTGGACGCTCTCACACCTGCTCGCCTCCGAACGCAGGCCCGCGGGCTCCTCCAGCACGACGAGCTGGACGGAGTCATCCTGGGGCACGGTCACGTGCCTGCCTTGGACCGCGGCCCAGAGGGGGTGTATCTCAATACCGGCAACTGGTACGAACGACGGACCTTTGCTCGTTTGGACGAGGAGGGGCTACACCTCCAGCGGTGGAACGGGACGCGCGCTCAGGGCATTGAATCCGTTCCGCTGTAACGGGGCGCAACCTGTCCCTCTCGCTTGTTCTTCTGCACCGGCTCGCTGGTCTATGTCTGAGTGGTCCTATTCCGACGAAGAGCTCGATCAGTACTTTCACGACCGGTCCGCCCGGAAAGACGCCCAGTCGGAGGGCGGTCCGTCGGGTGAGGGAGAGGAGGGCCACGAACGCCCCACCACTGGACTCCGTGGGTTCTTTCACCGGCGTATTTCGGATCCGCTCATGGCGCAGGCCGCCGTCGTGCTGTCCGTCCTCGCAGGCCTGCTGGTGTTCGGGACGCTCGTGGGCGGGGTATACGTGTGGACGCTGACCGACGACATCCCGTCCACGGAGAGCCTCGAGGATCCCACCATGCAACTGGCCACGATCGCCTACACGGCCGACGGTGAAGAGCTAGCTCGGTACGCCCACCAGAACCGCTCCTGGGCGCCATACGACAGCATCTCGTCTGACGTCATTGACGCCCTCATCGCCACCGAGGACCAGCGGTTCTACCAGCACTGGGGCGTGGATCCACAGGCCATCGCGGCGGCGACGGTCGACATTTTGACGGGCAATTTTCGGGGGGCGTCGACCATCACCCAACAGCTTGCCCGCAACCTGTACAACGAAGAGGTGGGGCGGGCGGTCACCATCCCGCGCAAGCTTCGAGAAATGGTGACGGCCGTTGAGCTCGAGCGGCGCTACACGAAGCGAGAAATCTTGGAAATGTACCTCAACACTGTCAGCTTTGGGGGCAACGTGTACGGCATTGAGTCCGCGGCGCGGACGTACTTCGGCGAACGGGCCGCGGAGCTCGACCCCCTTCAGGCCGCCACCCTGGTGGGCATGCTGCGGGCGACCTCCTACTACAACCCGGTGCGAAACCCGCAAAATGCGAAGCAGCGCCGGAACGTGGTGCTGCGACTGATGCGGGACCAGGGCGTCCTCGACGCCGCCTACTATCGCGAGCACGCCGATGACCCGGTGCAGGCCGACTACCACTCCTCCCGGCTCTCCGCAAGTCTCGCGCCGTACTTCGCCGAGCACGTGCGCACGACCCTCTCGGACTGGGCCAACAAAGAGAAGTACAGCGATCACCCCCTCCATGGACGCGACATTTACGCCGAGGGGCTGCGAGTGTACACGACGCTCGACTCCAAGCTACAAAAGATGGCCCGAGCGGCCGTGAAAGACAACATGACGGCCCTCCAGAAGGTGGTGGGTTACCAGTGGAGTGAGCCGTCCCCTGGGCTCTACAGCAACTCTCTCAATGACTACCGCTCGCTGACTTCGGGTGACGACTACGAGCCATTCGCCTACTTTTGGGAGTCGAATCCCGACGTCCTCAACGACTTCATCCGGCAGACGACGCGCTACGACACGCTACGGGCCCGGGGGATGGGACCGAGGGCGGCGGTCGAACAGCTCCGCAACAACACCTCATTTCTCGACTCGGTGAAGACGGCGAAGAGTCGCCTGGGGGCGGGTCTCGTCTCGCTCGATCCCCGGAACGGCCATGTAAAAGTGTGGATTGGGGGGCGCGACTTCCGAACGGAGAAGTACGACAAGGTCGGCATTGCACAGCGGCAGCCGGGCTCGACGTTCAAGCCGTTTACCTACACTGCCGCCATCGACAACGGCTACTCGCCCTACGACACGCTGCTCGACAGCACGTTTACCTGGGAGGACACGGGAGCGGACACGACATGGTCGCCCCGGAACTACAACGGGGAGTCGTCCGGCGAGATGCTGACCCTGAGCCAGGGGCTGGCCAATTCCAAAAACACAATCACGGCCCGGCTCGCGCTCGACCTGAATCCGAGCACCGTCACCACGTATGCCCATCGGATGGGCATTCCGAAGGAGACCCTGGAGGCCGTTCCGTCCATTGCTCTCGGCACTAGTAACGTCCGGCTGCTCGACATGGCCGCGGGCTATAGCACTTTGGCGAATGGGGGGCTCTACAACGAGCCGGTCGCCATAACCCGGGTCGAGGATCGATACGGCAACGTGATCTGGGAGGCGTCCCCCAGTCCCCGAGAGGCTCTCTCCGAGCGAACGGCCTACACGGTCGTCGACATGATGCGCGGCGTGATCGACTACGGCACTGGGGTGCGCATCCGTACGCAGTTTGGCCTTGGCGAGTACGACCTGGCGGGCAAGACGGGGACCACCGACCGGGCGGCGGACACCTGGTTCATGCTCATGCACCCCGAATTGGTGAGTGGGTCCTGGGTGGGCTTTGAGGACCAGCGGCTCACCTTCCGGACGAACTTCTGGGGGCAGGGCGCGCACTCCGCGCTCTTCCTCGTCGGCGATTACTACCAGCGCATCTCAGAGTCGGACGAGGTGTCGCTCGCGGAAACGACCTTCCCACTGATAGAAGGCTACGGTGCCCCGGAAGACACGACCGGCGGCCAGGACGGCGGGCGCGTCGGCTGGTAGCGGGGAGGGACGAGGTTCGAATTTCGATGTTCGAATGACCGTTCTCCGGCGTCGCCGCGTGATGATTCCTGCCACTCGCCCTTCGAAATTCGTCGTTCGACATTGTAAAGTTGCTCGATCCCGCCGCGCATCCCACCCACGAGGGGGGGCGACGAACTGTCGGGGATGGAAGAAGACCTCGTGGAGGCGAGTCTGGTGATCGAGGCGAAGTTTGAAGCCGACGAGACGAAAACTGGATGAGCGCCGCCCCGCGTGGCGACGTGTGAGTCCGTTTCCCTCCTCAGGGCGCTCGGACCGGCGCTGTAATTGTCGTCATTGCCCCCGGGCCCGGTTGAATGTTCGCCCACCCATCTCCATCTTGTGGACATCCCATTATTCACTCCGCGCTCGAAACTGGGGACGTGCGGCCCAAAGGCTTTCGGGACGCGCGGACAGTTTCGCAATCAACGCACCAAACACCCGTGGATATCGAAAATCGCACCGTAGTCATCCCGCGTAAGGAAGACACGACCAAAGAAGAGGAACCCGTCGAAGTGTGGCCCCTGGTTGAGGCGGCGCTCGACAAGGTGGAGGCCGACCCGACCACTTACCAGGCGGCCCAGGCGGCCATGGAGGTGAGCGACGGCTGTGCAACCCTGGCCAACTTCCTGATTAGCCAGGCCGAGCAGGTCGAAAAGATGGACTATCGGTTCAAAGTCCCTCTGATCGTGCTCGGGGCCAAGCTTGCCCGCGAGGATGGCGGTTCCACTACCGTTTACGATCCCGGTGAGGGAGCCTTTCACTTCGAGACCGACGACCACCACTTTGCCTTCGAGGTTTATGAAGACTGGACGGTCGACTGGGAGGAAGTGGCCGATCGGGTCGAAAAGGGGTACAACTGGGACGGCGTCGAGAAGCAGGTGTGGGCCCTCGACTGGCTCATGGCCTATCTCGAGGTTCCTTCGGATGACTACATGGTCGACGACGACGGGGAAGACGACGATCAGTATTACAGCCGCATCTGACGTCGGCTGAGGCCCTTCGTTGTCCCGGTCCTACGTCGTTCACTGCACCGCTCTGGGGGGAGTTGCTTCCGAGGGAACGCCCTTCCCGTATCTGTCACGACCGTCTGTTCGAACCGGTGGATCCGGCTGTGTTTGCCGCTAGTCCGCCGCCGGCATGAGGTAGGTTCGTACGTCCAGCGTGTCTAACGTCCGGAGGGTCTCCTGGGCTGCCCTCGCCGCGTCGAGCTTTTCGAAGAGCCCATACACGGCACTGCCGGAGCCGGAAAGGGAGACGTAGGCGGCGTCCGTGTTCTGTAGGGCTGTCCGTACCGCGTCCACTGCCGGTTCTGCTCCCGTCACGGGGGCCTCAAAGTCGTTGGTGAGGACCTCTCGCCAGCGAGACAGGTCATTGGAGCGAACGACGCGTTGCAGGTCGGGCCGATTGGTCTCTGTTGGTTTCACCTGGCCATAGGCCCAGGGCGTGGACACCTCGACGGGGGGAACGGCGACGAGGAGGGGGAAGGGCAGTCGGTAGGAGGCCCCGTCTTTGGAAAGCGGCGACAGCGTGTCGCCACGTCCCGTGGCGTGGGCCGCCGAGGCCTCCTGAAGAAAAAATGGCACGTCGGCCCCGATCGTGCGCCCGATTTCTCGGAGGGCCTCGGGAGTCGGATTAATGTCCCATAGGTGCGTGAGGAGGCGGAGGGTGGCCGCGGCGTCGCTTGAGCCGCTGCCTAGTCCGGCCCCGTACGGCACTCGTTTTTCGAGGTGGAGCTTGGCACCTGTCGTCACGTCGACGGCCGCCGCAAGGCGGTGGGCCGCCTGGAGGCACAGGTTGTCCTCGTCCGTAGGCAGCGACGGATCCGAGCACGTGAGGGAGAGGGTGTCGGCGGGTGTCGCCGTGATCGTATCGGCCCAGTCGATCCGATGCAGAACCGTCTCGATGTCATGGTAGCCGTCCGGACGCCGGCGGAGGACGTGCAGGCCCAGATTAATCTTGGCCGGGGCCTCCTGCGTGAGGGGCATGCGGTTGCGAGGGGGGGCGGGAGAAGAGAGTTGAGAGCAAGAAGGGTTGTGGCCCGTGTTTTTCTCTTGGCCGCGGACCTACGGCGACTGGGCGTCGGCGGGGGCAGGGTCGACCACGCGGGCACCTTCGGAAGGAATCGGTGAGATCCAGGACTCGGTGGGCACGTCGTGCTGTGCAAAGGCCTCGCTCATAGCATCCCGAACGCGCTCGGCGTCGCTGGGGCCCTCACACCACGCGAATAGGGTGGGGCCGGCGCCCGAGAGGGAGCAGCCCAGGGCCCCGCGCGCCAGCGCCGCCGCCTGCACGTCTGCGAAGCCGGGGACGAGCGCGGCCCGGTGGGGCTCCACGATCAGATCGCGCAGAGATCGTCCAATGAGTTCGAGGTCATCGCGGTAGCAGCCCGCCACGAAGGCGCCGAGGTGGGCCGTCTGCCGGACCGACTCGGACAGCGGAATCGTGTCTGGCAGACACGCCCGTGCCTCGCGGGTGGGGAGGACGCGGTCCGGGTGGACGAGGACGCAGCGGATGTCGGAGGGGACAGGGATCGGCACCACGTCCGGCGGGTCCATCTCGCGGGTGAGCACGAGGCCGCCGAACAGGCAGGGGGCCACGTTGTCGGGGTGCAGGTCGCCGCTCGCCACCGCCTCACCGGCCAACGCGTGGGGGAGTAGGGCCTCGTTCGACCAAGAATTTGGCAGCAGAGCCGCCCCGGCCACGACCGCCCCCACGGCGGAGGCGGCCGAGCCCCCGAGCCCCGACCCGAGCGGAATGCCCTTCTCAATGGAGACCTCGAACCCGCCGTTCATCTCCGCGGCGTCCCGGAGGGACCGCAGCGCGACGGTGGCCGTGTTGTCGGCCGGATCGGTGGGCAGGTCCGTGACACGTCCGGTGATAGATCCGACCCGGACAGTGGGCTCATCGAGACGCCGGACCGTCACATGGTCGCCGAGGTCGTCCAGGGCACTGCCCAACACGTCGTACCCCACGGCGACGTTGCCCATCGACGCGGGAGCGAATACGGTTACGTGGTCAGCCATTGGGTCCTCTTTCTCATTGGCTCATTTTCTCGGAGGGAGGTGTAGTTTGAAAATTCTCGTGCTGGTCTGCCACACCTCGCCGATTTTCCGTTTCGTTTCCTCATTCCCGATCTCATCGTCCGTCCCCTGCGCTCCTACGCGCCCGAGATCCCAAGCTCAAATTACGACATCAGGCGGAGCAGATCCGTGAACACGCCCGCGGCGGTAACCTGGGGTCCAGCGCCGGGGCCCTGTACGATAAGGGGCGTCTCATCGTAGCGATCCGTTTGAAAGCGGACAATGTTGTCGGTGTGGTTGATGCGGGCAAAGGCATGGTCGACGGGATAGCGGCGGAGGCGGACCGACGCCTCACCGTTCCGCGTTACGCTTCCCACAAACCGGAGCACCTTGTTTTCGGCCCGTGCTTCTTGAAGCAGCTTGGTCATCGCGGCATCGTGCTCGGGGAGGCGGTCCAGGAACGTCTCGACGGAGCCGTCGCGGAGTGGCCCGGGCACGAGCCCGTCCACAGCCACCTCGTCTAGCTCCAGGGGCACGTCCATCTCGCGTGCCAGGATGACCACCTTGCGGGCCACGTCCATGCCGGAAAGGTCGTCGCGCGGATCCGGTTCGGTAAAGCCTTCTTCTTTGGCCTGGCGGAGGATGGCCGAAAAGGGGCGGTCGCCGTCGAATGCATTGAAGAGATACGACAGCGTGCCGGAGAGGATGCCTTCAATCCGGTGCACCTGATCGCCCGTTTCCGTGAGACTGTTGAGTGTCTGCAGGATGGGCAGACCCGCCCCGACCGTCGTTTCGTAGAGGTACCGGGGCCCGGGCCCTCGGCTGGCGGCCTGAAGGACCTGGTACGTGTCCCATGTGTCGGTATTCGCCTTCTTGTTGGGCGTAACCACATGGATGCCGCGCTCCAGCCACTCCTGGTAATGCCGGGCGACGGACGCGCTGGCCGTGCAGTCGACGATCGCCGTGTGGGGATGGTAGTCAGTCTCCACGTGGTCGACGAACGCGTCGAGGTCAGTCGCCTCGCCCTCCGCCAGGTCGTTCCGCCACATGTCGAGGTCGAGGCGCTGTTCGGCACGGAGCATATGAGAGGACGTGGCGATGCCACGCACGCGAAGGTCAATGTCCTGCTCCTCGCGGAGCCGATCGGCCTCGGCGCGGATCTGGTCGAGCAGGGCCGAGCCAACGTTGCCGGCCCCCACGACTCCGATCGATAAGGTCCGGTTCGAGAGATAGAATCCCGCGTGGGCGGCGCGGAGGGCCCGGCGGGCCTCATCCCCGTCCACCACGGCCGAGATGTTGCGCTCCGAAGAGCCCTGCGCGATCGCCCGCACGTTGACGCTGGCCTCGCCGAGGGCCCCGAAGAAGGTAGCGGCGACGCCGGGCGTGCCCGCCATTCGGTCCCCCACGACGGCGAGGATGCTGCAGTTGGGAACCAGCTCGACCGTTCGGATCTGGCCGCGGTCCAGCTCGGCGTAAAAGGCCTGTTCAGCGGCCTTGCGGGCGACCTCCGCGTGCGCCTGTGGCACGGCGAAACAGATCGAATGCTCGGAACTGCCCTGCGAGATGAGGATGACGGACACGCCCTCATTTTCCAGCGCGTCGAAGAGCCGCCGAGCAATGCCCGGCACCCCGATCATGCCACTGCCCTCCAGGTTGAGGAGCGCCACGTCATCAATCGTGGAGAAGCCTTTGACGACCGACTCGCCGTCGCCATTGAGATGAATGCGGGTGCCGGGGCGGTCGGGCGCGAAGGTATTGCGGATGGTAATCGGAATTTCGTGCTCGACGGCCGGGGCCAGCGTCCGCGGGTGGATGACGCTGGCGCCGAAGTAGGCCAGCTCCATGGCCTCTTTGTAGGAGAGGGCGTCGAGGCGACGGGCGTCAGGGACGTACCGCGGATCGGCGCTCATGACGCCGTCCGTGTCCGTCCAGATTGTGAGGGCCTCGGCTTCAAGCAGCGAGGCAAAAATGGCCGCGGAATGGTCCGAGCCGTTCCGGCCCAACGTGGTGGGCACCCCGTCGGGTGTCGTTGCAATGAAGCCGGTGACGACGAGGACATCGGGATCGTCGTGCGCGGCCCGCCAGTCGGCAAATCGCTTTTGAGTGGCCTCCCAGTCCACCACGGGGCCCAGCTCCTCGTGGGTGACGACAAGCACCTCACGGGCGTCACAGATGGCGGCCGATAGGCCCCGCTCGCACAGCACTCCGCCGAGCACGCGGGCGGACCACAGCTCGCCGTACCCGGCCACGAGATCGCGCGTCGTGTCGGGGGCCGTGCCCATCAGGTGGGTCGCCCGGAGTACGTCGGACAGGTCGTCTACGTCCTGGTCCAGTGCGCGGAGCACGGAGGCGGCGGCGTCCCCGTCGAGCAGGTCGGTGACCACGGCCCGCTGGTCGTCGCGGAGGGACTGAAGGCGATCGGACAGTCCGTCGGCGTCGGTGTGGGCGTGCTCGGCGAGGGCAAGAAGGCGGTCCGTGACCCCGCTCATGGCGGAGACGACAACCGCAACGGGTGGTTCACAGGAGTCGAGGAGACCGGCTACGTGGCGGATGCGCTCCGGATCGGCAAGGCTGGTCCCACCGAACTTGTGAACCTGCCAGTCGGGGGACGCAAAATCGGACGATTCCATACTAGAAAGAAGGGTTGGGGAGCAAACCCACGGCGGACGCCGGTCTCTGGTGCAGCGACCCAAAAAGAGAACCACACCGGCCGTCCGCGGACGGTCAAGCCAGACGGGAGGACCTCATCGTGGTTTCGTTCAGGATTCCTCAGCAACGATCGTCGTGAGGAGACGGCGCATCTCCGAACGGGACGGTTGGAGGGCGGTGCCATCGGACGGGGAAGCGTCCGGGCTGGGCGCATCGGCCAAGTATTGAGCGGTTAGAAGGGTGACCGCCATCACGTCCACGTCCATATGGCGGGCCGCAATCACCTCGGGCACCACACTCGTCCCCACAGCGTCGCCCCCGAGGCGACGGGCCATTCGGTGTTCGGCCGTCGTTTCGCGGTGGGGCCCGAGCAGTCCCAGGTAAATGCCTTTTTGCAGGGAAATGCCTTCGGTCCGGGCCGCGTCGCTGGCTCGCCGCCGGAGGGAGGCGTCGTAGGGCTCGGTCATATCGGGAAAACGCGGGCCCCAGTCCTCCACGTTAGGCCCGACGAGCGGGTTCTGGCCCTGAAAGTTGATGTGGTCGGTCAGCAGCATCAGGTCACCCCGCTCGACTTGAGGAGTGACGCTGCCGGCCGTCGCCGCTAGCAAGAGGGTATCGACCCCGGCGGTTGCGAGCATGCGCACGGGAAACGTCACCTCGCGCGGCGTGTGGCCCTCGTAAAGATGGAGGTCTTGCTGCAGTTCAACCACCCGTGTATCGCCGAGGGTGCCGATCGTGAGTACACCCTTCGAGGCTGGGTAGTGTGGGAGGTCGGCGTACGGAACCGTGTGTTCGACCGTCCCCGCCTGAAGGAGGGCGTCGAGATCCAGATCCCGCAAAATGCCAACGGTCGGAGACGATGCATTTACCTTGGGGAGGGCGGAGGCGGCCGCGTCGACCTGTTGCCTGTACGCGGCGGTTCCGGCAGGGGTGAGAGCGGAGGCGTCGGAGGCCGTAGACATGCGGGGGGTAGATTGAGAACGGCGTGTCGTAGAGAAGGGAGACGACCGGAACGAAACGAGGCTATTCCTCCATGTCTTCGAGGATGCTCCAGATCTTCTCGATTTCCTCAGAGGTGGCCTCTTGGGCGTCCCCGGAGCGGTTTTTCTTTTCCGGCTCGTCCGTCTGTTCGGGGTCGGACACTTGCTCCTCAGGGGCGTCGTCTGTCTCCTCGGCCGAGAGGGGCGCGGTGTCGGTCGGTCGATCCGTTGCGTCGCCGTGCGAGTTGCCCTGCTCGTCTTCTTCGAGGGGGGCTTCCGCAGACGGTTCGTGTTCGGCGGGCTCGGAGGGGGAGAAGTCCTGCGAGGCGTCCGGGTCCGAGGCGGGGCGGGGCGTCGGATCGGTTTCACTCGCTACGTCCTCCGTGAACACCTCCGACGGGGTCCGGTCCACCGTAGAGGGTTCGGCGGACGGTGTGGTGGCCTCCGGGGGCCCGGTCTCATGGAGAGCCGTTGCCTGATTACCGGATGGGGCTGGACCTTCAGGAGACACGTCGTCCTCCGTGGAGGCATCGGGAGAGGACTCCTCCTGGGTTGAACCAGGGTTCTCGGTGTGGGAGGCTTCCGTCTCCAGGTCCGACTCTGCCGTGTCCGTGGATCCGAGCGACGGGGCGTCAGGGCCGGCTGGATCGGGCGCTTCTGAGTCAGAGGGGGACGCGTCATCCTCCGCCTGTGTGAGGTCCGGGGTCGAGGGGGCGTCCGAAGGGCCGCCGGGGCCCGACGACGAGACGGCGTCAGAGGGCGGGGGCGTAGGAGCGGCCTCGTCGGTCGGTGATGGCTCTGGGGAGGCCTCGGTCGAGGGCCTAGAGGGCTCGCGCTCCTGGTCGTACGCCTCAAGGACTTCGAGCTCCGAGTTCAGGAACCCCCGGAGCCGCGCGACAGCCTCAGTGCGTCGGTTCTGAAGGCGGCGGATGTCGGCTTCCAACTGCTCACGCTCAGACTCCGCCTCACGTTTGATTTCTTCGGCCTTGTCTTTGGCGTCCTCAACGATGCGTTCGGCTTCCCGCTCGATGTCCTCGGCTTCGGCCTTCGCGTCCTGGACGATGCGTTCGGCCTTTTCGCGGGCGTTTTCGAGCTTCTCCTCGGCGTTCTGGCGCGTTTGGTCAAGGGCGCGCTGGAGGGCCTCTTCGACCTCCTGGTAGTGGTCCATCCGGCTTTCCAGCTCCTCCACCTTGTTCTTCAGGCGGCGGCGCTCATCTTCGAGGTCCTCCCACTGTTCGGCGACCATGTCGAGAAACGCCTCGACCTCCTGGGGGTCGTACCCGCGGAGACTACGGTCAAACTCTCGCTTTCGAATGTCGAGCGGCGTGAGCGTCATGGCGATTGCGGATTGGGGGTGGACAACGTGCGGCGGCCGGCCGCGCGAGAACGGAGGGGCTTCTGTAGGTTTACCCTACATTCACCGGACTGCCCCGCCACTGTTTCGGGACGGCCCGTTTTTGGCGAGTTTGCGGTCCGGCTATTCGTAGTCGCGGGGACCGAAGATGGACGTGCCAAGCCGGACCATCGTGCTCCCTTCTTCGATGGCGACGTCGAAGTCATTGCTCATCCCAATGGAGAGCTCCTCCATCTGTACCTGTGGATTGTCGGACGCATCGTAGGTTTCGAACAGTTCCCGCATCCGCCGGAACTCCCCCCGCACGTCCTCGGGGTCGTCCACGAATGACCCCATGGCCATGAGCCCTTTGATGGCGAGGTGGTCGTACTGCGCGCAGTGGTCGAGGTAGTCGTGCGTCTCGGACGGGTCGAGGCCGTACTTCTGCTCCTCGCCCGTGATGTTGACCTGTACGAGGCAGGGGAGCACGCGGTCGTTCTTGGCGGCCCGCTTGTCGAGCTCATCGGCGAGGCGCGGGCTGTCGAGCGCGTCGAACCAGTCGGCGTGCCGGGCGACGAATTTGGCCTTGTTGGTTTGCAGGTGGCCCACCATGTGCCACTTTATGTTCCCCCCCTCGAACGTCCCGGGGCGGGCCTTGGCCTTGTCCCGAAGCTGCCGGGCCCGGTTTTCACCGAAGTGCTCCAGTCCCGCGGCCGTGCCGGATTTAATGGCCTGCATCGGGAAGGTTTTTGAGACGGCGACGATCGTGATCGCGTCGGGGGACCGACCGGCCCGCTCACAGGCCCGAGCGATGCGTTCGCGGACGGACTGAACCCGCTCTTTGACGGCCTCGGGACGGATTTGAGTTTCCACTTCCGGGGTGGCATCCGGGATTTTGTTCATGGTGTGCGGGGACCGGGATTTGGGTGCTGCAACGTGTATGCGAACCGCCTAATGGTATTTCATTCCCGGCGGACTTGATCCGGTACGGAAGGGGCAATGAAGAATATCGAGAGACCTTTCTCCTGTCCACAGTCGGGTGAGGGAGGTTACTGCGTCGGCTGCACGTCGAACGACACGACCCGGCCGCCCTGCGAGACGACGTGGATTCGAAGCGGGCGGCAGCAGACGCCGCAGTCTTCGATGTAGGTTTGCTCCCGGACCGACGGATCGACGAGCACGGCAGTCGTTTCCCAGCAGTGCGGGCAGGTAAATGTCTGCTCGCGGACGTTCACTACAGGTGGACTTGTGGAGATGAGAAAACAGGGAGAGGCGCTAGGTCTCCGTCCGGAGCACGTCGAGCGGCGGGCGGTCGTAGAGACCGCGGCTGTTCCAGAGGCCGACCCCGATCGTTACCGCCACGGCGAGCACGAACGCGACCAGAAGGACGAGCGGCGCGACCACGAAGGGGCCGTTGAAGACAAAGTACGAGAGCCCCCACGCCCCTGCCAGGGCCAGCAGAAGCCCCGTCGCGGCCGCGAAGGCCCCGAGGAAGAGATACTCCACGGTCATGATCGTCTGTACGGTGCGGCGCGACGCGCCCAGCGTCTTCAGGAGCACGCTCTCCTCGGCCCGCTGGTAGCGGCTCACCACCACTGCCCCGGCCAGCACGATCAGCCCCGTAAACACGCTGAAGAGCGCCATGAACCGAATCACGTACGCGAGGCGGCCGAAGAGGTCCTGGAACGTGGAGAGGATGAGCGAGAGGTCGATGGCGGAGACGTTGGGATACTCCTGGACGACGTTCCGCTGCGCGGCCGCTGACACGTCCTCGTTCGGGGTGCGGCTAAGGAGAACGTGGGTTTGCGGGGCCGATTCGAGCACACCCTCCGGGAAGACCACGAAGTAGTTGGTGCCGATGCGCTGCCAGTTGACTTCGCGCAGGCTGGAGATGTACGTCGTGACCGGACGGCCCTGCACGTCGAACGTAAGGGTGTCGCCGATTCCCACATTTAGGTCCTCGCGAGCCATCTCGCGCTCCATCGAGATGGGCACGGCCTCACCGGTCTGGAGCGGGTTGCCCTCCACGGAGCCGATGAACTCACCCGCGACGATCGTTTCACTTTCGGTGAGGTAGTCGCGGTACGTGACCCGGTACTCACGCTCGTGTGCCCAGTCGACGTCGACCGTGGAGTCCTGTCGCATCGCTTCGATGGAGCGGCCCTTGAGGGCCTGCAGCCGGGTCGTCACGATGGGCTCACTGGCCAGGATGGGGGCGCCCGCGTTCTCCACTTCGTTCCGGACCCCGTCGATCTGGTCGTTTTGGATGTCAAACATCACGAGGTTGGGGCGATTCTCGCCACCGGCCACCTGAATTTGTTCCAGAAGCGTGCGCTCCACGAGCACGAGGGTGGTGATAAGGAAGACGCCCAGGCCCAGCGTGAGCAGGAGCACGGTCGTCTGATTGTGGGGACGGTACAGGTTGGCAAGGCCCTGACGCCAGGGGTAGGACCACGAGGTGGGGAAGTAGCGGCGTACGCCCGCCATGATGCCGCGGGCTACGAGGGCGAGCACGGCAAATACGGCGGCCACGCCCGCCGCGTAGCCGAGCCCGATCTCCCAGGTCGGTGCTTGCAGGACCGCAATGCCCGAGACCGCCGCCGCGACGGCCGTGGCTACGGCCCACCGCGCCGGGTCGCGCCAGCCGCCGGTCGAGGGCTCTACCTCCGTGCGAAGTGCCTGCAGCGGGGAGACGCCTCGCACCTCCAACAGGGGCCAGAGCGCAAAGAGGAGCGTCACACCCACTCCTACGGCCAGTCCCAGCCCCACAGCCGTCCACGAGAGGGCGAAGGAGACCTCGAAGGGGAGGAAATCGGCCAGGAGACGGGGCACGAACGCCTGCAGGCCCACTCCGAGGAGGCTCCCGAGACCGGCCCCGATGAGGCCGAGCATCCCCGCCTGGGCGAGGTAAATCTGAAACGTGCGTCCCGCCTTTGCGCCGAGACAGCGGAGAACCGCGATCGACGTGAGACGGCGCTGTACGTACACGTGCACGGCGCTCGCTACGCCGAGGCTCCCCAGCAGCAGCGCCACAAAGCCGGCCAGGCCGAGGAAGCGAGACAGATCGCTGAGCCCGTCCTGCCAGTCCGATGCCTCCTCCTCAACGGTGTCGAGATCAAGGTCGTGCCGGTCGAGGTAGGGGTCGATCTCCGCGATGAGCGCGTTGAGGTCCCGGCTGTCCTCGAACTGGAAAAAGACCTCGTACTCCACCCGGCTTCCACGCCCAAAGAGGGAGGTGTCGAGCCGGGCCCGCGGCACGTAGATGCGGGGGCTGGCGGCCGAGGTGAAGCTCGATTCGCCCGGGGCCTGCTCCAACTCTCCGAGGATGGGGTAGTGCACGTCCCCGATACGGACGGAGTCGCCCACTTCCACCTCGAACTGGCGGAGCAGCGTCCCGTCCACGAGCGCGCCGTCTGCGGTCTGGTACTGGGCCGCCGCGCTGTCGGGACGGGTGACCAGCGCGCCGTAGAACGGGAAGCCGCCCTCCACGGCCCGCACGGCAGAGAGTCGCGTGCCACCGGTGGAGGGGAAGTAGGCCATCGACGCGAACGAGACGCGGCGGGACTGGACGCCACCAATCGAGTCGAGAAGGGCCTCTGTGGAATCCGAAAATGGGGACTCACTCTCGATCCTCAGATCGGCGCCGAGAAGCGTCTTCGCCTCCTGGTCGACCGTGCGCGTCAGGTTTTCGCCGAAGCCGCGGATGGCGACGAGGGCCGCCACGCCCAGGACCATCGCCGAGAGGTAGAGCGTGAGGCGCGCGCGGCTGCCACGGCTATCGCGCCACGCCATTTTGAGGACCCAGGGAAGCTTCATGCGGGGACGGAGGGACAATTCGATTCAGGGGGGACGGCGCAGTGGGCGCGTGAAACGTGATGCGTGACGAGTGAGGCGTGACACAGGGCTTGCGTGAGGAATCTGCGCTCGCGGGTTACACCTCACGCGTTAACGTCTGGGGCAGCCGTCTCGGAGCACGCTACCGTACCTTGGCGTTCTCGAACCGCTTCCCCAGGTCTCGGCACAGCGCCTCCAGGTGTTTCCGGTCAGTCGTGTCGAACACGCCGAGGGTGTCCGAGTCGACGTCGAGCACAGCCAGCAGGTCGTCATCGGGCGTCACGACGGGCACGACGATCTCCGACTGGGTGGACGACTGGCATGCGATGTGATCCGGGGCCTCGGACACGTCCGGCCAGAGCTGCGTCTCGCGGGTCCGCGCCGCCGCCCCGCACACGCCGCGGTCAAAATCGATGTGGAGACAGCCGTGCGGGCCCTGATACGGCCCCACGAGCAGTTCGTCGTCGGACACGGCCCGGTAGAAGCCCGTCCAGTCGTAGTGGTCGAACGCGTGGTGGAGCTCGCAGGCCACGGTGGCCATTGCCGAAATCCAGTCGGTGGGCCCGTCGAGCAGTGCGTCGATCCGGCGGCGGGTGTCGGTGTAGCGTTCGTCCTTCTCCGATGCAGTGGTGGGGGAAGGGGCGGGAGAAGACATATGGGGAGGAGAGTCGTGAACGAGGATGCTTGGGGACGATCCGGGGACGGAGAGGCGATCCTACTCCGTCACCTCCACCTGACTATTGTAGAAGGCCACGTGGTCCTTAATCTCGGACGCCTCGTCGGACGGGTTCGGGTAGTACCAGGCGGCGTTCTCCGCGCGGGTTCCGTTCTCCACCAGGTCGTAGTAGTGGGCCTTGCCCTTCCACGGGCAGGTGGTGCGGTGATCACTCTTCTTGAAGTGGTCCTTGTTCAGCGACTCGGGCGGGAAGTAGTGGTTGCCTTCGACGACGACGGTGTCGTCGCTTTCGGCGAGGACGATGTCGTGCCAGACAGCTTTCATTGGGGTGGATTGATTGTGATACGAGACACGAGTGGAGAAAAAGGACCTCTCCGCATCATAGGGATTTACTCCAGTCGTATCGTTACGGGCTCGCGGCCCTCAAGTGCCTCACCGTGTCGAAGTCGTTGCAGTGTGCCGGGACGTCCGCTTCACGACGAGCCCACTCAGCCGTACCGGGGGCGCGACGAATGAACGGGCAGAAGCTGCCACGCGCCTGAAAACAATCTCCGCAACCTACTGGCTGAGAAGAGGCGCACCGTCTCTATTGTGATTTGTCCTGAGAGGCTTCCTGAAGTTCACGGACCTTCTGCGGCGCCTTTAAAAGTAGGAAATGGACGGCCATCGCACCCTCCAGGATGCCGGCAAGCACGAGGACTATTACCAGGAATTCCGTCTTAGGGACGAGGACACTAAGAATTCCGAACCCAGTCCAGAGCGTGACGCATCCGTACATAAACGGCAACATGCAGGCGATCACGTTCTGCTGGGCCTCTTCGGGTAACGTGTCGTACGTGTCCTGATTCGGCATATTGAGGCTAGAGGGGGAGTGCTTCATCCACCATGCTCCTCCGTAACAGCCCGCGACGGCCACGAGCGCGAAAATGGGGAGGACGCCCACGCGGGGTGGCAGCAGTCCGGCATATGCACCTCCGCCAAGTCCAATACAGGCTGTGCACAGAACGATATTTACAGCATGCACCCAGCTTCCGTTCATATGCTTCTGCCTTCTCTACGGAACGGGATCAATTTGGGACGAAAGGACTCACTCTCCGACTTCGAGGCGTTTAACACCGTCTAGGATGGGGGACCAAGATTGGGGCTCAGGGTCTCGCGCGGTATCAATTCCGCTGACCGCCCAATCGGGTTTGTTTGGCTTGAACAGGTGCTAATAAAAACCCGCTGTATACCATGGATGTCGACACGCAACGATAAGGACAATACTCACCTGAGCCGGACGGGAAAATGTTCACGTGGGGCCGATACCGTTCGAATTGCGGGGTACAACCGAGTTTTTACTCTCTCGTGTCGTCACTTTCGATTAGCGATATCGAACCGCATCGTCCTGTCAGTGCAACGTCTTGGACATATCACACCAACGGTTCACCGTACCAATTTAGGTGTTCGACAGAGTTCGCACGTATCTAATTGGGGGTTGCCACAAAGCGCCCACTTCTTGAAGTCATCCCCCAATCCACGATTGCCCATTCGCCATGAAGTATGCTTTCTTCTTTGTATGCCCCGTTGAGTACCGCGTCTGCATCTTCGGCGCTGGGTAAGAGGCTCATCCGCACGTTCCCGGATTCTCCCATACTGCCCCGCAATTTCCCCTCACCAATCATTCTTTCGGTCCATCCTTCAATGTCTTGCACTTCCTCAAATTGCCAGGTGCCCTTGAGATCCCACCCGGAGTCGTGGGAGCGGCCAAGTCTCAGAGTTCCTTTGATGAGGGCTGTTCCGGCTGAGTCATAGGCGGTGAATGAGTAGGGTCCGGGTCGCAGGTTTTGAGGTGACTCCTGGTTGTCTACCCCGATTACTTCGCAGCCAGCGATAGCAGCACAGAGGAGCACGATCAGACCAAAGTCAATTGCCCCGTATTTCATGGTCGATCGGAGTGCCTATTTGAAAAGACGATTGGTCGAGGCGGCAATAACCGGAGTTCAAAATGCTCAGGGTAGGCATACCCCTGGCTTAATAACCTTGTGGAAAAGCAAAGGTTTTGCGAATTGGCTTGTTCTTATGTCAAGCCTCTTAAGCTGACGAACTCTCTCGTCCCGCTTGATATATTCGATATTCGGTGGCGTATCCCCTCAGGATGGATTCATCTCGGCGAAAGATGGAGGAGGAACAGTTGGGGGACTTCTATCCGACTCCCACCAACTCATCACGATCAAGCCCCAATTTCTGCTCGCCGTTCCACAGCACGAGTCCTGAAATTCCTCGTAGCCGGGTCGTCCGGGCGTAGCAGATGATGAATCATGGACGCACGGAACGACGAGAATCACTCCGTATGATCGGCCCAGACGGCCTCGGCGGCGGCCCGGCCCGCGGCGAGGGCGCCGTTGAGCGACGCGGTGCGGCGATGGTCACCGCAGACGTACAGCCCCGGTCGCCGCCGCACGGGACGCTCGGGCGGGGACAGGAACGGAGGCGCCTGCTCGGGGAGGGCGTAGGGGATGTGCTGGGTTTGGAGGTGCGTCCAGCCGCCCGCTGCCAGTCCGAACCAGTCGATCAACTGGGCCCGCACGGATCGCCGAAGGGCCTCTTCGCTCTCCGCGGGTGTGCCCACTACCACGACGGAGATGAGGGCACGGTCCTCCGGCGCATAGCCGGGCGCCACGTCCGACGGCACGGCGAGGTTGTTGATGGGGCCAACGCCTTCGCCGTTAAGGACGAGAAACGGAGCATCGAGCGGCGACTGGGGCGCGTCGTAATAGAGGCAGACGGTGGATCGGCCCTCGGTCGGGGATACGTCCCCTACGAGCCGGTTCGCTTCCGGGGCTTCCGTGGCGACTACCACGTGCGGCGCCTCCAGCGTGTCGCCGTCTTCCAATGTGACGGTCTGCTCCTCTACGGACTCCACCCGCGTCTGGAGTCGGACCGCGGCCTCCGGGAGGTCCTGGCGCATCTGCTTCGCAATGTGGTCCATGCCCCCGGCCGGCAGCACCGTTCGCCCCTCTGCGAACATCTTGAAGACGAACTCGAACATGCGGCTCGACGTCTGCAGGGTCCGGTCGAAAAAGATGCCGCCGAGGAAGGGACGGAAGAACCGATTGATCATGGCCGCCGAGAAGCCCCATCGGTTCCGAAGGGCGTCGATCGTGGGACGCTCCTCCTTCTCCATGATCTGCGGGAGTGACCGGGTGGCGAGGACACGACGAAGGCGCAGCATGCGCACCTTGTCGGCCACCGTGCCGACGGGGGCGAGGAGCGTGCGGAGCACGTCCCGGGGGTGCTGGCGGGGATCGGCCACACGATGGAAACGCCCGTTGTAGCGCACGAGTGCACCGTCCGGAAAGGCGTGCAGGTCGAGCGCATCGTAGTCGAGCTCCCGCTGCGTCTCGGGGTAGGCCGTCAACAGTACCTGAAAACCGCGGTCGAGCCGAAAGCCATCGACGGTGTCGGTACGGACGCGGCCGCCCACCCGGTCTTCGGCCTCCAGGATCTGTACGTTGAGGCCGCGCTCGTGGAGGTGGCGCGCACAGTTCAGGCCGGCTAGCCCGGCCCCAATGACGAGAGCGTCGGGAGACTCCATGAGGGAGCGGGGGTGTATGAGAACGACACAGAAAACAGAATGACATGGAAAAAGCAACGTCCCACCGGTCATTCCGTTCGAGGTAGATCCCGAACGAAATGAATGAGCCAAGTCGCTTTCCAACTTCCAATTTTAGATTCCGTCGCGTCACCTATGCCTGCCGCTCATCCCGATGTCTCGGTCCAGATTGCCTCTCTCCACGCCGACCTTTCGAAACGAATCTCAGCACTCGGCGACAACCCGGCGGCGGTCGACCGGTCACGGGCCCGGGTGGAGGACGCCCTGACGGATGGAGAGGCGCACTACGGCATCAACACTGGGTTCGGGGCGCTCGCGCAGAAGCGTGTGCCCCAGGAGGACCTGGAGACGCTCCAGCGCAACCTCGTCTTCAGTCACGCCGTGGGGGTCGGCGACCTCGTGCCGAAGGCCCTCAGCCGTCTCATCCTACAGCTCAAGATTCACGCACTGGGCCTCGGCTACTCCGGGGTCTCCCGGGAGACCTTTGATCGGCTGCTTCTGTTTGCGGAGCGCGACCTCATCCCGGCCCTCCCGAGCCGCGGCAGTGTGGGGGCGTCGGGCGACCTCGCGCCGCTGGCCCATCTGGCCCTCCCACTCTTGGGGGAGGGGCGATTCTGGACGGACGACGGCACAGACGTCCGGCCCGCCGAGGAGGTATTGTCCGAGCACGACCTGGAGCCGATCACGCTGCGACCGAAGGACGGGCTGGCTCTCATCAACGGCACCCAACAGATGAGCGGGTACGCAGCCCACGTGCTGCACGAGGCACACCGCCTCGTCAAGATTGCTGACGTCCTTTCGGCCATGAGCCTGGAGGCGCTGCAGGGCAGCATCAAGCCGTTCGACGAGCGCGTGCACGAAGTCCGGCCCCACCCCGGGGCGCAGCAGGTGGCCGCCAACGTCCGGACCCTGCTCACAGACAGCGAGATTCTGGAGTCGCACCGCAACTGCGGCAAAGTGCAAGACCCATACTGCCTCCGCTGCGTGCCGCAGGTCCACGGGGCCAGTCGCGACGCCCTCCGCCACGCGACCGAAATGGTAGAGCGCGAAATCAACAGCGTGACGGACAACCCCCTCGTCTTCGAGGACGGCGACGTGATCAGTGCAGGCAACTTCCACGGCCAGCCGCTCGCCCTGGCGCTCGACTACGCCGGAATCGCGCTGGCCGAGCTCGCTAGCATCTCCGAGCGCCGCATCTACCTGCTTCTGGAAGGGCACGATGGCCTCCCGGAGCTGCTGATGGAGGATACCGGCCTCAACTCCGGCTACATGATGCCGCAGTACACCGCCGCCGCCCTCGTGTCGGAAAACAAGAGCCTCGCCCATCCGGCGTCCGTCGATTCCATTCCCACGAGCCTGGGACAGGAGGACCACGTGAGCATGGGCAGCGTGGGGGCCGTGCAGCTGCTCGACATCCTGGAAAACGTGGAGCGCGTCCTCGCCATCGAACTGCTCACGGCCGCGCAGGCCCTCGACTATCGGCTGCCGCTGCGGCCCGGCCGGGGCGTCGAGCTTGCCCACGAGATCGTCCGCGATGCCGTTCCGCACCGAGAGGAGGACTACCTGCTGGAGGACGATATCGACCAGAGTCTCTCCTTTGTGCGGGAGGACGATTTACTGGAGCCCGTTGCGCGTGAGCTGGAGGCGCTGGGGTAGTGCGTATTGCGTATTTCGTATTGCGTAGGAGAGAGACCGTTGACAGTTACGCGATACGCAACACGCAATCCGTGCGGGCGTCATACAGGAGTGCTTCCGGGCATTTCGGGTCGGAATTACCGTTCTACATCCGTCCCAGCACGTGTCGCAGGCCGTCCTCCAATGTCGAATAACCGAAGTCGTAGCCGGTCGCTTGGAGTTGCTCGGGCACGGCGCGGGCGCTGGCCAGGATCATACCGTCCGCCATCTCGCCCCCGATGGTGTGCACGAGGGAGGAGGGGACGTTCAGAAACGCCGGACGACGGAGGACACCGGCCAGCGTCTGCGTATAGGTCTCCATCGTGACCGGAGTCGGGGCGGTGAGGTTGACGGGACCTTCTAGGTCGTCCGTCCAGAGGGCGTGGTAGAAGCCGCCGAGCACGTCGTCGAGCGTAATCCAGGGAAAGTACTGGTTGTGCGCTCCCACGCGCCCCCCGAGGCCGAGCCAGAACGCCGGCAGCATGAGGCGGAGTGCCCCGCCCGCGGGCGTCAGGACGATGCCAGTGCGCATCTGTACGGTGCGAATGCCGGCAGCCGCGGCGGGCTCGGTGGCTGCCTCCCAGGCCTCGCAGACTTCGCTCAGGAAGCCGGCATTGCGCGGCTCGCTCTCTTCCGTGATGCGGTCCGTGCCGTGGTCGCCGTAGTAGCCGACGGCGGAGGAGGAGATGAGCACCTCCGGCGGGTCGTCGAGCCCGGCGAGGGCCTCGGCCAGGAGCCGCGTCCCGTCCGCCCGGCTGGAGTAGATGCGCTGCTTCTTGGCAGGGGTCCAGCGCCCAAATACGTTCTCGCCCGCCAGGTGGATCACGGCGTCCACGTCCTCCAGCTTCTCTGCCTCGATTCGTTCCGTGCGCGGGTCCCACAGAATTTTGTCCTCACCAGTGGGGCCGGAGCGGGTGAGGCGCTTCACGGTATGTCCGCCCGTGGTGAAGAAGGGCACCAGGTTCGAGCCCACGAGGCCGGA
>CAYLMT010000018.1:0-22481 GCA_964384855.1 uncultured Salinivenus sp.
ACGCGCCGGGATGGAGCTGCATCACGAGCCCGTCCTCGGTGCTCATGCGGGCCATTTCCATGAGCATGTTCGCCTGAAAGCGCCACTTGTCGTCCGCGTCGGCCTCGCCGCGGAGGGCCCGCTGGAAGATCTCGTCCGCCGTCGCCTCAGACAGTTTCTCGGTGTGCGGGCGAAGAACGGCGTGGTCGGTGGCCAGCGCGCCCATCGACTTGAAGAATGCCCGCCGGTCTTCGAGGGCCACGATAAAGTCCCCGTAGTCGCCGATGGTCATGTCGCATCGCTCGCGAAGGGCGTCGAGGCGGTCGGGCCAGTCGGGAGCCGTAATGTCAAAGAGCGCGTCGGGACGAAACGTGGGCAAGACGGTCCCGTCCCAGTCCGAGTCCCGAATTTTCTGGTGATGCTCCAGCGGGTCAGTCGCCGCGTCGGTGGTGCAGAGCACCTCCACGTCGAAGTCATCGAACAGCGCTCGGGGCCGGAAGTCGGGCGACTGCAGCTTTTCGTTGATCTGGTCGTAGACGTGCATCGCCGAGTCGCCGTTCAGCTTGTGCTCCACCCCAAACACCTCGTGCATTTCGTGGTCGAGCCAAGCGCCGGTCGGCGTGCCCCGGAACAGGTAGTAGTGCTCGGCGAACCGCTGCCAGATGACCCGCGGGTCCTGCTCGACCGGCGTTCCGTCACGGGTGGGAATCCCTAGGTCCTCCAGCCGCACGCCCTGCGAGTAGAGCATCCGGAAGATGTAGTGGTCCGGAATGATGATGAGCGAGGTCGGCTCCGGGAACGGCTCGTCGTTGGCCAAAATGCGAGGCTCGACGTGCCCGTGCGGGCTCACGATTGGGAGGTCCCGGGTTTCCTCGTAGAGCGTCCGGGCGATACGCCGAATGGCCGGTGTGGCGCTGAAGTAGCGGTCGTCGTGGAGGGTGAGCGGTTGCATGAGGAAGAATCGTTCGAGGAAAATGAGACTGAAAGGTCGGAGTCCCGAAGTTGGGGCTACCCGAAGATGCTCGTGTGCTGTTGATAAAGGTCGCCCATTGTCTCCACCAGGTGACCAAAGAATTGGTAGCCCCGGCTGTATGTCTCCACGAGATTGTCGGTGGGACGGCAAGACTCCCCCACCGCCACCATCGCATCGGAGGCGTGGGTGAAGTCGTCGTACGTCCCGAGAGCGGTGAAACCGAGCAGGGCCTCTCCGACGAGGGCCGCGTCCGGCGTGCGGGTGCGTTCGACGAGCACGTCCAGCACATTGCTGACGATGGTGGGCCAGAGCGCCGAGCGTGCCCCCGAGCCGCCAATGCGCATCCGATCATAGTGGAATCCGTTCTCCACGACGGCGTCCTGCACCATTCGGAGGCCGTAGGCCACCCCTTCGAGGATCGACCGCGCCACATGGGCACCGGTGTGAAATTCCTTCACGCCGAAAAAGGCCCCCGAGGCGGCGTCCCCAATGCGGGGATCCCGCTCGCCCGTCAAAAACGGCAGACAGAACAGCCCCTCCGCCCCCGGCTCAACCTGCTCCGCCTCGGTCATGAGCTCCTCGTACGACGCGTCCGCATCGAGCTTGTCACGGTACCACCGAAGTGTGACTCCGGCGTTGTTGATCGCCCCGCCCACGGCCCAGAGCCCATCCATCAGAGCGTAGGTCTGTAGACGCATCTGGGCGGGATCGTCCAGCACCGGCTCGGTCGCACACCCCCGCACCATCGCCGTCGTCCCCAGATTGCAGACGGCCACTTCTTCGCCAATCCCGCCCATGCCCAGAATCATGGCCCCGCCATCATAGAGCCCCGGCAGCACGGGGGTTTCACTGGGAAGCCCCAGCGCCTCGGCCGCTTCCGTCGTCAGCTCTCCGATGAACTTCTCGCCCGGCACCACGCGTGGAAGATGCGACCGATCGATGCCCACCTGCGCCAAAATCTCATCGTCCCAGTCGGACTCGTGAATGTTGAGGAGTTGGGTGGCGGAGGCGATGCTGGGCTCAGTCACGAACTGACCGGTCAGTTCCTCCAGCAGAAAGCTCTTGAGGTCGGCAAACCGACCGGCCTCCGCGAACACGTCCGGCCTTTCTCGCTGCAGCCACACGAGCTTCGAGAGCGTGTAGGTAAAGAGCGGGGGACACCCCGTGCGCCGGTAAATCTCCTCGATTGGAAATTCAGTACGGATCTGCTCCATGACCTGCTTGGGCCGATCGTCGAGGAGCGTCATCATGCCCGTAAGGGGCTGGCCCTCCCGGTCGAGCGGCAAGAATCCAAACTGGTACCCCGAGAGTCCAAGAAACGCAATCGATTCCCGACGTGGACGCGCCACCTCTGTACTCAGCTCCTCGATCACCCGCAGCAGCTCCTCGGGATCGTGCTCGAACGCACCCCGCTCGGGGTGGAGCGAGGGAGTTGACGCGGACTCCCGAGCCACAACCTCTCCGTCCGAATGGACAGCCCCCACCTTCACATTGGTGGTGCCGACATCAATGATCAGTCCCAGATTCATGAGTCCACCCCCGCCCTCGTGCCGCGCACGAGAACGTCTGGATTCGCAATTTCGTCGGGCACGGTTCCGTTCACGACCTTCTCCACGTCCTCCACATTCTTCTCGTCCATCAGCCGAAGGGACCGCTCGGTGTAGCTGCCCACATGCGGGAGCACGATGACATTGTCCAACTCCAGAAACGGGTGGTCGTCGCGAATCGGCTCCCGCTGGAGCACATCCACCCCCAGCCGGGCAATCTTTCCGTCGGCGACGGCCTCAGCGAGGGCGTCCTCGTCGGTCAGTTCGCCGCGCGCCGTGTTTACGATGAACACGCCGTCCTTCATCAGCTCGATCTCCGTGGCCCCGATCATTTCGAAGTTCGCAGGGTTATGGGAGGCGTTCAGGGAAATGAGGTCGGCACGGCGGAGTAAATCATGGAGGGAGGTCGGCTCCACCCCGGCCTTGGCGAGCACAGGATCGGCAATGTTTGGGTCGTAGGTGAGCACCTCCGCCCCAAATCCTTCACCGATGATTTCGCCCACCCGACTGCCGATGTTGCCATAGCCGATGACACCGACGGTCATGTGGGAGAGCTCCCGCCCCACGAAGTGTCGGCGGCGCTCCCAGGCACGTTCTTCTGTGGCCCGGGCGCCCGGCACCACGTCGCGAAGGCACGCCATGATGAGACTCATGCTGAGCTCGGCCACGGCGTCCCGCTCGGGCTCGCCCGCAATCCGGGTCACGATCACGCCGGTGTCGGTGGCTGCCTCCAGGTCCACGTTGTCGCATCCAATGCCGTGGCGGGCGAGGAGGAGCAGGTCGTCGTTCTCCTCGAAGAACACCCGGGGGAAGTGCGGGGTCACGCTCGCCACGATGTAGGGAACTCCCTCGAGCTCGGAGACCAGCGTTTCGCCGCCCACCTCTGGGTCGAACTGGAAGCGCTCGACCGGCCCGAGGGCCTTGAGCCGGTTCAGCAGCTCGGGAAAGTGTCGCCCGAAGGTGGACGAGTTCACGATCGCGGTATGAATGTCGTCGTGGGTGCGCATGTGCGGTCTCTACGTTGAAACGATCAGAAACGTGGTGCAGCGCGAGCCGGTACGCCGCGAGTCTCTCTTCCGAGCATCGGTGTGCAATTGTTGGAATCATCGTTTGCGAGGCGCGCCTCGCGACTTCTCACTCCTTTCGAGATGCACACTGAAGATCAGCATTACTCTCCCCACTCCGTATGGAACGTTCCCTCCATGTCGTGCCGCTCGTAGGTGTGCGCCCCGAAGCAGTCCCGCTGGGCCTGAATCATATTGGCCGGAAGATTGGGAGAGGTCAAGGATTCGAAGTAGTCAAGCGACGCGCTGTGGGCCGGAACGGGAAGAGCCACCCCCCGCGCCGCCTGTACGATTCGCCGCAGGGACGGAATGGCCTCGGTGTACTCCAGCTGGAAGTTCGACGCCTCCATCAAGTTGTCTGGATACGGCGTCTCGTCATATGCCGTGCGGATCGGATCGAGCAACTTCGAGCGGATAATGCATCCATCCTTCCAGACCCGCGCCACGGTGGACAGGTCCAGCTCATAGCCGCGCTCGACCGAGGCTACATCCAGCAGCTTCATGCCCTGCGCGTAGGAGGACACGGTCGAGATGTAAAGGGCGTCTTCGAGATCGTCGAGGAAATCCTCGGAAAGAGTCCCGATCGGACGGGAAATTCCGTACATCTTTCCCACCTTGCCCCGCTCGTCCTTGAGTGCCGACAGGAAGCGCCCCTCCACCGCCGCCGACATGGTAGGCACCGGCACGCCATAGTCGAGCGCCGACTGGACACTCCACTTGCCAGTCCCCTTCTGCTTAGCCGTGTCGAGGATCTTGTTGATGAGGTACCCGTCGCCCCGGTCGTCCTTCTGCAAGAGGATGTCGGCGGTAATCTCGTACAGGTACGCCCCCACCCGCTCATTCCATGCGGCAAACTGCTCGCTCATTGCCGGGGGATCCATGCCCAGCCCCTGCGCCATCAGCCAGTAGGCCTCGGCGATGGACTGCATCACCGCATACTCGATGCCGTTGTGGACCATCTTTACGTAGTGGCCCGCCGAGTGCGGTCCCAGATATGCGCAGCAGGGCTGACCGTCAATCTGTGCGGCAGCGTCTTCGAGGAGGGGCCCCACGATCTCGTACGCCTCCCGGTGCCCGCCGGGCATGATGGACGGGCCGTGGAGCGCGCCGTATTCCCCGCCACTGATGCCGGTGCCGAGGTAAAGAAGCCCCTCATCTTCGGCTTTTTCAACCCGTCGTTCCGTGTCGTGAAAGTCCGAGTTGCCACCGTCCACGATCACGTCGCCCTCGTCCAGAAGCGGGCTCAGCTTGTCGATGAAAATGTCGACCGGCTTCCCGGCCTTCACCATGAGCAGCACCGTGCGGGGCCGGGCGAGCGAGTCGACGAACGCCTCCAGGTCGTACGTCGGCACGACCTGCTTGTCCTCCCCCCGCTCCTCGTAAAAGGATTCCGTCGTGGACCCGGTGCGGTTGTACACCGACACCTGGTACCCTTTCGATTCGATGTTGAGGGCAATGTTCTGGCCCATCACGGCCATGCCGATGACGCCAATGTCTGAGTCTGCCATGAGATTGGATCTGGGTGATTTGTTGAGTTGTGGCGTTCGGGTCTGGCGCCGTGTCCGCGAGGGGCTCAAGGTTGTAGCGTGTGGTCAACGCGACGCGCCGCCCTGCACGACCTCCACGCGCAGCGGCTCATTGAGCGACCGGGCGAACGCGTCGAGGCGGTGCCACCAGTCTTCCACATTCTCAACGTCCTCCGCGGCGGTCCATCCGGTACCGACGTAGTGGGCGACCGGCTCTCCGACGGCGATCCGGGCGAGGGCGAGGTAGTGATCGTTCGTCTCGGTCATCTTGAGCAGGCGGCCGGGGTCGACCAGCACGGCCGTTCCGAGGTCGCCATGTCCCCCACCACCGGTGGCCACTGGCCCCCAGAGGCTGAGCCAGGCCCAAGGCTGGTCGCGGCTCATGGAGCCCACGGCCCCGTCGCGCTTCACGAGGCCCGTGGCGTGGGTGAGGGAGTCTACACCCTCGGCCTCAAACGTGCTCTCGCTCCGGAAAAAGTGCTCCCCGGCGTCGATCGTGATGCGCTTGTGCTCGGTCACCGAGAGGTCGCCCGCCTCCCACGGCCCGTACTCCAGCTCAACGATGGCGCGCAGCGGGCCGTTCGCGACGATCTCGTAATCGGAAAAGTTCGGGGCGCGGTGGAGTTGCCTGCTTCGCCAAATGGCTGTGCCGCCGGTCCCGAGCGTCTCCCCCACGCTGAAGAAGTCCGCACCCTCCCCTGTGTCGGTGTGGTAGTGCCCTTCCGTGTACCAGTCCTCGATCACGAGCTCCGGCACACGCTTCGTCCATACGTCGATGCCGCTGCTTCTAAAGTCTTCCTCGATCTCCTGAAGCCCCTCCCCGTAGGTCCGGAACGCCACCTGACGATTTTCCCACGCCACGTCGTCCCGTTCTTGCTGGTGATAGGCAAAGACGTGAGCCTCCCCGGAATCCACCGGCGAAGCGGCCTCGACGATAAAATTGCGCTTCTCCCCCGCCCGAAATCCGGCCAGGAACAGCAATTCATCGGGCTGGCCGTCGTCGTTGTCGTCGAGAACCTGCGTCGGGACCTCCTCGCCGCTGGTCCGATCTCGCACCCGCACCGTTTCCCCCTGTCCCAGCACCGACTCGACCTCGTTCCAGGCCACGGACACCACCTCCTCAGCCTGCGCGATGGACCGGGGGTTTTCCACTCGCACAACCACGCCGTTCGCCTCGGATTGCCCGTGTGAGGCGAGCGGAAGAACGATCATTACTCCAACCAGCGCGACGCCCAGAAGCAGAGCCCGGAAGCCGGCACGGCTATCTCGAAAAGGGGATTGAAATAGGCTCATAATGCTCTTCTGTTGCGTATTTCTACAATTGCGATCATTGGTCGCGTTGAGCCACCTACCGTTCTCCCTCTGCGCTCCTGCTTACGCGGTCCGATTCCACATTCGGCCCTCGGCTGACGTCCGTCTCGGCGTTCGTAAAGCGCACCCCATCGAGTGAAATCGCCTCTGTGAATGGCCCCTCCACCCGTAGCCCCACACTCGGTGCGCCCCGGAACGCGATCTCTGACTGGCGGAGCCGGACGTTGTGTGCGTTGCTCAGATACAGCCCCGGCCCTTCCTGCAGGGTCAGCGTCACGTCGCGCAGCTGCAGCCCATCAGCGTCCGTCACCATCCCTCCCCGACGCGCCGTAATGCGGACGTTTTCCAGCTGTACGTTCTCCACGTTCATCTCCGGAAGGCCCTGAATCCACAGTGCCGTCTCGGCGCCCTGGCAGAGGACGTTCTCCAGGTAGATGTTGCGGAACTGGGGCGTCTCCACGGTTACTTCCGGGATCTGCTCCTCGATTTTCTTCTCGTCGACGACCTCGCTCTTTTGGTTCGGAGACGGAGCCTCACCGTCATAGTAGAGGTTGAACCGGATCGGCTCGGTGACAATGTCAATCATGTCGATGTCGGAGATGTAGATGTTCTCCACCACCCCGCCGCGGCCCCGTGTGCTCTTGAAGCGCACGCCCACGTCGGTCCCGATAAAAGTCATGTCCGAGACCGCGATGTTGCGCACGCCCCCGGACATCTCGCTCCCCACCACGAACCCGCCGTGGGCGCGGTAGACCGTATTGTTGCGGATGATAACGTTCTCCGTCGGCATCCCGCGCTCGCGCCCGTCCTCATTCTTGCCGGACTTGATGCAGATCGCGTCGTCCCCCACGTCAAAGCTGTTCCCGTACATCACCACATTCTTGCTGGACTCCAGGTCGAGCCCGTCGCCGTTCATGGCGTAGACCGGATTCCGAATCTTCAGATTCCGGATGATGAGGTTCTCGCTCATCAAGGGATGCAGCATCCAGGCCGGCGAGTTCTGAAACGTCGGGCCGTCAAGCAGCACGTTTTCGCTCTCGCGGATGCTAATCATGACGGGCCGCAGAAAGTCCTTGACCTCCATGTACTCCTCCCGGGTCGTGCGGTCCGGCGGGACGTTGAAATTCCCAGGATCCCCCTGCATCGACTCCTTGCTCGGGTACCATGTCGTCTCGCCTTCGGTCTCCGTCACAACACCGCCCGAGGCCACCTTCTCCTCCCACTGACGCTCCGTGAGCTCCGATCGGTGAACCGGACGCCACGCGCCCCCCGATCCGTCGAACACCCCCTCCCCGGTGATCGCCACATTTTCCAGCCCCTTGCCGTAGATGGGCGACATGCACCGATAGGTGTCCAGTCCTTCGAAACTCGTCTCGATCAGCGGATACAGGTCGAAGTTGTCGCTGAAGACGACGAGTGCCCCCTGCTCGGTGTGGAGGTTGACGTTGTTCTGCAAGACGATCGGCCCCGTCTGCCAAATGCCCTTCGGCACCACGACCCGCCCCCCGCCACGCTCCGACACGTGCGAGATGGCCTTCTTGAAGGCCTCGGTGTTGAGGGCCTCGCCATCCCCCTCGGCCCCAAACTCCTTGATGCTCACGGTGTAGTCCGGAAACGTCGGCACCTTCACCTTCGGCATGTCGAAGGCCAGCCCGTCGTAAAGTGAATCGGGCACGGGCTGAAAGTACTCCTGCTCGGGCTGCGCAGTCGCGTCCCCCGCGCCCCCAGTCAGAAGGCACAGAGCCGCCACCAGTAGCACCGAAAAAAGCAGTCTCTTCGTCATGGGCTTATCAGAATCGGTTGGCATAGCCTATGAGACCCCGTTCAAATAGATAGGCAGAGGGTTCTGGAAGCGTCGTTGGAGTGTGGGATTATGAGAATGTCCGCAGGATGCTGCACCGGGTCCCTCGGGGCACAAGCTGGCAGAAGTAAGCTGCTCCGGCCTTGAAGAGTCGGGCGCCCAGACGGCGGTGGATGCAAAGCGGCCAAAATCAATCGTGTTTGAGAGAGCAAAGCGACCGAGTTTGATTGATTTTAGCGGAGCAGGAACCGATGTCAGCCCGAGTCTTCACAGCCGTGATCTTTTTGGTTCGTTTTTTGATCTAGAGAAAAATTAACACTCCTGGTTGAAAACAGGCAGTTTCCTCATCGCGAAGCACAATGTTCGAAAAAACGATCCCCGTGTTGCGGTTACCCTCATAACTTCTCAATCCAACGACGCTTCTCGTTCGGATCTCCTTTACTCTTCCTCACTGTCCACGACCCGCTCAGCAAGATCGAGCTCAAGCTCCTGAATGCCGTCGAGCACGAGCTCTGCCATGCGACGAGCGCCGTAGTTGTTAAAGTGCGTATCGTCCTCTCGCCCATCGGGATAATTGGGATGCTGTCCCGGCTCCAGGTGGTTGTAGAGGAATTTGGAGTCCTCGGGCCCCAGCTCTCGCAGCAGGGCCTTGCTCTTTTTGGTGTGATCGATGAGCGGTACGTCATGCGCCCGCGCCACTGCCCGCGTCAGTGTGGCGTAGGGATGCGTCTTTTCCAGCGTCCCCTCGTCGTCGAAGTGGCGGCGGGCCACGGGCGTGAGCAAAACGGGCTGTCCGCCCTTCTCCCGCGTCTCCGTCACGAATTTCGTGAGGTTGGCCTTGAAGTTTTCCTCCGTCGTGTACTGCTCCTTCGACGGCACCTCGTCGTTGTGGCCGAACTGGATGAAGACGTAGTCTCCCTCCTCCAGCTTGTCGACGATGGGCTGCCACCGTCCCTCTTCGAGGAAAGTGCGGGTGCTGCGCCCGTTGCGCGCGTGGTTCTCCACCGTCACCGTCTCGTCAAAGAAAACGGCGAACGGCGTGCCCCACCCCGTCTCGGGATACGCCTCCACCTCCTTCTCGGACATGGTGGAGTCCCCAATCATGTACACCGTGATCGTGTCAGGCGGGGCCAGCCCCAGGCCAAACAGCAGGAGGCCGACGAGGGCGGCGATTTTGGCAATCGAATGGGTCATCTGGGGTACAGTCGGTGTATGCACATCAGCGCGAGGCCTGTGATGGGACTGCCAGGAAGCCCTGGGCGTCGAGCCAGCCCTCCCCGAGGGCCGTCCACTGCTCCGTCGTACCGGGATTGCCCCGCAGCGCGATGCCGTGCCCGCCCCGAGGAAAAACGTGCAGGCCCGCCGTCACGTCGTGGGCCACCAGGGCGCGGTAGAACGTGAGGCTGTTTCGGGGATCGACGGCCGTATCGTTCGCGGCATGAACGAGGAAGGTCGGTGGTGTGTCGGCAGTGACGCGGGTCTCATTCGAGTACGACGCAATCCGCTCCGGGGACGGATTCTCGCCCAGAAGATTGGTGCGGCTTCCCTCGTGGGTATGGTCGCCCATCGTGATCACAGGCGAGACGAGCATGAGAAAGTCGGGCACGTACGGCTCCCTGTCGAGCGAATCGCCGATGGCCGACACGTCGTCCGGATGCGTCGCGAGGGTCGACGCCAGGTGCCCCCCGGACGAGGAGCCGAAGACGCCCACTCGATCCGAATCGATGCCCCATTCCTCGGCACGGGCTCGCACGAGGCGCATCGCGCGCTGGGCATCCTGCAACGGCCCCACTGATCGATTTTGGAGGTCCGGGGAATTCGGGAGACGATACTTGAGTACGAAGGCGGAGACGCCCAGGGTGTTGAACCATTTCGCCAGCTGCGTCCCGCCCAGGATGTACGTCAGGTGATCGTAGCCGCCGCTGGGGCAGATGAGCACGGCGCTCCCCACGTTCTCCTCGTCCGAGGGGAAAAACGCGTACAGCCCCGGCCTGCCGACCCGGTAGAACCGGTCGTTCGACACGCTGTCCTGGACGCTGAGGCCCCGCGAGTTGGGCATCTCCCCCTCCGGCCAGAGGGGAAGAACCTCCTGTGCGTTCGCAGGCAACCCCCCGGCGACCGCAAGCAGAATGGCAAGAATAAGAACCCGCATCGGAATGGCGTTGCCCAGTATGAAGGGCGTCTGCTAGGGTAGTTGGACGTGAAACGTGATGCGTGAGTGCGTGACGAAGCCTCTGCGTTTTCACGTTTCACGCCTCACGCTTCACCGCCTAGACGGCTGAGGAAAACATTGTCTGGGGAGACTGACCCTCGTCTATTCAGAGAGCGCTTCCAACTGCAGGCTCGCCATGATGAACGGCCCGACGGCCTTGTTGTCGTTCACGCGCAGGGGCTCGCTCATGTAGTACTTGAAGGTGCCGTCCCGATACGGATCGCCGCCCAGGCCCCCGACCGTCACGGCGCAGCAAAGATTGACGAGGCCCTCATCGGTCACCTCCACAAATTCCTCCACAATGCCGGCGTGCGCCCGACGGGCCACGTCCAGGTACTTGTCATCGAGATAGCCTTTGCGGACGCCCTTCGCGAGCGTGTAGGTAAACATGCTGGAGGCGGACGCTTCCAGGTAGTTTTCTGGCCGGCTCCGCTTATCGAGAATCTGGTACCAGAGGCCCGTCACCGGGTCTTGCACTTTGCTCACGGCCTCGGCGTAGTTCTGGAGCACGCGAATGATCTCGCCCCGGTCCGGGTGATCCTCGGGTAGATAGTCGAGCACGTCGACCAGGGCCATGCCGTACCAGCCCATGCCCCGTCCCCAGAAGTTCTTCGACAGGCCCGTCCGATTGTCCGCCCAGCGCTGCTGGCGTGACTCGTCCCAGCCATGATAGTAGAGACCCGTTTCGGCGTCGCGCATGTAGCGGGAGACGAGCAGAATCTCTTTCGTCACCTCGTCGAAGGCCTCGGACTCGTCAAAGTGGCGGCCGTAGCGGGTCAGGAATGGCCCCATCATGTACACGCCGTCCAGCCACAGTTGGTGCGGGTAGATCTCTTTGTGCCAGAAGCCGCCCTCGCTCGTCCGGGGGTGGCCGTGGAGCTGCTCCCGCAGGGTGTCGGCGGCTCGCAGATAGCGCTCGTCACCGGTCTCCTCGTAGAGCGGGAAGAGGAGCTTCCCCGGCGCGATGTTGTCGATGTTGTACTCTTGAATCGTGTAGGTGCGAATGTCGCCGTCCGGCTGCACGAAGCGGTCCACGTTCGTTTTCAAATACTCCCAGTACTTCTCATCCCCCGTCCGCTCGTACAGTTCGTGGAAGCCTTTCAGCATGACTCCCATCTCGTACTCCCACTCGTCCGTGAACTCGGGTTTGCGTTCCATCACCGACTCGGCCGTGCGGACGGACCAGGGCTCCGTCGATTCTGCATCTTGGGCCGGGGCGAGCGTGGGCGCCATCCAGAGGAGAAGGGCGAGGGCCAGGGTGCTTTTCTTGAGTGTTGTACGAAGCATGTTGGGGTGAGAAATTGTGGGTGAGGCAGTGGGAAGAGGAGGATCTTGCTATTCGATGTTGAAGAACTCAACGTCGGCGTATCCGCTCTGGGACGCGTCCTGCGGCGTGAGGGCATACACGCCCACCTTCGCGCCAATCCAGTGGCCTTGCTTGGCCTGAAACGGCTCGCCGATGGTCTCGAACGAGTCGCCCCCGTCGAGGCTGTACGCGAACTGGACCTCGGCCCCGTCCTTCACCCGGGCCTGGAGGCGGACGTTCTCCCCGTCGTCGAGCGAGACCGTGATCGGGTCCTGCGGGGGACCACCCTCATGTGCGTCCATCTTGCGGGTGTGGATCAGTTCGTAGCCGTCCGCCGTGTGCTGGACGGACAGGTGCGCATAGTCCTCCCCCATCACAATCAGCCCCGACTTCTCGCCGTCGGTCTGCCCGTTAAATGACATCTTCGTGGTGGCCGTGAATGCGGGTGCCGGAAACTTCTGCAGGAGCAGATTGGGCACCGGCCACATGTTCTCCGCCCCCTCCGGCATCGGCTGTGAGAAGAGCGTGAGGTTGCCGACCCGGTCCGTCAGTGAGTACCAGCCGGGATGGGGGTTGCCGTGCCACTGCCACTGAAGCCCGAGGCGCGCGTCCTCGAAGCCGTCGGAGGTTTGTGGAACCATCGTGGGCGGGTCCGCCTCCACGTCCGGCTTCTCATGCTTCAGGACCGGAATGCCCGTGCCGTCGTCGTCCGGGTCGCGCCCCATCACGGGCCAGCCGTTCTCCCACCACATCGGCTGCATGTGCACGATGCGGCCGTACGCGATGTGCTCCTGGAAATGGATGAACCAGTCCTCGCCGCTGTCGAGGTGCACCCACGCGCCCTGGTGTGGACCGTTGATGTCCGTCTTGCCCTGCTCCAGCACCGTTCGGATCTCGTAGTCGCCGTAGACGCTGTCGGAGCGGAGGACCGTCTGCCACCCGTCCCGCACACCCCCGGCCGGCGCGAAGATATAGTAGTCGCCGTTGCGTTTGTAGAACTTCGGGCCCTCAATGGTGGGGTGGGACCCGTGCCCGTCGTACACCTTGCGGCTCCGGCCCACGAGATGCGTCCCGTCGGGGTCCATTGGAGCCACGTGCAACACACTGTTAATGCCCGCCCGGCTCTTGGCGAAGGCGTGCACCAGGTACGCGTTGCCATCGTCGTCCCAGAGCGGGGCCGGGTCGATCCAACCTTTGGCCTCCTGCACGAGCACCGGCTCCTCCCACTCGCCCCGCGGGTCGTCGGTCTTCACCATATAGATGCCCGCATCCGGGTCCCCCCAGAAGATGTAAAATTCCCCGTCGTGGTAGTTGAAGGAGGGCGCCCATACGCCATTGCCGTGCTGCGGCACGTCGAAGCGGTGCGGGAGCTCATCGACGGCATGATTGATGAGCCGCCAGTTGACCAGGTCCTTCGAGTGCAGGATGGGCAGCGCGGGCAGGGCGTTGAAGCTGGAGGAGGTCATGTAGAAATCGTCCCCCACCTTCACCACGTCGGGATCGGAGTAGTCCGCGTGGATGATCGGGTTCTTGTACATCCCGTCTTCGAGATTGGGATCCCAAACCTGCGCCTGGATCGGGGCCACGCCGAAGGCGAGGAGAAGGACCAGACCGGCGAGACATCTGGCGGTGCGGTGCATCATGGCAATCGAGAAATGGTGATTGGATCGGAAGAGAACCCTCGTGAAATAGAGGTGCTACTTCATCGACGCGATTTCGACGCCCTGCATGTCGTCGAAGTCCTGATTCTCGCCGCCCATTGCCCAGCAGAACGTGTAGGAATCCGTCCCGGCCCCGGCGTGGATCGACCAGTTCGGGGACAGGATGGCTTCCTCGTCGCGGACGACCAGGTTGCGCGTCTCCTGCGGCTCGCCCATCAGGTGAAAGACGACGTCCTCGTCGCCCACGTCAAAGTAGAAGTACACCTCCGAACGGCGGACGTGCGTGTGGGCGGGCATGGTATTCCAGACGTTTCCGTCTTGCACCTCCGTAATTCCCATCACCAGCTGGTCGCTCTCCACGGCTCCCGGGCGGATGTACTTGCGAAGGATACGCTCGCTCGCCTTCTCGTCGCTCCCAATCGTTTCCGCAGTGGCCTCCTCACGGCTGACGTGCGCAACCGGGTGCGGCGACCGGGCTGGATAACTCACCAGATAGTAGCGGGCAGGGGCGTCGGCGTCGACGCTTTCGAGCGTCACGTCCTCCGAGCCGCGGCCCACGTAGAGTAGGTCGAGCGGATCCATGGCGTAGTCTGTGCCGTCGACGGTGATCTGCCCGCTCTCGCCCACGTTGAGTAGGCCTACCTCGCGCCGCTGCGCGAAGAAGTCGGCGTCCAGTTCGGGGGGTGCACCCAGAGACAGAGCCCCGCCCGCGGGCACGATCCCGCCCACAATGACGCGGTCGAGGTCGACAAACCGGAGCGAGATGTCGCCCGGCTCGAAGAGGTCCTGCACGAGAAAATTGGAACGAAGCTCGTCCGTGTTCAGACGTTTGAAGTGCTCGGTGTCGGGGAGGTATCGCATGGTGGGTAAAATCGGTGGGAGGAGAAATCTGAGAGTTGAGTTGATTGTTAGCGCGCCCGCCAGCCGCCGTCCACGACGAGGATGTGGCCGTTGACGTAGTTGCTTGCGGGGGAGGCGAGAAAGACCGCCGCGCCGCCCAGGTCCTCGGGCTCACCCCAGCGGCCGGTCGGAATGCGCTCGCGGATGGACTCGGCCCGTTCCTCATCATCGCGGAGCGGGGCTGTGTTGTCCGTGCGGAAGTAGCCGGGGGCAATCGCGTTGACCTGCACGCCGTGCTGCGCCCACTCGTTGGCGAACGCCTTCGTGAGACCGGCCACGCCATGCTTGGTCGCCGTGTAGGCCGGCACGGTAATCCCGCCCGTAAAGGAGAGCAGCGAGGCCACATTGATGATCTTGCCACGCCCGCGCTCGACCATCTGCTTGCCAAAATGCTGACACAGCATAAAGACGGCGTCGAGGTTCACGTCGACCACCTGATCCCAGTCCTCCATCGGAAACTCCGTCGCCGGGTGTCGGCGGATCGTCCCGGCGTTGTTGACGAGGATGTCGATGGCACCGACCTTCTCTTCGGTCTCCTCGGCCATCGCCCGCACGGCGTCGCGGTCCGAGAGGTCGGCCGCCACCTGCCAGGCGGTGCTTCCGTTCGATCGAATGGATTCGGCCGTATCGTTCGTGCCCTCCAGGCGCGTGCTTGCGCAGACGACGTCGGCCCCGGCATTGGCGAGAGCTTCAGCCATGGCCCGACCCAGCCCGCGGCTGGCCCCCGTCACGAGGGCAACGTCTCCGTCCAGTGAGAAATCAGTCATGGGAAAATTCGTGTCGGTGGTACGAGTGGATGTGAGCGTATGGCTTCGATTCGTCTCGGTGCGTTAGAGCGGCTCGATGGTGCCGCGCTCCGCATTGTACGTCACCGGGGTCCCGTTGACGGACACGTTGTTGAACGTCAGATCCTCCACGTGCTCGATCGTGCTCTCGCCCGCCACGTTGGTGAACTGACAGTCGGCGAGGGTCACGTCCCGAATGGGACTGTCTGCGTAGCCGCGGAGGTTGAGCACCTGCTCGCTCTTCGTCGCGTTAATGCCGCGCACGTCAATACCCCGCACGACCGGCTCGTGCTCCCCTGCATCGCCCTCCTCGTAGAGGAAGTTGACGCGCGCGATGGAGCCGCCCACCTCGCCCACTTCGATGTTGCGCATGTACACGTTTTCGACGGTCCCGCCGCGGATGGAATTGGTCTTGATGCGCAGGATGCGGTCGAGGTTCGGGCTGTCCATCTCGCAGTCCTCGGCAAAAATGTTGCGCGCCCCGCCCGACATCTCACTCCCGATCACGACTCCGCCGTGGCCGTCCCGCATCGTGCAGTTTCGAACCACGACGTTCTCGATGGGCGCGCCGATGCGCCGTCCATCCTCGTTGCGGCCCGACTTCAGGGCGATGCAGTCGTCGCCCGTGTCGAAGTAGCAGTCCTCGATTAGGACATCCGTACACGACTCCGGATTGCAGCCGTCGTTGTTGGGACCGTGGCTCTCGACCGTGACGCCGCGTACGGTGACGTTCTCCGAGAGCACCGGGTGGATCTCCCACATGGGCGAGCGAATGATCTCGACGCCTTCGACGAGGACGTTCTCGCAGCGGTAGGGCTGAATGAAACTCGGGCGCAGGTAACTGCCCTCGCCGAATACGCGCTCCTCGACCCGAACGCCCTCGGCTACCATTTTCATAAGACGGTTGCGGGCCTCGAGCTGGCGCGGCTCCCCCTCGCTCCAGCCGTCTTCCGGCTCGCCCTTCCAGGGCCACCAATGCTCGCGGTTCGCCTGTCCGTCCAGGGTCCCCGATCCCGTGACGGCGACGTTTTCCTCCTCGAAGGCGTAGATGAGCGGCGAGTAGTTCATCAGCTCCATCCCCTCCCACCGCGTGTACACCGTCGGCAGATAGCGGCTGGGATCTCGAACGAAGCGGATCGTCGCCCCCTCTGCCACGTGTAGATTCACGTTTGAGCGCAGGTGGATAGGCCCGCTTCGAAACTCGCCCTCAGGCACCACGACGCGCCCGCCGCCCGCCTCGTGACATGCAGTCACCGCCTCCTCGAAGGCTTCTGTGGCGTCGGCCTCGCCGTCCCCCACAGCGCCGTAGTCTGTGATCGGGTAGTCCCGGTCTGGAAAGGTGGGTGGCTCAATGCGATCCAAAATCTCCGGCACGCGGTCCCATCCGGTATCCGATTGCGTCTGCGATTCTGCACAGCCCGCCAGAAGCCCAGGCGCGAGCCCAAGCGCAGCGGTCCCGACGGCGGCCGTTTTCAGAAAATGGCGGCGGGTGGTGTCGGACATCGATGAGAAGTATTCAGTTCGTCGGTGTGGGAAGCGCAATATCCGCGATCATGGAGAGCGAAACGGACGGTACTTTTCGGTCACTTAATCGGTAACTTAGAAGACAAATACGACAGTCGAAAGCAAGTCTCGGTGCACTTTCAATCAAGCCCGAAACCTTACAAAATAACTTTTCGCATTTAGCGGTGAATCATCTAATTCGAAAAAGGAAACCAGCCCGTGAATAGCTACTCGCGCGCCCGGTTCTCACGCCACGTCGGATAGCGCTCGTCCAGGAGGTCCTCGGGCCACCCCCCGAGCCAAGAATACCCCATTCGGCGTTCGTAGGGGATCTGAGAAAGGGCGTCATACACGTTCCCCTCGCGGTCTAAGAACATGGGATGGTTCGTTCCGATCTCGTAGAACCGCGCCCATAGCGCAGAGGTATTCGTCGGGTCGAACCCCACGACCACGTCCTCCCCCTTCGGTAGGGACGAATCCTCGACCTCGACGAGACGAATGTCGGTCAGTCTCACGCGTTGGAACCAGTCCACCGCCGCCTCCACAGCCCGAATGACTTCGGGGCTCGGATCGTCAATCTCAATCAGGTACTCCACAACGCCCACGCTCTCCCCTCCACTAATCGACGGGGGTTCGTACGAACGCGCCCCGACCGGCTCAAGGGTCTCGGAATCGTGCTGCGCACACCACGCCGTGAGCGTCCCGTCCACCTCGATCTGCATCTTCAGAATCGTCTCCACGCCCTTCTCGATGGCCACCGCAGCCCGTTTTCGTCGCGACGAATCGAGAAATGAAAAACGACCCTCCCCCCGCGCCACGTCGCGAAGCACCCGCATCGCCCCGATCATGGCCCCATCATTAAAGGTGATGTGCTCGTGGTACCCGTCTGGACGGGGATAGTACTGCGGCCAGCCACCGTTCTCGTACTGGGCCTCCAGCAGGTAATCCACACCCCGTAGGACGCCTTCCCTGAAGCGCCGCTCTCCGGTGGCCTCGTCGACCCTGGCCAGGTAGCGAATCTGCGTGTAGGTGGCGCCATTGTCGATGGTGATCTCACTGAGGGTCGTACCGCCCGCGGCCTGCTCCCGGCGAATGCGGTCTTTCTCCGTCCCGCTGAGCTCTTGGGCCATGTCGATGTTTTTCGGCCAGCCGCCGCTTTCGTGCTGGTACAGGAGCACATTGTCCGCAATGCGAATCGCTTCGCTGCTCCCATACCAAGCAGCGTCTTGATCGAGCGCGTCCTCCCAGTGAACGCTCTCAGCCCCGGACTGCGCCCATGCCTGAGGGCACACGGACATGGACAAGACGAGGGTCGCCACGAGTGCTGTGCCGCTGGGGAGATGAGGGAGGAGCCGAAACATGGTGCTGCCCAGGCGCTCAGTTCTTGGTCTTGACTCGCCCGCACTTTGGAACGCAGCCCCCCACACCACCACCGTGGGTTACCGGTCGGGCACGCGGTACCACTCCGACATCTCAGCGGTCTTCTCCGCCGAAAAGATGTTCTCTTTCGTATAGCGTGCGGCCTCCGCGTCCGTGAGCACGTGGGCCCACTCCACCCGCTCAGATAGATTCGCGCCGGGCCCTGTGTTGGCGTACTCGGCGTAGAATGTCGTCTCTTTGGCCTCCGGCTTCGACCAGTTGTGCCATCCCTCGGGCCGGATGTGATCCCCCATCTCGGAGCGAATGAACACGGTCTGGGCGTACTTTCGCCAGGGACGCCCCAGGTACACGTCGTCCACGGCGGGCGCCGCCGTCAGCCGGCAATCCAGAAAGACGAAGCCGAAGGGCTCGGCCTTTGGGGTGGAGGCCGCCGTGATGTAGGAATCAGACTTTGAGTGAATCCGGCAGTCTTCAAACACCACCGTAGCGGGGCCGAAGATGAAGTCCGTCGTCCCCTCGATGTAGCAGTCCTTGAAGTATTGCCGGCTTCCCTGCCCGGCTACGTAAACGGTGTCTTGATGACCGAGGAACCGACAGTTCTTGAAAACCACCCGGTCCCCTTCCACCCGCAACGCGAGGGCCTGCCCCACCGGCCCAGCCGTGTTGCGCACCGTCAGGTTCCGGGCGTGGAAATCGTTCGCCTGGACGAGCAGCGTGTATGTAAAGAACGTGCTGTTGCGCCCCCGATCGATCTTGTCGAAGTGATCGTCGTGGGTGAGGATGGTCTTCTCCTTGCTCTCGCCGATCAGCGTAATCTTCGGGTTCCACGCGTGCACCGTCACCTTCTCCTCGTACACGCCGTTCTCGATGAAGATAGTGATCCGCTCGGGGGGAAAGGACTTTGCCCCGTCGATGGCTGCCTGGATGCTGGTGTAATCGCCACTTCCATCTTTCGCTACGACGTAATCATAGCTCTTCCCCTGCGCGGCGACGGACCCAACGCAGGCGAGCAGAAAAACCAAAACCATCCACGCTGGGCGGTTCATCACGTCCGGTCCGTGCCGAGGTAGAACACACAGTCCGCTAGGCAGCCCCGTCCGCGCCAGAGGGGAACGTCTCCCCTGGCGCACTGGGCCACCTACGGTCACCGACTAGTATCCGCAGTTCGGGTTCTGCGTGAACTCGCCGGGGTTCTCGACCGCGTCCAGCTGGCTCTGCGGAATGGGCCGGAGCCGATGGCACTCTTCAATGTTGGCGGATGCGTCGGGCTGGTGGTCCTGGATCCGCGAGACCAGCGCGTCATTGCGCTTGAGGATAAACCAGCGCATCTGCTCCCCGGCAAATTCGCGGCCCCACTCGTCCAGTAAGAACTCACGGTCGACGTCGCCGGACGAAATCTCCATGTCGGCCTCTTCACCCTCCTGGGCGGCGCGCCGCCGGACCTCGTTAATCGGGTCGACCGCCTGTCCAGGGCTCCCCATGTTCAAGTAGGCCTCCGCTTGAATCAGGTACATCTCAGCGAGCCGAAAGACGAACACGTCTCGGCCACTCACCTGCAGCGACACGGACGGCCGGGTCGGATCCACGAACTTCGTGAGCGCCGGGTAGATGTCCCGTCGGACCGGCGTTCCGGTCTGGTCATTCTCGTAGATGTCATTGCGGTCGAAGATGATCATGTCTTCGTCGCCGAAGTCGTCAGGCAGATCCTGCCGGGTGGCGACCAGGGCTGTGTCGCCCTCTATCGGGTTGCCCGACCCGTCTGTGAAGAACCAGACCTCCCGGAACGAGTCCTCGTAGCGGGTGCCGTGCTCGTGGTTGTACAGGTCGAGCAGGTGCCGCGTCGGCATGTACCGGTTGAAGGGACGTCCGTACGCCAGGACCCGATCCACGTTGAAGTCGTCATAGGTCGGGAGGAAGAAGAGGTGGCCGTTGTTGCCTCCCCGCGGGTGCCCCTGAGGGTAGCGGTTGTCGTCCGCCACATCGCTCAGAGTGACGTCGCGCGTGTGGTTGACGGCCCAAATCACCTCGTCATTCTGGAGGTTGTCCATGTCCCACAGGGCATCGTAGTCCTCCAGCAAATTGAAGCCGTAATCGTTGATGACCGTCGAAGCCAGATCGATGGCCTGCTGATTGTCGTCACTCGCTCCAAAGTCCTTCCGTGCGCGGGTGAGGTGCACGCGGGCTTTGAACGCCTCCGCCGCGGGCTTCGTCGCTCGGCCGTAATCCTGGGTCGTGGGCGCCAGGTTGTCGACGGCAAACTGCAGATCCGTCATGATCTGCTCGTAAAACTGCTCTTCCGGGGTGCGGTTGGCCGTCGTCTCGATGGTCTGGGTGGGCTCCAGTGTAAAGTGCACCCCCCCCCACGTCTCCACGATGTGCCAGTAGTAGAAGGCACGGAGGAACCGGAGTTCGGCTTCTCGCTGGACCTGCTCCTCCTCGGAGAGGCCCGCCCCCTCGACGCGGTCGAGGCCAGCGTTGACGACGTTAATCGCGGCGTAGAAATGTCTCCACATGCCGACCACGTCGTCCACGCCCCCACCATTAATCGGAATTGACGTGGCGTCCAGCGAAGGAGAATACGTGTTCAGGGTGGGATACTCATCTGCGCCTCCACTCATCCACAGGTCCGTTCCAGTCTCCGAGAGCGGATACCCCTCCTCTTTGCCGTACCACCAGCGCGTATACGAGTACGCCGCATTCACGAGGCTCTGAAACCCTTCAGGCTGCGTATAGACGGATTCGTTGGTCACCCCACCCGGGTTGTATTCAGTGAGGTCGCACGAAGTGAGCGTGAGCACGAGTGCGCTGCTCACGCATATCAGGAACAGTGTCTTGGCTGTATCTAACATGGCAATAGGAAGTAGACGATGTAGAAAGTCGGGGGAGTGGACCAGGTTGAGCCTGGGGGGAATTGCGCTCAGTGAGATCAAAAGCTGAGATTTACCCCTCCGACGAAGACCCGGGTCATGGGGAAACTGAGGCCGCCTCCTCGCTCAGGATCGTAGTCGTCGATGGGGCTGAAGGTCAGCAGGTTGTTCCCTCGAACGTAGATCCGCATATTGCTGAGGTTGAGCCTGTTCAACAGGTCCTCAGGCAGGGTGTACCCGAACGTGAGGGTTCGGAGCTTGACGTAGCTGGCCCCCGTGTACGTCAGGGATTCGAAGTAGGGGTAATTCTCATCGGAGAACTGAGAATTGGGCCGGGGGAATTCGTTGGTCGGATTTTCGGGCGTCCAGTAGTCCACGGCGGCCCCATTCTCCTGTCCCGACGGCTTGTAGTTCGAATAGTAGTCGTACTGCATCATCTGCCCGACGCGGGCATAGATGTTTGCACTCAGGTCGAAGCCCCTGTACCGGAAGGTATTCTCGATACTCCCGCTCCAGTCGGGGCGCGGGGATCCGAGAACGACTCGGTCCTCCGGCGTGATTTCACCGTCTCCGTTCTGATCTCTCACCTTGATCCGGCCGGGCTCCTGGCCGAAGGAGGCTGCCTCGTCCGCTTCATCCTGCTGCCAGATGCCGATCTTTTCATAACCATAGAAGACCTCCGTCGGCTCCCCAATGAACCATCCGTTGGCGACGTTGTCTCCCTCGCCAACCAGTTCGAGAATCTCCTCGTTGTTGGAGAAGAAGGTCAGGTTCGATTCCCAGGAGAACTCCTCCGTGACGAGATTCCGGGTATTCAGACCGATTTCGATCCCTCGGTTCCGGGTTTCCCCAACATTTTGGACGATGTTGGTCGCTCCGCTCGTCTCCGGCAAGAACCGCTGGAGAAGCAGGTTTGACGTGTGCGTGTTGTAGACATCGACGGTCGCGGCGATGCGCCCGTCCCACAGCCCAATGTCCAGACCGAAGTTTGCTGTCCGGGAGATTTCCCAGTCCAGATTTTCGTTCCCCAGCTGCGAGCTAAAGGCGAACCCCGGCGCCGGCTCCTCCGCCCAGGCCCAGGGAATCCGTATCAGATTCGACTGGGTCGCGTACGGCTCCACCGCATCATTGCCCGAGACCCCGTAACTTGCCCGCAGCTTCAGTTCGCTGAAGAGGGACTGATCCTCCATAAACGACTCCTCCGAGATTCGCCACGCAGCCGCCGCGGAAGGGAAGACCGCCCACTTATTGCCTTCGCTGAGCCTGGACGAGCCGTCAGCACGCGCCGTCAGGTTCAGTAGGTATTTTTCCTGCCAGCTATACTGTAGTCGCCCCGCATAGGACAGTAGACTGGACTCTTCGTACCCAGTCCCAATTGAGATCCCCGAGGGGGCATTGTCCAACCCGTAGAACAGCTGTGAGTCCAGGAGCTGGCCCTGACCCTGCTCCGTCCCGAAGTCGTTTCGGTTTTGGAGATAGCTAAAAACGCCGGTGAGCGTCACCGAGTGATCCCCAAAATCGTCGTCGAAGGTCAGAACGTTTTCAATGTCGAGCCCTCGGCTATTCGAGGTAAGGTACTGCGACTCGGGGGGCGCTCCACCCCGACCAATGGTCTCGGAGGCCCGGTAGATGCCCTGCCGCGAGTAGTCGATTCCGTAGGACACGT
>CAYLMT010000019.1:0-21734 GCA_964384855.1 uncultured Salinivenus sp.
TCGTTGGCGTTGGGCTCGTGTGGCTCACTGGCATCCGATGGCTCGATCCGGCGGTAGGACTACTGGTGGCGGCCAATATCGTGTGGACGGCCACCGGACTGCTTCGCCGGTCCGTCTACGGCCTCATGGACGAGGCGGACCCAGAGGCCACGTCTGCGCTACTCGACGAGCTGGGAGCCGCGGTGGAGGAGGGCCTCATCGCGGGGTTTCATCAGGTGCGCCACCGCCGGTCTGGCGACCAAGTGTGGATCGAGTATCACCTCATGTTTCCGGGCGACATGCCGATTCATAAGGCCCACGCCCGTTCCCACGAGGTCGAGGATCGCGTCGATGCCCTGTTCCCGGACGAAGACGTGTACGTGACCGCCCACCTGGAGCCCCGTCGTCACGACGAGGCCCACCCGGACGAGCACCGCGAGCCGACGGATCCACTCCGTGAGGTGCTGAGATAGGAAGGGGAGGACCGAAGCCTCAGCCCTCCTCCTCTCTCTATCCGATCTTGCCCTCGTCGCGAAGGCGTTGGAGGTCCTCCAGGTTGCTATGGACGTGCCCGGCGGAGGTCTTGAGCTTGGCCTTTTCGTCGGTGTCGAGATCGACCTCGATCACTTCTTCCACGCCGTTGGCTCCCAGCTTCACGGGCACGCCGATGAAGAGGTCTTCCAGGCCGTACTCGCCATCGCAGTAGGCTGCGCAGGGAAGGATGCGCTTGTTGTCCTTCAAAATGGCCTCCGTCATCTCGGCCGCCGCGGCGCCCGGTGCGTACCAGGCGGAGGTGCCCATCAGGTCCACGATTTCGCCCCCGGCGCCCTTCGTGCGCTCCACGATCTCGTCGATCCGATCATCGTCGATCAGCTGCGTAACTGGGATGCCGCCGACGGTGGTGTAGCGGGGAAGAGGCACCATCGTATCGCCGTGGCCGCCCATGAGAAGCGCCTGCACGTCACGGACGGACACATCAAGTTCTTCGGCGATGAACGCGCGGAAGCGCCCTGTGTCGAGCACGCCGGCCATGCCCATTACGCGGTTCGTGGGGAAGCCGCTCGCCTCGTAGGCGACGTAGGTCATCACGTCCAGCGGATTCGCCACCACGATGATGGTGCTGTCCGGGCTGCCTTCCACAAACTGCTCCGTGACGCCACCCACAATTTCCGTATTCTTGGCCAGCAGGTCGTCGCGACTCATGCCGGGACTGCGCGGCAGGCCGGCTGTAATGATGCACACGTCTGACCCTTCCGTGGGACCGTAGTCGTTTGTACCCGTCACGCGAGTATCGAAGCCATGGATCGGACTCGATTCGCGCATGTCGAGGGCCTTGCCCTGGGGCATGCCTTCTTTGATGTCGACCATGACGACCTCTTTCGCCACGTCCTGTCGGGCCACACATTCGCCGACGGTAGCGCCGACATTGCCGGCACCGATAACAGTAACTTTCATAAGCGTCTGGGAGTAGATATGAGAAGAGCTGAACGAGGTGGATCACAGTCCTTAAACAAACAAACCTCCGACACCGACTGCCAGCAATATTTTGCGAAAAGTGCGGCGCCAGGGGCATCGGAAATAGGAGCACTGTTGGACCATCGATCTACACGTGTTGATCGTGGCGAGCTCCAAGACTCCGAGCTCAAATGACGAATTCCGAAACGGCCTTGCTGGGGGTATCCTTGCCCGAAGTGCGCTCACTCCTGCGATGGGTTGCCGTTGGAGTGGGAGTGCTTGGAGTCGCTCTTCTCACACTACTCCTCGCTATTCGAATCGTCATCGACGCGGGCTTCCTTGAACGGCGCCTCAACAGCGCCCTCGACGAGGCGACAGGCGGTCGGTATCGGGCAGAAATCGAGGCCGTGCAGTGGGCTCCTCTCGCGAATTCCCTTTACGTAGAAAAAGCCACCCTGCGGCCCGACTTGCAGGCTTTTGAAAAATCGGAGCGCCGCGTTCCCCGCCGGATTTACGCGACGGTCTCGGAACTCCGCCTGGACGGTCTCCATCCCTGGACTCTCATGTGGAATCGGAGGTTGATCCTCGATGAGGTGACGGTTCGCCATCCGCACGTTCGGATTCAACGGGGGACTGACGTTGAGGCAAGTGGCCAGTCGTCCAATGATTCGAGCGAGGCGGTTCAGGGGCCAATTGCGGACCTCCGCGTGGATCGGTTCCGCGTGAAGGACGGAACGTTCACTCGGGTACGTGGGTCGGGACCGTCCACGGACTCTCTCTGGGGGCTCTCGATGCAGTTCGACAGTCTCTCCACCGATGCTGTAGCAAGCCAATCGCCAAGACAATATCTTGGGACTCATTTCTTAGAGGGGGACTTTGAGGGCTTCCGTCAAGTGTTTACGGAAAAAGGATACGTTCTCCGGCTCGGTCCGGGGCGGGTGTCCCAACGCGATTCAGTGCTTCGTGTGGAAGACATTCGCTTCGCGCCCTCCGTCTCGGACGAGGCATTCATGCGTCGGCACGAGTACCGTGTGAACCGTTTTCGCACGCGCGCAGCACGGGTGGAGGTGGCGGGCTTCGAGTACCGCCGCTTGGTAGAGACGGGGGCCATCCACGCGGCGAACGTCGGGATCGACACGCTTGCTCTGGACGTGTATCGCAATAATCACCTCCCCGAGCGCCCAAACGACCCACCGCCCCCGATGCCCCAGGATGCAATGCAGATGCTGGATCGATCTCTTCGCATCGACACCCTCCGGGTGTGGGACAGTCGCATTCGGTACACGAAGCGGCCGGAGGGAATCTCAAAAACCGGCTCGATCTGGTTCGACGACCTGCGGGCAACGTGCTCCAATCTCACAAATGATCCCGAGCGCATGGCTGCCTCGACCCCTGCGGTCATCGATGCGCGGACCCGGGTGAATGGGGCCGGACACCTTCACACGACCCTTCGGATTCCGTTGCGGGCGCCTAAGCTGGCCCTGTCCTTCCGCGGACGACTGGGGGAGATGGACGCTCGGGTCTTCAATGAGACATTTGTGCCGCTCGGGGGCGTTCGCATTGAGAGCGGACAGGTCGACAGTCTCTGGTTCCAGTCAGACGTCAAAAATGGCGTGGCTAGGGGATCGGTAGGGGGCATCTACCAAAAGCTAGAAGTCGAACTCTTAGACAAGGGGACCGGCGACCGTGGCATTCGGAATCGTCTCGAGACCGTTGCAACGGGCCTGGCATTGCGGCCAAGCAATTTGCCCGAGGATGGAGATCTCGAGACCGGCCAGATTCAGCACACGCACGACCCCGACAATTCTTTCTTCAAGTTTCTGTGGCACGCTCTTCGGGACGGAATCTATTCGCTCGTTGGCATTGACCGACTGCCCGGCTAAGAATCCTGGACGTCCGACGCGGGGGCCGGCAAGGATGCGTCTCCGGACGGGGGGGGCGACTGCTCGTCCCAGAAGGCCAGGAAGGGACGGAGGCCGGTGCCCTGGTACACGACCGCCACGAGGCCTGCGAGGGTGTAAAAGACGAGCTGTGCCCCGTGGGTGAGGAAGGCATAGGTGAGGGCCTCGGCCGACGGGACGCCGTAGAGATGGACGAGTGCTTGTTCGGTGATGTAGTGGTACGACCCGATCCCGCCGGGGGAGGGCACGAGGATGCCGATTGCGCCGATGGCCATGAGCGCCCACGCATCCAGGATCCCGATGCCATAGGGCTCTGCAAGGTGAAGCATCCGGAAGGGGAGGTAGGCCATCAGCAGGTATCCGCCCCACATTCCGACGGTGGACAGAAGGATGGCCCCGCGGCGCGGGGAGGATACGAGGGTTGCCATTCCTTCCCGGAACGACACCGCGGCGGGCTTGAGGGTCGTTTCCCAGACACGCCCGAGCCACGAGTTTTCGCGCCGAAAGAGCCAACGGGCGCCCCACACAGAGAGGGCGATGAGCAGGACCACGGCGAGTGTGCCGCCTACCAGCCAGTCGAGGGAAATGGACTGGAGGCGGGCCTGGGCCGGACCTACGAACTGCTCTCGCAGCACGTCGAGCCGATTGAAGAGGAGCCCGACGGCACTTAGGAGGGCTGCCCCCAGGACGGCCGTGTCGAAAATACGCTCGGAGACGACGGTGCCGAAGAGGCTGCTAAACCGGTGGCGGGTCCGGGCCGAGAGGTTGGCGGTCCTCGCCACTTCGCCCATTCGGGGGGCCACGTAGTTCACCATATAGCCGATCATGACGGAGGAGAAGGAGGCCTCCAGCATGCGGGCCGATCGGGAGAGCTTCTCGTCCTGCTCCTCGGGGGTGGGAAGTGCCTCAACCAGGATTTGCCAGCGCCAGGCACGAAACAGGTTGCTGCCCAGGACGAGCACGATCAGCGGAAGCAGCCAGCGGTAATCAGCCTCGAGGAAGGCCGTCCAGATGTTGTCGAGGTTCACGCCGTAGAGGGCGAGGGCCAGGAGGCCGCCCGCCAGGACGAAGCTTCCGATTTGAAACAACCGTCGTCGACTCAGCACGCGTCGTAGAATCCATCTCAAAACCGTTCAGTCTCCACCCCCACCCATTCAATTGTTGGAATTGTTGGGGGAGGAACGAAGGTCCACGACCTCCACCCCCTCGGGGGCTGAAAACGAGAAGGCGCCCTCACTTATGTGGGGATTGACCCGGATCTCGCGCAGCCGAAGGTCCAGAATCGATCCATTACGGTCGAGGGCCCGGAGGCGAGTCACGATGCGGTCGGTGCTTCGGACCCACAGGGTCGCCTTTTCGAAGCGGGCCGACGAATTCGCTGCGGCCAGAGACAGCACGTCGTGCGGCGTATCGTCTCGCGGGGTAGTTCGGGTGGAGACCACGTCGTATTTTTCCGCCGAGGTCGTGAGGAAGGCCTGCGGGGTCAACGTGGAGGCCTCTGCGTCGGCGTCATTCACCACAACCTGGCTATCCGCGGGGGAGTAGATCCACGTCGTGGATCCGTTCGTCACAACCGTTTGCCTGGGCGTCTTAACCCGATACTTATTCCCCGCGAGAAGCACCGTGCCATCGATCTGGGTCGAATCGTCGGCAAACTCGGACGCGGTCACTTGTGTGAAGGTGGCCCGGAGACCCTCCAAGGTATCGTACCGGGCTTGCAGAGCTTCAAGAGACGGGGCGTCCTGGGCGGGGGCGGAAAGCACCGGCGCCAGAAACAGAAGGACGCCGAGCAGAAGGGAGCGTCGTGGCATCATCGATGGAGAGGGGCGTGGAAAACGTGACGCTGGACAAACGTAACGACCGACGTCCCCAATTATCGTGGGCCCGTCGTTCGGTCACGAAAAATTGACGGCCGGTCCGGGTTCAGTTCAACCTTTCAATGGATAAATGGCCTTGGCCTCATGAAGGGCTCCGTCCGAGGTAAGAGTGCTTTCGTATAACACAAACTGATTTGCCTCGAAAGCCGGGAAGGTGTGCTCATTGTGGCTCCGGAGAAACGCATGAACGGCCTCTGGGGCCGTGTCGTCCAGCCGGGCAAGGGTGACGTGGGGTTTGAATTCTCGATCCTCAGGGGGGAGGCCTTCTGCGTCGAGGGCTTCACTCACCGCCTCGTACAGGGCCGTGAGTGACTCGGTGCGGTCCATTCCGAGCATCAAAACCCGGGGGGAGCGACGTGACGGCAATACGTCCAGGCCGTATGGCTTACAGCGGACCGGCGGGACGGCTACGCCCGCGAGGGCTTCTTCGTAGCGCGTTGCCTGCTCGCGATTGGCATCGCCGATGAACCGAAGCGTCACGTGGAACTGGTCCGGGTCGGTCCACCGGGCGTCGAGCGCAGACGGCGCTTGCATGTCGGCCACTTCGTTTCGGAAGCCCTCGGGGAGGTCAATTGCCGTGAAGAGTCGCATGCTCAAGCGGGGTTGGGTGAATGGTTGTGCCTTCGACGAAACCGGACGGTGAGCGGGAGGTTCTGATCGTTGCGGTCCCACCAAACAGGACCTTGACACCTCGTGCAAATTCAAAAAATCATATCGGGGGGACAGACCGGCGTCGATCGGGCGGCGCTTGATGCAGGTATGGCCCACGACGTGCCAGTTGGAGGATGGTGCCCACGGGGGCGGCGGGCTGAAGATGGCTCTATTTCTGAGCGGTATCCCCTCCAAGAGACGCCGTCGGCCGAGTATGCACAGCGGACTGCATGGAACGTGCGGGACAGCGAGGGTACGCTCATCATCGCCCCTGCGCCCTTTGGGGGCGGCACGGCCCTCACGCGGAGAGAGGCTGAGTCGTGTGGCAAACCGGTCCTCCACGTCCGCCCGTCCGATCCCGTGCCGGTTCCGATGATTCGCGCCTGGGTCACGGAGAATGACGTCCGGGTGCTGAACGTGGCGGGGCCGCGGGCGAGCGAAGTCGACGGCATCTACCGGGTCGCACGCACGATTCTCAAGGATCTGTTATCGTCGAGGTGAGGCAGACTCGGACTCCTGCGGCGGCGGGTCGGAGCGCCGTCGGCGATGGCGTTGCGCAAAGAGGTCTTCGCCGTCTTGAATGCGTCCCGCCGCAGTCCATAGGAGGCAGACTCCTACGGTGGTGGCGGCCACGACGAAGAGGGTGAATGCTGGCCAGAGTGGCGCTTCAAATCCAAACTGACTCGCCCGGGCTTTGGGGTAGCGCACCCACTTGTCCACGCCCCAGGCCACCATTGCACCACCGACGGTAGCAAAGACGAGAGCCGCCCCTTTCAGTACGCGGACGACCGTCGTGTTGGAGGAAAAATCAGTCTGTGACGGCATAGCGCTCAGTCCAGTCGTTCAGAGCAGGCCGAACCGGAAGGCCGTGGTCGCGAAGGTAATCCTTGGCTTCCTCCACGGTGTACTCGCCGAAGTGGAAGATCGAGGCGGCCAGCACCGCGCTGGCCCCGCCGTCTACGAGCCCCTCCCGCAGGTGCTCCAGCGTGCCCGCCCCACCGGAGGCGATGACCGGAATTTGGGTCCGTTCCGTCACTGCCCGAAGGAGGTCTAGGTCGTACCCGTCCTTGGTGCCATCCCGGTCCATCGAGGTGAGCAGAATCTCGCCGGCCCCTCGGGCTTCCGCTTCCACGGCCCACTCCACCGCGTCGCGCCCCGTCGGCTTCCGGCCACCGTGGACGACCACTTCCCAGGCGAGATCGTCGCCGTCTCGCCGCTTCGCGTCGATGGCCACGACGATACACTGGTTCCCGAACGCGTCCGCACCGCGGGCGATCAAGTCCGGGTCCTTTACGGCCGCGGAGTTGATGGACACCTTGTCAGCACCGGCCTGGAGCATGGTCCGCATGTCATCGACCGAGCGGAGTCCGCCCCCCACGGTGAGGGGGATGAAGACCTGATCGGCAGTACGCCTCACCACGTCGTGCATGATGTCGCGGTCCTCGTGCGTGGCGGTGATGTCGAGGAACACGAGCTCGTCGGCCCCGGCGGCGTCGTAGGTGCGAGCCTGTTCCACCGGGTCGCCAGCGTCACGAATGTCGACGAAGTTGATGCCCTTCACGACGCGGCCATTGTCCACGTCGAGGCAGGGGATGATGCGCTTGGCGAGGGGCATACGTTCGCGAAAGAGGTAGCGCGTATCGAAACAAGAAAAAACTAGCGGAGTGACGCCGTCGAAAAGGTGTCGAGGTCGACCGCGTCTTTGTCCTGCCACGCCCAAAACTGCTGGCAGGGGAAGCGGTTCTCGTAGAGCGCCGTGCCAACGATTACCGAGTCGACACCATAGGGTTGGAGCGTCTGAATGTCGAGCAGGTCTTCGTAGTCCCCTACGCCGCCGGACGCCGTAATCTTGGTATCGGAGAGGTGGCGGCCAAGCGTTCGGTATGCCTGAATGTTGGGGCCTTCCATGGTCCCGTCCCGACCGATGTCGGTGTAGACGAGACGCCGAACGCCACGCCGTTCCATGTCCTGCGCAAAGTCGACTGCGTCGAGCCCCGAGCCCTCGGTCCATCCCTGCACCCGGACCTCTCCGTCGCGGGCGTCGATGCTCACGACCACCTGCTGGGCCGAAAACCGATCCACCGCCGCCTCCACAAAGTTCGGGTCGCGAACGGCCGCGGTGCCCAGTATGACACGATATACGCCCCGGTCGAGGGCGGCCTCAATTTGCTCCATCGACCGAATGCCGCCCCCGAGCTGAATCGGGATGTCGAGCGCGTCGCACATTGCCCCGATCACGTCGCGGTTGTGCTCGCCCTCCCCCCGAGCCGCATCGAGGTCCACCACGTGGAGCGTCTGCGCATTCTGCACGCGCCATAGCTTTGCCATCTTCACCGGGTCGTCGAAGTAGACCGTCTCGTCGTCGTACGAGCCTTGGTGCAGGCGCACGCACCGTCCGTCGCGGATGTCAATGGCGGGAATGACGAGGGGCATGGAAGGGGTGGGGGAGGGAGTTTGGCCGCGGGGGGCGTGAGCAAATTGGTCGCGGAAAGTCCGTGGTGCCAGGGGTCTATATCGTCAACCGTGCGTTGAGGTCCTGACCCGTTCCGAGACGGCTACGGCCGGCCAGTAGAGGAGGTGAGACAGCAGGAACCCTTGAGCAGTGAGAAGACGAACGCCCTTTGGTAGAAGGGAACTGCGTGAAAAACCTGCCTAGGTGAATGGACCCGGGAACTGCTGAAGGTGATGACGAATGCGAAGGGCAACTCAACACCGAAATTGCGTCTCCTTCGCTGCCTCGTCGCGCCGAGAAGACTGAACGCCTGCGCTGCACCGGCGGAGCGCACCAACAAACACAACGACGAACACAGTATGCAACGCGGAACAGTTAAGTGGTTTGACACCGAGAAAGGATTTGGCTTCATCGAGCCCGAGGAGGGCGGTGAAGATGTTTTCCTTCACGTCAGCAACATTACCGGTTCGACGGGCGGCGACGATCTGCGCGAGGGCCAGACGGTTGCGTTTGAGACGGAGCGAACCGAGAAGGGCCTGAGTGCACTCAACGCCTCGCCGGTCGGATAACGTCGGGACAGACGGTACGAGAAGACATAAGCCCGTCCCATTTGGGGCGGGCTTTTTTTGTTGAAGCGCGAAAGAGGCCTATGGTCGGCGTTTGAATACGAATAATTGCCGTGTAAGAATTACGAGTTTGAAGTCAGGAGTCTCTGTTTACAGGGGGATATGGGTCAACTCCCCACGCAGCGCGCATTGGCACCCTTTTTGGTGATTTGTTGAATGCAAGACGTACTGACGATCGTGTGTACCAGGCGCTGATTCGCGACAACCCATGGAGAATTCTGTCGATACCGCAATCCGGTTTCTATCCGTTGCCGCTGGTGGGGTGAGCTTTCTCGTCTTCCTGTTGGTGCAGTTTCTCTAGCTGCAAACAGGAAGACTAGTCTCGTCCGCGGGGACGTTTCTATGCCGAGACCGCCCGGTCGGTCTGTTCGGGCGTCGAGAGTGTCGCAAAATTTTCGAGGAGCCCGAGACCGACGGCCTGTGATTTCTCGGGGTGGAACTGCACGCCGAGCACATTGTCCCGCTGCACGACGGACGGGAACACGTGGCCGTAGTCGGTGGTGGCGAGCACGTCGCTGGGTACGCTCGTCACGGGGTGGTAGGAGTGTACGAAGTAGACGTAGGGGGCGTCTCCCAGTCCCCGCAGGAGGGGGTGTTCGCGCACGGGATCAATCGCATTCCAGCCCATGTGCGGGACCGAGAGGTCGTCGGGCATGTCCGCGTTGGTCTCCCGAAAATGGGCGACGTGACCAGGCAGAATGCCGAGGCCGTCGTGCTCGCCCTTCTCGTACCCAGTCTCGAAGAGGAGCTGCATGCCCACACACACCCCGAGAAATGGGACGCCGCGCTCAATGGCCTCGTGGATCGGACCCTCAAGGTCGCGCCGGCGAATCTCGTCAATGCAGGCCCGGAACGCTCCAACTCCTGGCAGCACGAGCCGTTCGGCCTCTGCGATCGCATCGGGGGCGTCCGTGCGGTGCACCGATTCCCCCACCGTCTCGAACGCTTTTTCGATCGAGCGAAGATTGCCGATGTCGTAGTCAATGATGGTCGTCATAAGAGGGGGAGTGTCGGGAAGGGAGGAGGGCACCGGGTGACCCAAACCGACGGGTAGTGATACGCGTCACACGGACCGGGGGGCACGGTCATTCGTCGTTGAGCTCCTCGGAGCGTTGGGTGGCGGTGCCGACGGCGTTGATGAGCATGGTGCGGAGTCCGTGCTCCTCGAGCGACGACACCGCGGCGATGGCCGTCCCGCCGGGCGTAGTCACCTCGTCGCGTAGGATGGCCGGGTGCTTGTCCGTGTCGAGGGCCAATTTGGCGGCGCCATACACCGTTTGGCGTGCCAACTTCGATGCGTCTTTGCGGGACATGCCCTGCTTTACGCCCGCGTCGGTCAGCGCCTCAATGAACATATACACGTACGCCGGGCCGCTCCCCGAAAGTCCCGTCACGGCGTCCATGTGCTCCTCGGGAACGACCACGGCGTCGCCCACCGCCTCAAAGATCGACCGCGCCTTTTCCAGATGGTCGTCGGTCGCGTAGGTCCCGGGGGAGAGCGCCGTGGCCCCGGCGTCGACGAGAGCGGGGGTGTTGGGCATGGCGCGGATGACGGGCTGGTCCTGCCCAAACCCGAGTTGAAGTCGTTCGCTGGTAATGCCTGCCAGCACGCTAATCACGAGGACGTCGCGGTCCACGTGGTCGCGGATATTGGTAATCACCTCTGCCCGGCTTTGCGGCTTGATGGTAAGCAAGATGACGGAGGCGTCCCGCACGGCCTCCACGTTGTCGGTCGTGGTGCGGAGGCCGGGAAACTCTTCGGCCATCTCGTCGAGGGCCGAGGCGGTGCGCCGGGTCGCAATCACGTCCTCGGCGTCAATCAGATTGCCGCGAATCATCCCGCCGATGAGGGCGTGACCAATATTGCCGGCGCCGATGACGGCGACCGTTTCGTCTGAAAGCATAGAAGTGGATCGAGCGTTTGTGGTGGACGGGTTTGCGGCGAGAACGCACGTGGAGGGCCCGCGATGCCTCCACGGATTTGGGAACCACTGGTTCTCTCCTTCGAAGTTCTCCCATTGCCTGCGTTAGGCGAGGGTGCCCTTGGTAGAGGCCATCTCGGGAAGATCGGCCTGGCGATGGGCGGCACGATTAAACGCACGGGCCGCAGCCTTGAAGAGCGCCTCAATCTTGTGGTGGTCGTTGTGTCCGCGGAGGACAGTTAGGTGTAAATTGCAGTTGGCCTGGTCGGCCACGGAGCGCCATACATGGTGAACCAGTTCAGTCGAGAGGCCACCCACGTACTCACGCTCAAAGGTTGCCTCCAGGTGGCAATAGCTTCGGCCCGAGAGATCCACGACGGCCCGGGCCAGCGCGTCGTCCATCGGCACGTACATGTGCCCGTATCGAGCGATGTGGGTCTTATCACCGAGGGCGTCGTTCAGGGCACGACCGAGACCGATAGCCACGTCTTCGACCGTGTGGTGATCGTCCACCTCTAGATCGCCGTGACACTCCACTGTCAGGTCGAGCCCCCCGTGCTTGGCGAAGAGGCACAACATGTGGTCGAAAAACCCCACGCCGGTGTCGATGTCATAGGTCCCGTCGCCGTCGAGGGTGAGGGAAATTGAAATGTCGGTTTCGGCGGTGGTGCGCTCGACGGTGGCGGTGCGGGGGGAGAAGGTGGGCTCGGACATGAGACGACCGGAGAATGAACTGGAAAACGAAGGAGCCCTGTTTTCACGAGGGGCTCACGGGGTGTGAACATGCAGATGCATCCGCTGATTCATATACTTGGACCCGGAGGAAGTGCCCACCGGGTGCTGTTCATGCTCCAATCTCCCACGAAGAATTGCAAGGACCTGTGCCGACCTACAGCGAAGCCGACTTTGAAGACAGTCGATTCGACTACGGCGAGCGTGTTCGCATTCTCCTCCGCCATCCCAAGCTGGGCGGCGTGTACGGGGAAGCGGAGGGGACGTGCACCGCTCGGGAAGAGAACGTCGAGTTTGAGGCCAAGGACGGCACGATGCGGACGAAGACGCTCGTCTGGCTCAAGGACATCGAGGGATACGAAAAGCCCCACGAGGACCTGCCGGACACGACCCAGGAGGTCGACGAAGCCTGGTTCGCCGAGGATGCGCTTCGGAAGAAGGAGGGAGATCCGCTCGATGGGGTGAGCTTCAATTAGAACTGGCGGTCCGTCTGCGGGCTCGTCGGACGACGATGGGCCTTTCTTTTCCGGACCCATGTTGCCGCAGGATTCGAGGCCATTCTCCACGCTAAGCACGTCCTTTTCTAATGGCAGACTCTTCTGCATCGGAGCGGCTCCTCGTTACCGCCGCCCTGCCCTACGCGAACGGCCCCATCCACATCGGTCACCTGGCGGGCGCGTACCTTCCTGCGGACCTCTTCGTGCGCTATCAGCGGCTGAAAGGTGAGGATGTGGCGTTCATTTGCGGCTCCGACGAGATGGGGGTCGCCATTCTCATGCGGGCTATTCGCGAGGATCGAACGCCGGAGGATATTATTGACACCTATCATCCCCAGATCCGCGACAACTTCGAGCGGTTTGGGATGAGTTTTGACTATTACGGGCGTACCTCCAGCGACACCCACGTGGAGACGACTCAGGACTTCTTCCGAGTGCTCGACCAAAAGGACGTTTTCGACCTCAAAACCGACGAACAGCTCTATGACCCGGAGGCCGAGATGTTTTTGGCCGATCGGTTCGTGATGGGGACGTGTCCGGTCTGTGGCTTCGAGGAGGCCTACGGTGATCAGTGCGAGCAGTGCGGCTCTTCGCTCAGTCCGACGGAGTTGGAAAATCCCCATAGCACCCTCACGGACGCCACGCCGGAGCTTAAGGAGACGACCCACTGGTACCTTCCGTTGGGCGATCTCCAGGCCCAGCTGGAGGACTGGATCGACTCGCATCCGGAGTGGAAGAACAACGTGCTCGGGCAGATCCGGAGCTGGTTTGACGAGGGACTGAAAGCCCGGGCGATCACGCGTGACGTGCCCTGGGGCGTGCCCGTCCCCGAGGACGTGGCCAAGCGGCACGGGTTGGAGGCGGAGGGGAAGGTCATTTACGTGTGGTTTGACGCGCCCATCGGCTATATCTCGGCCACCAAGGAATGGGCCGAAGAGCAAGGAGCCCCGGAGAGGTGGGCCGACTACTGGCAGGATGAAGAGACCCGCCTCGTGCACTTTATCGGCAAGGACAACATCGTCTTTCACTGCCTCATGTTTCCGTCCATGCTCATGGAGCATGGCGACTACGTCCTGCCGGACAACGTGCCCGCCAACGAGTTTCTGAACCTGGAGGGAGAAAAGTTGTCGACGAGCCGCGGCTGGGCGGTCTGGCTCCACGAGTACCTCGACGACTTTGCCGACGAGCGACACGCCCCCGACCTGCTACGTTACGCCCTTGCCACCACCCTCCCCGAGACGAAGGATGCCGACTTTAGCTGGGAGGGATTTCAGCAGCGGGTGAACGGGGAGCTGGCCAACGTCTTTGGCAACTTCGTGCATCGAACGCTCACGTTTGCACAGCGCTACTTCGACGGCACCGTTCCCCCCCTGGAGGAGCCGTCGGAGGCCGACCAGGCCATGCTCGATGCGATGGCGGAGGTGCCGGAGACGGTGGGCACGGCGTACGAGGACCACCGCACGCGAGAGGCGGTCTTTGAGACGATGGCGCTGGCGCGTCGGGGCAACAAGTATTTCAACGAGACGGAGCCCTGGCACACCCGCGAGAGCGACCCGCAGGCCTGCGCAAACACGATTCACGTCAGCCTGCAGGTGTGCGCCGCGCTCTCCATTCTGTTTGAGCCGGTCCTGCCCAGCGCCGCGGCGGAGCTGCGAGAGCGTCTTGGACTGGAGGACGTGCGGACAAGCACGCCGGGAGACGACCCGGTCGATGCCTTCGGCTGGGCCGATGCCGGAACGCCCCTTTTGACTGCCGGAGACCAAATTCCGAGCGGCCCCGATCCGGAGCCGCTTTTCGAAAAAATCGAGGACCACACCATCGAGGCCCAGATCGAGAAGCTTCGCGAACGGGCCGCTGAACGAGATTCGGACTCAACCACCACCGACATGGATTACGAGGACCTCAAGGACAACATTTCGTTCGACGACTTCACCAAGCTCGATCTGCGGGCCGGCACCGTGACGGACGCCGACCCGGTCCCCGACGCAGACAAGCTCCTCCGACTGGAGGTCGACCTCGGCTTCGAGGAGCGGCAGATCCTCGCGGGCGTGGCCGAGCAAATGACCCCCGACGAGGTGGTAGGGCTGGAGGTGGTCGTCGTGGCCAATATGGAGCCAAAGGAGATGTTTGGGTTTGAGAGCCAGGGCATGGTGCTGATGGCAGAGGAGGCGGACGGCACCTTCGTTCCGGTGACCACCGCGGCCGAAAATGGTTCGGTTGTGCGGTAGGGACGGGGGCGTGCAGTGCGGAGCCGGAAGTGGAGAAGAGACTCGGGTGCGCCTCGTCGCCCTGAGGGTGTGGTCGACGGGTCCATGACATTCTGATTCGACGTCCAACCCCCATGTTCGTGGCCGTCATTACCGCGATGGAGGTCGAGATGGAACGGTTTCGGGAGTGCTGCACGCTTCGGGGTTCATCACAGCGAGTGGGGCTGATGCTTCACGAGGCCGAATGGCAGGGGCACGACCTTGTCCTCGTTCAGTCCGGTGTGGGAAAGGTGAACGCGGCCCTCTGCACGCAGCTGTTGATCGACCTGTATGACGTTGATGCGGTCTTGTGCACCGGGTCCGCGGGGGCTTTGAATCCAACGCTCGACATCGGCGACGTCGTGGTGGCGGAAGACTGCGTGCAACACGACGTGGTGGTTGACGTCCTGGGTGTGCCCCGCGGTCAAATTCCGTTCACCGATCTCCGGTTCTTCGAAACGAACCCCGTGCTCCGTCGCCACGCCGCGGAGGTGTCACTGTCGGAGTCCTCGATCGTCCAGGGACGAGTGCTCACGGGTGACACGTTCGTCGAGGACACGGCGCATCGGCAACAGTTGCGCGAGACGTTGGACGGGGACTGTGTAGAGATGGAGGGGGCGGCCGTGGGGCAGGTATGCGCACTGAACGAGGGTCCATACCTCGTGGTGCGAGCCATCTCGGACCACGCGGACGGCACTGTTGACGTTGATTTCGAAGCGTTTCTGAAGGAGGCTGCCCGGGCCTCCTCCGAGATCGTCCTGCACCTCCTAGAGGTCCTGGAAGCAGGAACGGACCTGACCTCTTCGGGGCGTTGATTCCTTATTCAACCCCGGTCGCGAACAGAGCCCCGTGCGTCGTGTACCAGCTTCGCATAGAACGTTTGTGTCTTTCAATGCCCTCTATGAGGTTCTACGCAGTCGGGCTCAATCACGAGTGCACCTCGCTGGAGCGAACCGAAATGTTCGCGCTCAGTGCGGAGGAGCAGGAGGCCCTGTACGCCAATTTGAGCCTAAGTGCCGACGCGGAGGTCGTGGTTCTGTCGACCTGCAACCGCACGGAGGCCTACCTTTACGGCTCCGAGGCGGACCTGCGTCAGGTGAAGGCCCTGCTCGGACAGGCGGCCGGCACGCGGTGGCCCCAGGAGACGGCCTTTCAGGAGCGGGACGAGGCGGCAGTCCGGCACCTGCTGCAGGTGACGAGCGGCCTTCGCTCCGTGGTACTCGGTGAGCGACAAATTTTTGCCCAGATGAAGGCGGCCTACGAGCGGGCCGTGGACGCCGGGGGGATCCATTCCGTAATGCATCGGCTGTTTCATACGGCATTTCGGGCCGCCAAGCGGGTTTCGTCGGAGACAGGACTGGCGCGAGGGGCAGCCTCCGTCTCGACGGCCGCCGTGGAGATGGCGCGACGGGATCTTGTCGACACCGACGCGAACGGGCTTGAAGATACGGACGTCGTGCTCGTGGGGGCGGGCAAAATGGGCCGTCTCGCCCTGGAGGCCCTCGTCGACGAATCGCCCCGATCGTTGACGGTCATCAACCGATCCCCAGACCGGGCCCAGGACGTGGCGGAGTCGTTTGGGGGGGAGACGGAACCGTGGGCCGATCGCCACGAGGCCGTGGCCGCCGCGGACCTTGTGTTAGTCGCAACGGGAGCGTCCGACCCGGTTCTTCGGGCACCCGCACTCCCCTCCGCTGAAGGGTCGACCCTGGTGGTCGATGTCGCGATGCCCCGCAACGTGGACCCGGCCGTGGCCGATCGCCCGGCGTACCGGCTCTACGACCTGGACGACCTGGAGGCCTGGACCGCCGAGGTTCGCGAGCGTCGGGCCGACGCCGTTCCCCGGGCAGAGTCCATCTGCGAAGACCTCCTCGAAGACTTCGTCACCTGGGTGTTCCACCAGCAGGCCCTCCAGCCTGCCATCCAGGCCATCCGCCGCACGTTCGACACGATTCGGCAACAGGAGGTCGACCGGCATGCCCATCGCACCGACATGGACCGGGAGGAGGTCGACCGCCTCACGGAGTCGATCATGCAGAAGTTGCTAGCGGTTCCCATCGTGCGGCTTAAGAATGTCGATCCCGAGAGCATTGACTTCGTGCAGGGCATTGAGCTGCTCCGCGCGTTATTTGCTCCCTCCGAGGAAGAGAACGCCGGACGCCCCTTGCCGGAGGCCTCCGACGCCGACACACCCGCCCTGGGCGAGGCGCCATCGCGCTGTCCCTATCTGACCCACGATCCCGGGCCCAGCGGGGCCGAGACGGAAGAAGTGCAGAAGGCCCTTCGTCTGTCCGCTGCCCACAATGTGGCGCCCCAACGCGACGAATCATAAGACTGATAAGGGCCCCGGCAGCTGTGGTCTCGACCGCAACACGTTGTAGGAGGGGGCCGGGATTTCAACACAGGGAGCGGGACTTCCATTTTCTGCTGGATCATCCCTGGGACTGTGTATGTCGATTTCCGATCCGCTCGTTCTCGGCACCCGGAGCAGTGAACTGGCCCTTCGGCAGGCCAACGTCGTGCGGTCGAAGCTCGAAGCGGCCGGACATCGCGTCGAGTTACAGACCATTACGACGCGCGGCGACGAGTCGACGGACACGCCGATTTCGGAGATTGGGGACGAGGCGGTCTTCACCAAGGAGCTGGACCGGGCTCTGCTTGACGGGACCGTCGATTTGGCCGTCCACTCGCTTAAGGACATCCCGTCAACGGTGCCCTCCGGCCTTGCACTGGCCGCGATTGGGGAGCGTGAGGATCCGCGCGATGCATTCGTTGCGCACCCGTCCTTCGACGGTCACCTCGATGATCTGCCGGAGGGAGCGACTGTGGCTACGGCCTCCCTTCGGCGCACGGCCCAACTGCTCACGTGGCGGTCCGACCTCGAGGTTGTCCCGGTCCGGGGGAACGTCGACACCCGCATCGAGAAGCTGGCAGGCAGCGACTGGACCGGAATGGTGCTGGCCGTGGCCGGCCTCGTGCGGCTTGGGCTATCGGTCCACATTCGCGACCGGATCGATCCGTCGCTCATGGTGCCGGCGGTGGGACAGGGGGCGCTCGGCATCGCGTGCCAGGAGGACCAGACGGCGCTCCGCGACCTGCTTCGGGAAACCCTTCACCACACCCCTAGTGGGTTCGCGGCGGAAGCGGAGCGGGCGTTCCTACAAAAAGTGGGGGGCGGGTGCCAGGTGCCGTTGGGGGCCTGGGCTCGGATGGAGGACGAGACGCTCGTTCTTGATGCCTGCATTGCTGCCCTCGATGGCAGTGAGCACTACCGGGATCAGCGGCACTGTGCGCCGGAGGAGGGGCCCGCCGTTGGTCGCGAGCTGGCCGCCGACTTATTGGCGATGGGGGGGGACCGTATTCTCGACGAGGTGCTCGGGGAGCATCGGGAGGAGCCGTCCAACACCCCGTTCCGTCCCTGATTGATTCCTCGTGTCTTCCGGGGGTTCGTGTTCTCGTCGGAATCCGGAATGTAAAATGAGCTCGTCTCCCGAGGTCATCCTCTTGCGGTCGGCGGACGAGGAAGCGCCGGATCGATACGTCGCGGCCTTCGACGAGGGGGGCTGGCAGGCCATCTGCAAGCCCGTGCTCACGTTCGAGTTTCCCCGTCAGGAGCAGCTCCGAGACCGGCTCGACCGGCCCGAGCACTACGCGGGGGTCATTGCCACTAGCCCCCGTGCGGCGACGGCCCTCGCCCGGGTGTTTTCCAACCACGAAGTACTCGCTCGGGCCTGGGAGGGAGGCCTAGCATACGTTGTCGGGCCGAAAACTGCCGAACTTCTTCGTTCTCTTGGGCTTCGTCCCCGCGGAGCGAAGACGGGAAGTGCCGAGGCTCTCGCGGGACAAATCATCGACGACGTCCCGGAGGCACCCTTGCTGTTCCTTTCCGGAAACCGACGCCGCGAGACACTTCCGACGGCCCTACGGACTGCTGAGGTCCCGTTCGAGGAGCTCGTCGTGTACGAAACGCACACCCGCTCCGATTTGGACTTGCTGCCCAAGGCGGAGGGAACTCCCTGGCTCGTCTTTTTCAGTCCGTCCGGTCTAGACGCCGTGAACCAGACGGAGTCGGCGGACGTGCAGAACTACCGGCTCGCAGCCATTGGGCCCACGACGGCCGAGGCCCTGGAGGCGGAGGGACACGTCGTCGAAGCGGTGGCGGAGGAGCCGTCTCCCGAGGGGCTCGTGGCTGCTTTGGAGGCGGCGGGGACATCCTAACTCACCCGTCGGACTCACGGAGGACCCCATCAATGGCAGCCCGGAATCGGGCCGTCGCCTGCTCAGGGTCGCGGGCCGTAGCGACGGCGGAGAGAACGGCGACCCCGTGAGCACCAGCGTCTAGGGCGGTTCGAACTCGGTCGTGTGTGATGCCCCCGATCGCGATAACCGGGATGGGGACCGCCTCGCACGCGTCAGCCAAGCCTTCCGGGCCTTTCACGGATTTTGGGTTGCGCTTCGATGTCGTGGGAAAGACTGGGCCGAATCCGACGTAGTCGGCACCCATCTCGTAGGCCTCCGCCGCCTGGTGGATCTTAGTGGCCGTACCACCGATGATTGGGTCGGTGCCCAGCACTGAGCGGGCCGCGTCAACGGGAAAGTCGTTCTGGCCAAGGTGCACGCCGTCGGCGTCGATGGCCTGCGCAATGTTGAGGTGGTCGTCCACGATGAGGGGCGTGGAGGCGTCGGCACAGACTGCGGCCACCTCGCGCGCCTCCCAGAGTTTATTTTGGATGCCGCCGTGCTTCTGCCGGAATTGAATGGTGTCGGCTCCGCCCCGAACGGCGAGGCGGGCCAGTTCGGCGTGGGAGCGATCCTGTTGGAGATGGAAGTCGGTGAGCACGTGCAGTCGGCCCACCGACCGGTCCGCAGTGTTCGGGCCTCCGTTGGGCGAGGGGTCCTCCATGACGAAGCGGGAGTGTTCGACTTCTGACGTCGTATCTGCACATTTCAGGCGCTCCGCAGTTCCCGTGACGGAGGCTGATTCAACCGTCCCATGGTCATGACGCTGCTCAAGTCGAGCACCGGATCCCCGAGCCCGTGGGCCAACCTTGACTGATTCTCTCTAGCCACCCATAACGTCCATGAAGACTGAATCGCTCGTCCACGACGCACGAGATATTTTCGACGCGGCCGTGGAAGGTGTACAGGCCCCGCAGTTGTTTGCCAACGCCGATTTCACCTGCTGGCCTCCCGAGTCGCTCTCGTCGTACGAGGAAGTGCGGGTCGTGGGAATGGGGAAGGCCGCCCTCGCAATGGCTGGGGTCGTCGAGCAGCAGCTGGGTGGTGCGGTGCGGGACGGCTGTGTCGTGGTTCCGGAGGGATATCCGGCGTCGTATCCGGAGGAATGTCCGCGTCCTTCTGTCGTGAACGTGCTCGAGGGCGGGCACCCGGTGCCAACGGAGGGGAGTGTGCGAGGCGCACGGCAGATCTTGGCGCAGGCCGAGGCTGCCTCAACGGACACGCTCCTACTCGTGCTGGTGTCCGGGGGCGGCACGGCCCTTAGTACGCTTCCGGTGGAAGAGATTAGGCTTTCGGACTTGAAGCGCACCTACCATCTTCTGCTCCGGAGCGGCGTCAACGTGCACCGAATGAATGCGGTGCGCAAGCACCTCACTCGGCTCGGCGGGGGGCAGCTTGCCCGGGCTGCTCAGCCGGCCCAAACCGAGGCCTTCATTATTTCGGACGTGGTGGGGGACGATCTTTCCGTGATTGCCAGCGGGCCCACCGTGCCGGATCCCTCGACCTACGAGGATGCGATGCGCGTGCTATATACACAGGATTTGTGGACCGAGGTGCCGGCGCCCGCTCGCACGCACCTCAGCGAAGGGGCCCGAGGGCGTCGGTCGGAGACACCCGGTGCGGAGGCGGACTGCTTCAACCGCATGGCGAATACGCTGCTGGGAACCAACCGGACGGCTCTTGCGGCGGCGCGGGACGCGGCCGAAGCTCGTGGATATGAGGTTCGGCACATTGGGAAGGAAGTGGAAGGGGAAGCGCGGGAGGAGGGCAAGGCGCACGTCGAGGCCATGCTGCAGGACGATCCGGACTCTCCCACCTGCTGGTTGTGGGGCGGAGAGACGACGGTCACCGTTACGGGTGACGGCAGGGGTGGGCGCAACCAGGAGGTAGCGCTGGGGAGCGCCCTCGCACTCGAAGATGCCGCGAGGCCAATGGTGCTTCTGAGCGGGGGGACCGACGGTATCGACGGCCCCACGGACGCAGCAGGCGCCTGGGCCACTCCCAAAACGACTGACAGGGCTCGCTCCGCGGATTGTGCGCCGAAGGACCATCTCCGACGGAATGACGCGTACCGTCTCTTCGACGCCATCGACCAGCTCCTTCGCACGGGTCCGACCCACACGAACGTGATGGATGTGCACGTCGGCCTCAGCGCTCCAGCTGCTTCTCACTGCTGATGAATGTACCGGCCCCCCATCTTTGTCGCGACTCTCTTTTCACGAGGCTGTCATTTCACCTGCACGATGAGGTCCGTATACTGGAAGCGCTTCAACCATTGATTTGCGCCCTGCTTGCTCTCCATTCACTGGTTTATTGGTTATGTCGACTCGATCACATCTTTTGCGCCTCGGAGGTCTCGGGACATTGCTGTTTGTCTTCGCTGTGGCTTCTGGTCCGGTCTTGGCCCAGGACCTGCCGTTTTCGATGGACACGCCCCTGCCGGGCACCGACAGCTATGACGACGCCGTTCCCACCCCGACGGAAGTGATCGGCCACGAGATCGGGACGCGCCACACTCGTCCGGCTCAGGTCGTTCGCTACTTCGAGGCAGTGGCGGCGGCAAGTGACCGGGTGCAGTTGCGGGAGCACGGGCGCACCTACGAAGGGCGTCGGCTCATCCACGCGATTGTGACGGACCCGAGCAACCACGAGAACCTGGAGCAGATCCGACGCACAAACCGGCGGGCAACTATCGCACCAAATGAGGTGTCGGACGCTGACTTGGAGGACCGCCCGGCCGTCGTCCTCATGGGCTACAGCATCCACGGCGACGAGGCGAGTGGGACGGAGGCGGCCCTCCTACTTCTGTATCACCTCGCGGCCGGCAGTGGCCCGGACATCGACGCGGCCCTGGAGAACGCGGTCACCCTCATCGACCCAATGTTTAATCCCGATGGCCGCGACCGCTTTGTGGACTGGGTCAATGGCAACCGTGGCGGCACGCCGACCGCCGATCCGCAGGACCGCGAGCACAACCAGCCGTGGCCGGGGGGGCGCACAAATCACTACTGGTTCGACCTGAACCGCGACTGGCTACCGGGTCAGCATCCGGCGTCGCAGGGGCGCCTCGACTACTTCCACGATTGGAAGCCGCAGGTGCTCACCGATTTTCACGAGATGGGCTCAGAGTCGACGTACTTCTTCCAGCCGGGGGTGC
>CAYLMT010000020.1:0-21638 GCA_964384855.1 uncultured Salinivenus sp.
CCGCCCTGCCGCGCATTCGGCGCAAGTACGACTTCGTCGTTATCGACTGTCCGCCTTCCCTGGGGCTGCTCACACTCAACTCGCTCACCGCCGCGGACTCGGTCCTCATTCCGGTGCAGGCCGAGTACTTCGCGCTGGAGGGATTGGGCCAACTGCTAAACACGATCAAGATTGTCCGCCAGCACCTGAACCCGGATCTGGAGATCGAGGGCGTCCTGATGACCATGTTCGACACGCGCCTTCGCCTTTCCAACCAGGTGGCCGACGAGGTGCGACGCTACTTTGGCGACCGTGTTTTCGAGACCATCGTGAAGCGCAACGTGCGCCTCTCGGAAGCGCCCAGCTTTGGAAAGCCGGCCCTCCTCTACGAGGCCTCCAGCACCGGTGCGCAGAACTACATGGCCCTCGCCCGTGAGATCCTGAGCAATAATCAGGAGTACCTCGACGCGTCGGCCGGCGACAATGGACGGGCCGACGCGGAGAACGTCGAGACAACGTCCGCCCAGGATCAGGAAACGCTATCGGACGCGATTGGGGAGTCGCCCGCGTCCGAGGAAGACTCCGCGACACCGGCCGACGAGTTCTCGATATAGCCCTGAATGTGCGGCGGTGTCCGTGATGAATTGCTTCGCTCACCTTTTTCGTCGATCCCCGGTTTCCTATGGGTAAGAAGTCAGCACTCGGCAAAGGCCTCAACGCGCTCCTCCCAGAGGACCAGGACGAGCAGGTGCCGGGGGATGAGGAGGGCGGGGAGGGTGCGTCGGAGGAGCAACGCCAGCTGTATCAGTTCGAGGACGGGACCCGCTTGCTCGGCCGCGTTGCGGAGGTGGCGGTGGAGCGTATCGACCCCAACCCGTACCAGCCGCGGCAGGAGTTTGAAGAAGATGCACTCGACGAGCTGGCGGCGTCCATCGAGCAGGTGGGCATCATCCAGCCCATCACGGTGCGGGCCCAGGGGGACGGCGAGTTCGAGATCATTTCTGGGGAGCGGCGCCTGCGGGCGGCCCGGCGGGCGGGCTTGGAGCGCCTGCCGGCGTTTATCCGCGAGGCCGAGTCGGAAGAAATGCTCGAAATGGCCCTCGTTGAGAACGTCCAGCGTGAGGAGCTCAACCCCATCGAGATTGCCCTCGGCTACCAGCGCCTGGTCGACGAGTGCGACCTGACACAGGAGGAGGTGGCCGATCGGGTGAGCAAGAGCCGGGCAACAGTATCCAATTTTCTCCGCCTGCTTCGCCTTCCGCCCCGCATCCAGGCTGCGCTGCGGGACAAAGAGGTGAGCATGGGTCACGCCCGGGCGCTGATTGCGATGGACGACGAGGAGGCCCAGGTGGCCCTTCTCGAAGAAACCATCGACGAAGACCTGTCGGTGCGGGAGGTGGAGCGCCGCGCCCGAGAGTGGCAAGAGGGCGAAGGGGAAGACGATAACTCTTCGGAAGCGGACACCGCTGATGATACATCCGTCCCCGAGACGAGCCCCGACCGCGACGACCTCCAGTTCGAGGAGCTGCGCGACCGGCTGCGCTCTCGGTTTAGCACGCAGGTACAGATTCAGCACCAGAAGGACGGCGAGGGAAAAATCGAAATCTCCTACTACTCGGAGGAAGATCTGAACCGTCTTGTGGAGCTGTTGACGGGCGAGTAGTCCGGCGCACTTCGTCTGGGCGTGGGACCGGCCCGGCGAGAGGCTTCCCTTCAGTCTTATTGCAACGTCGGCTGAGGGGGGCGAGTTGTCGGGGATCGAGACCGTGTCTCTGCGTCGAGCACCGTGTTATTTCTGGCTGGTCGTCCTTCGGGTGCCTGTGAGTCAGATGTGCCGTATCGGAGTTGGTTTGGGATTGCTTGGCGTGCTGCTGATGGCGGGTCTGGGCGTTGGCCCGGCCTCCGCGCAGCCGGACAGCGTTCGCGCCGCGCTCCTGGAAGAAAAGGGGTTTCCGCCGGATCATTCTCCCCGTGGAGCCCTCTGGCGAGGAGTTGCCGTGCCGGGATGGGGGCAGTTCTACAACCGTCAGTACTACAAGATGCCGTTCGTCTATGCGGGCTTGGCGGGCGGTGGGTACGCCATCTATACGCTGACTCAGCGCTACCGTCTATTCCGTCACGCGAACCTGTACGTGATCGGAGAAAACCGGGCGGGGGATAACGGGGACAATCCGTATGGCCATTTCGAGGACGACTACAACGAGGCGGTTGCGCGGCTGGGGGGGGAACAGGGAACCAGCGTGGGGGGGCAGCAGCTGCGGAATCTGCGGGACCAGTATCGGCGCTGGCGCGACCTGTCAATTCTGGGCACGGGTCTGTTCTACGCCCTCACCGTCCTGGACGCGTACGTCAGTGCGCACCTGCTAAGCTTCAATGTGGGGAGCGTTGCGCTCGACGTGCGTCCGAGCGGGGGAGAGCGCGTGCTTGCCGGACAGCAGGGGGCGTCTGACGAGGGAACGGAGGGGGTGTCTCTCGGGCGTCCCAGGGGTGTCGGGCTTCGCCTCCACGTACGGTTCTAACCCCGACGAGAGCCGGGCTCGTGGCGAACGAGATATAAAGCTGTCCTAAAATTTCGCTCGATGAGGGGATTGGAAGCCCTTCGATCCCGAAAATCGGTGAAACCCCTGCGCCGAGAGACGTTCTGATCAATCACTTTCGATCTGCGCCCGGGCCCGAGAATTGTGGCATCCCACGACGCGAGAAAACTCCAGGGGCCGCATGTTACTTTCGTCCGGAACGGCGCGGCGGCACCTAAATGCAGAAACTTTGCTCAGTCGCGGGCTCCTACAAACGCGCGGCATCCCTTTGTCCTTCGCGTCTTGAACTACGCACTGCGTTCCCGCTTTTATGACGACACCTGACCGTCCTCCCCACCAGTCTACTCGCTCCGACGAGTCTGAACAGGCGTCTTCCACGCAGGGAGAGCCTTCTCTCTTCGAGAAGTGTCATCGCTTCTTCGACCCCTCGGGTGATTATGCCAAGCTGAAGCGGGCGGACCTGTATCCGTATTTCCGTCCCATTGAGGAAAGTGAAGGGTCTCGGGCCGTCATGAGCGGTGACGAGCTCATCATGGCGGGCTCGAACAACTACCTCGGCCTCACCGCGGACCCTCGCGTGAAGGAGGCTGCCCAGGAGGCGACGGCCACGTACGGCACCGGCTGTACCGGTAGCCGCTTCCTCAATGGCACACTCGATCTGCACCTGGAGCTGGAGGAAAAGCTCGCCGAATTCATGGGGAAGGAGGAGGCCGTGCTGTTTTCGACCGGGTTCATGACCAACCAGGGCGTCCTTGAGGCCGTGACCGGACGTGGGGACCTCATCTTCTCCGACAAGGACAACCACGCCTGCATCGTGGCCGGGACGCAGACCAGCCTCGCCGAGACGCGGCGGTATCGGCACAACGACCTGGATCACCTGCGGACGATGCTGGAGCGGGCCCACGACGAGCATCCCGATGCGGGCAAGCTCATTGCCACCGACGGAGTGTTCTCGATGAGCGGTAAGATTGCACGGGTCCCCGAGCTACTCGACCTGGCGGACGAGTTCGACGCGGCCCTTATGCTCGACGACGCCCATGCGATTGGAGTTATAGGGGAAGGCGGACGCGGTTCGGCCTCCACGTTTGGGCTGAAAGACGATGTGCACCTCATCACGGGGACCTTCTCGAAGAGCTTTGCCTCCATCGGGGGGTTTTGCGTCGGCGACCACGACGTGATCGAGTACATCCGGCACGAAGCGTCCACGCACATCTTCAGTGCGTCGATGCCGCCGTCCACCGTGGCCACAGTCCTGAAGTCTCTCGAGATCCTTCAGAATGAGCCGGGGCGGCTCGATCGCCTGCACGAGATCTCGGATTACATGCGAAACGGGTTCCGTAACCTGGGCTTTGATGTGTGGGAGAGCGAGACGCCCATCATTCCCGTCGTCATCGGCGACATGGAATTGTGCTTCCGCTTCTGGCGGGAGCTGATTGACGAGGGCGTCTTCGTCAACGCCGTGGTGCCGCCCGCCGTGCCGAAGGGGCAGGCCCTCATGCGCACCTCTTACATGGCCACGCACACCGACGAAGAGCTCGACCAGATCCTCGACGCCTTCCACAAGGTCGGTAAGAAGCTGGGCGTGATCGGGACGAACGGCCACGGCACGTCCGCGGCCGAGTAGGTGTTCGCGAACAGCGGCCCCATTTGGTCCGTATTGACGCCGTCGTTTTCCGGTTCATCGCTGGGAAGCGGCGGCGTTTTCTCGTGGTTCCACACAGTCTCTTCATTCGCCTCGCATGCCGGCTTCGACTGCCGCCGTGACCGTCCGCCCCGTTGAGGGGCGGCATGATCGGCAACGGTTTATCGACGTGCCGTACGACTTCTATCCCGGGCGCCATCCGCAGTGGGTGCCGCCGCTGCGCCGCGACGTGAAGGACACGCTCGACCCGTCCTCGAACGCTTTCTTCGAGCACGGCGACATGCAGCTCTTCCTGGCCGAGGACGCCTCGGGTTCGGCCGTCGGGCGCATTGCCGGCATTGTCAACGGCATGCACCTGGAGAAGCACGAGGACGCGACGGGTTTCTTCGGCTTCTTCGAATGCGTGGACGATTACGCCGTGGCCGAGGCGCTCCTTGACGCCGCCGCCGATTGGCTCCACGAACAGGGGCTTCAGCGCATGCGCGGCCCGGCCAATCCCTCGCTCAACGACACCGCTGGCCTGCTGGTGGACGGGTTCGATCGGGCTCCCTCCCTACTGATGCCCTATAATCCCCCGTACCACGAAAACTTTCTGAAGCGCTACGGCTGCGAGCGGGCCATGACGATGTGGGCGTACTATCTCCACAAGAAGTACGTGGAGTACGAGCGGCTGCAGCGGGGTGTGGAGCTCGTCAAACGACGCACGCCCGGGCTTTCGCTGCGCACTCTCGACATGGACCGTTTCGAGGAGGAGGTTCGCACCGTCCGCCAGATCTACAACGACGCGTGGTCCGACAACTGGGGCTTCGTGCCCATGACGGAGGAGGAGCTTCAGCAGCTCGCCGATGAACTAAAGCAGATCGTCGACCCGGAGATCGTTTTTTTCGTCGAGCATGAGGGCACCCCGGTGGGCTTCTCGGTCGCGCTTCCGGATGTCAATCAGGCGCTGCAGCACGTGCCCGATGGCCGTCTCTTTCCGTACGGCGTACCGTCGGGCCTCACGAAATTGCTCCTCCACATGCAGTACGGCGTCTACGAGTGCCGCATGCCCCTCATGGGCATTCGTCAGGCCTTTCAGGGCAAGGGGCTCGACAGCATGCTCGTCCTCGCCACGATCGAGAACGGGCCGGCCAACGGCTACGACGCCTGCGAAATGAGCTGGGTGCTCGACACGAACGAGCGCCTCAAGAATCACGTCGAGTCACTGGGGGCCGTCGTCGACAAGGAATACGCAATGTTCGAGACATCACTTTTAACGGTTGAATGATGAGGGTCGAGTTCGACCTCCGTTCCCACATTTGACCTCCGCAACTCGGAATTCGCCCATGGAAATTGAGTTTGTCTACTTTGACCTCGACGACACCCTGCTCGACCATCAGAAGGCCGAGCGAGAGGCCCTGGCCGACGTACGGGACCGCTATCTGACCCTCTTCGGCACCCTCTCGGTCGACGAACTGCAGGAGATCTATCACACCATCAACGTCCCCCTCTGGCGCCGGTATGCCGATGGGGAGATTGGCAAGCAGACGGTACAGCAGCAGCGGTTCGAGCGGTTGCTTGAGGCCGTGGACGCGCCCCACGCCGACTCGACCCTCGTCGCACGCTACTACATGCAGCGCTACGCCGAGCACTGGACCTTCATCCCGGACGCGCGAGAGACCTTTGAGGCCATTGCCGACCGTCACCCCGTGGGCGTGATCACGAACGGGTTTGCGGAGGTGCAAGAAAAGAAGCTCGACGAATTTCCCCTGCTCCGTGAGCGCTCCGAGGCGCTCGTGATCTGTGAGGACGTGGGGGTCCTCAAGCCCGACCCCGAGGTGTTCGACCACGCCACGGAGGTCGCAGGGGTTTCCTACGAAAACGTGCTTTACGTGGGGGATTCGTACGGGTCCGACGTGGAGGGGGCCGAGCCGGTGGGGTGGCGCGTGGCGTGGTACGCTCGCAACGGTACCGACGGCCGTTCGACGAACGACCGGGGCTTCGTCTTTTCGGACTGGGCCGAGCTGCGCGACCGGCTGCTCTGAGCCCGAAGCATCATTTAATGCAGGTTCTTGAGGCCTATCCAAGAAGTTGCCGGAACGACTCCAGGAAGACCTGTACGGAGCGCGGTTCGAGCAGGATGGTGAGCACGACGCCCGCGAGGGCCCCCCCTACGTGCGCTTCGTGTGCAATCCAGTCCCCGACGCCCCGCTGGCCGCCGCGTCCCATCGCATAAATGGACCCGAACACGTACCCAAATGCGAAGACGATCGCCGGAATGGGCAGGGCGAAAAACAGGTAGAGGTTGCGAAGCGGAAAGAACACGCAGAACGCGAACACCACGCCGCTGATGGCCCCCGACGCCCCGACGGCCGAATAATTTGGGTCGTTTCGGTGTACGGCGAACGTGAGGGCGTGGGCCGCAAGCTCGGCACCGAAGTAGAGCGCGAGAAATGCTCCGGTGCCCAAAATGCCCTCCAGCAGCGGCCCAAAGAAGTAGAACGTGATCATGTTAAACGCCAGGTGTGTGCCGCTGGCGTGCACAAACCCGGCTGTGAGAACCCGGTGGTACTCGCCGTGCTCTCGGATGCGGTGGGGCTGAAACGACAGCTCGCGGAGGAGCGACGGATCGGTGAAGGCGTAGAGGCTCACGCCGAGGTTGGAAAGCAACAGCGCGAGCGTGATGGGGGCTTGAAGGAGACGCTCCATTCAATTTGCGGGTGGGGAGAGGGCGCGTGGGGGAAAGGGGGACAGGAGGGCTCAAGGGAGAAGCAGAGCCGAGAAGCGGCCCGCTTTTCTGAGACCGTAAGCTCGTACACTCGTGGCACGGCCTCACGCCACGACGGCGGAGACGTGGTTGAGGAGCGACTCGAAGACGAGCCGTCCATCGTTGCCGCCGAGCAGCGACTCCACGCAGCGCTCCGGGTGTGGCATGAGACCGCACACATTGCCCGCTTCGTTGACGACGCCGGCGATGCCGTGGACTGAGCCGTTCGGATTGGCATCGTCGGTCACCTCGCCCTCCGCCGTGCAGTAGCGGAAGAGCACCTGGTCGTTGGCCTCGATGCGGGCGAGCACGTCCTCGTCGGCGTAGTAGCGGCCCTCGCCGTGGGAGACGGGAATCGTCACGACTTGGCCCTCCGTCAAGGCATTCGTGAAGGGCGTGTTGGCGTTCTCGACGCGGAGCGGGGTGTCCTTGCAGACGAAGCGGAGCGACTCGTTGCGCATGAGGGTGCCGGGAAGGAGGTCCGCCTCGCAGAGGACTTGAAAGCCATTGCAGATGCCGAATACGAGCCCGCCGTTCCTGGCGAACTGCATTACGTCCTGCATGATGGGGGAAAAGCGGGCGATGGCCCCGGACCGCAGGTAGTCCCCGTACGAGAAGCCGCCCGGCACGATCACCACGTCCACGTCCCCGAGACGTTCTTCCTCATGCCAGATGAAGCGTGCCTCCTGGTCGAAGACGTGTTTGGCAGCGTGGTACGCATCGTGGTCACAGTTCGACCCCGGAAAGACGACGACACCGAAGCGGGCAGACATGAAGACACAGGGTGGGTGAAAGAAGAGGCGACGAGTAGGACCTCCGCTGCCGTGTTATCTGGGGATTGTTGAGTATTGCGTATTTCGTAAGGCAGAGAGTCGTGCAAGATGCGCAATACGCCGAGCACTACGCCTTCACGTAGTCGATCCAGGCGCTTCCTTCCACGTAGTCATCAATCACGGGGGGCGTTTGTGAGCGGCGGTACGAGGCGAGGAGGCGCTCAACCTTCTCCTGGAACGCCTGCAGGCAGTTGGAGATCAGGTCGCTCCGAAAGCCTCGATCGCCGAGTTCGATGACGAGCTCCATCGTCACAACGCGTCCAAGAACACGTCCGAGGTCCACGAGCTTGCGCTGCGGGAGCGACTGGTCGACCTCAAAGTCGAGTGCACCGGAAAAGTAGTCGGTCGCGCGAGCCGTTAGGTCGTGGTCTTCCAAAAACGAGCGGAGGTTGCGCTCCTTCGTTTGACGCATGGACTTGAGCACCGCCTCCGAAATCTGCTGGTAGAGGACATCGTTCGAGCCCTCAAAGATCTGGAACGGGCGGCTGTCCACCACCGAGCGACCGGCCACGTGGTCGAGCCGGTACCCCTTGCCACCGGTCAGCTGCAGGAGAGACTGGGCGGCGTCCTGCATCAGGTCCGTCACGACCGTCTTGATGGCGTTGGCCCTGAGGGCCTCGCCAGCGAGATTGTTGTCGGTGTGGGCGTGCTCGCTAGTATGGAGACACATGGCCGAGCATGCCGTGTAGGCAGCTTGGATGTCCGCCACGCGGCGCTGCACCTGGTCGTACTCGATCAGCGGCTTGCCACCCACAAAGCGTTCCTTGCAGTGCTCCAGGGCCTCGTCGAGGATACGCTGGAGAAAGCCCATGCCCATTCCCGGAAACTCGATCCGGCTCCGGTGCAGGATGTCGAGCATCATTTTGATGCCCGTACTTTCGGGCTGGAGGCGGTGCTCCGCGGGCACCTGAATATCGATGTGATTACGCCCGTACGGAATCATGTAAAGGCCGAGGTTCTCGAAGAATTCCTCCACCTCGATCATTTGTTCGGGCTGGTTCATGTCGGCGACGAAGAAGTCGATGTCGCGTCCCAGGTCGCCGTTGGCACCCTCCCGCCGGGCCGCCACGAGCCAGAAGTCGGCCCAGCCCGTGAGGCCGGCCCAGTGCTTTGTGCCCGTAAGGTGGTAACTGCCGTCCTCCGTCTTCGTGTAGGAGGTCTGCATGTTGAGGGCGTCGGTCCCGTAGTCGGGCTCCGTAATCATGAGCCCCCCCAGGTTTTTCTCCTCGATGAAGCGGTCGAAGATCGGGCGCTTGATGGACTCGGCACCATACTTCGTGAGAGGCTGGAGGAAGAGGGCCCCGTTGATGCCCAGGGTGAGGGAGAGGGCGAGCGACTCGTACGAGGCGGTGGCGAGAATGGCCTGGCACTCATGCACGTGGCCGCCCCGCCCGCCGTACTCTTCGGGAATGAAGACCGAGAGCGGGGTGATCGACTGGATCTCCCGCATCATGAACGGGGGGAGGCCCCGCTTCGTGCTGACCGTGTCGAAGTCACCCCGCATCGTGAAGACCTTGCGGAGCTTCTTGCGGAAGGCGTCTCGAAATGTCTCAAATTCGACGGAGGTCCCAAGGTCTTCGGACAGGTAAGAGGCGATGCTCATTGTTCTGGGGGAGTCTCGGCGAGACAGTGAGCCCGAATCAAGGGCCATTAAATGGAATGTAGATGTTGCGTCATCACCCTACCGCAACGAGCATACAATACAAAAGATCGATTGGAGAGAAGGGATCTGCAAACGAAGCTGCAACAAATCATTGGGTCGAACCTGACAGAGGGGTCTCTAATCGTCCCAGGGGGGCGTTAAGAAAAACGGCCGACCTGGAGGAAAGCACGAAAAGGAGGAAGACCGACATCGTCTCGGTCTTCCTCCTCTCGGGAAGCGGGATCGAATGGAACTGTGCCGGAAGGGGCCCAGGGCTAGAAAGGGAGATCGTCGTCGGGCTCGAACGTTTCTTCGTCCGCGTCCCCCGAAGGCTTCTCCTGCCCGGGCTGCGGGCCCGAGGGGCCGGCGGGCTGCTCCTGGCGGGTCTGATCCAGAGCTTCATCCTCGCGCGTCTGGTCGAAGCCGTCCATGTCCGCTCCGCCCTGTCGGTTGCTGTCGAGGAACATCATCTCCTGCGCCTTCACCTCCGTCGAGTATCGCGTGTTGTTGTCACGGTCCTCCCAGGAGCGGGTCTGGAGCTTGCCCTCGAAGTACACCTGAGAGCCTTTCTGTAGGTACTCGTTGCAAATCTCGCCGAGCCGGCCCCACGCCACCACGTCGTGCCACTCAGTGTTTTGCACTTCGTTGCCGTCGCTGTCGGTGTACGTCTCGTTGGTCGCGAGCGACATGTTGCAGACAGCCGTCCCGCTGCCAGTGTACCGAAGTTCGGGGTCGTCGCCGAGGTTGCCGATGAGAATAACTTTGTTGACTCCGCGTGCCATGATGACCACCTAGCCGTGTTGTTCGAAAATCGATGAGCGCCCGAGCCCCCTTTTGCATTCCTATGGCCCCCTATACGACGAGCCGCGAGAAGTGTCCCGAGGCGCCGTCGCAAGGCGGGCGAGCGACAAAAGAAGAGCACGGAAAGCGGTTCGTTCCATAGACACACAGACAGGCCCTAGTATAACTTTTGATCCAAACAGAGAAAATGATGTGGATTGGATCCCGAGACTCTGTGGGAGGAAAAGCCCCGATGCCTACGGTCTCCGCTCTAGAACCCCCACACAAAAAAGCCGGACAGATGCGCTCACCCAAAGACGCATCTGCCCGGCAGAGATGGAGGCCTCCTGGGGACTGTATGTCCCGAGCAACGTGATCGCACACGCGACCCACGCTGCGTCATAGCCGACATGCAATGTGTGTGCCAACCAGGGCCCCTCCGGTCGTTTCGCGGAGGGGCATGGGCTACACGGGGGGTAGGCGTGCGGTTCGTCACACAGATGTCCGGCCCACTAGACAGGGACCGGGCGGCTACCGGCCGGACGGGGACGTGAGTTGGGCCTCCTCGGCAAGCTCCTCCAAGAACTCAAGCGTGAGCGCGTTGAACGTATCCGGGTGCTCGATCATTGGGGCGTGCCCGCACTTGTCGATGAATTCGAGACGGGCGTTCGGCATCCGGTCCCGAAATTCCTCCGCCACCTCGGGCGGGGTAATGACGTCGTCGTGGCCCCATACCAGCAACGACGGCATGTCGAGCTGCGAGAGCCGTTCCGTGACGGTTTCCTCGTCGGCCGACCGGGCAATCTTGAGCAGCCGAAAGGCCCGCGGTCGGTCGTTCACGATCTCGATCATCTCGTCGACGAGCTCCTCGGTCGCGTGGGCCGGGTCGTAGAACGTCATCTCGGTGCGTTCCCGGATGAACTCGCGGTCCTGACGCCGAAAGAAGGACGACCCCATCGTGGTCTCGTAAATGCCGGAGGACCCGGAGAGCACCATGGCGTGGACCTTCTCCGCGTAGTTCAGCGCGTAGAGGAGCGCGACGTGTCCCCCGAGGGAATTGCCCACCAGGACGACGCTGTCGAGGTCGAGGGTGTCTACGAAGTCGTGGACGTGCTTCGTGAGGCGGGGCACGCCGGTCTCCGACAAGGGGAAGTCGTACACCGGCAGGATGGGGGCGAGCACCCGGTAGCCGTTGTTCGAGAGGGCCTCAACGGTGTCGACCCAGTTGCTCAGGTCCCCCAGCATTCCGTGCAGGAGGACGACCGGAGGAATCGGAGAATCGGTGGGGCCCTCCGCATTGTACCGGAAGGACTCCGTTTCGTAGATGGGGAAGGGAGTTTCGTGCATACGTCGTAAACTCGTCGTCAATGAGGGCGGGGCAGTTCGAGGTCGTGCTGAGCACCGTTCCCAACGAGCAGACCGCCGGGAACGACCCTCAAGCCCCAACGAAGGGCGACGCGTACGACCTGCAGGGCACCGTCACAGAGACGGGCGGGGAGGCCCCAACCCGGTCGGTGGGGAACAGCAAGGGGGGCCGACGCGCGTAGGCAAAGGCCGTGTAGATTCCCAAATACGTGTTGCAAGAAACGTACGAGGTCGGTAATATTCAAAGCCCCGAGTTCCAAAGGGTTCATCCGTTTTCCGCCGTGGTGCCTGGCGGAGGCGACGAGGGCAACGAAGATTTGCGGAAGAGATCCTCGCGGGCGGGGCAAGGATTCGCTCCCATCTTGGGAAGCAGGGACCCGCGCCAGAGAAACTGGATTCTCGTTGTCCAGTACGAAAACAGATCATCCACTCCACATTTTCTTGCCCAGCCCGCCAATTGTTCATGAAGAAGACGTCACGGAAACGCGCAACTCGAATTGGGGTGTGTAGTGCGCTGGCCGGTGGGGCCATTGGGTTCGCTTTGGGCATGCTGTTCGCCCCGAAACGGGGGCCCGATGCGCGTCGCCGCATTGCGTACCAGCTCGAACAGTTGTCGGCCCAGACGGGAGGATTTTTCCGTCGACTCCTGGAGTCCGGGGTCGAGAGCGAACAGCGTCGCAACAGCGACGCTGTGGTGGAGGACGCAGAAGCCCGAGCCGATCACATCCGCGACGACATTGACGCGTTGATGGAGGAACTCCGCCAGGCGTCCCAGGCCGACGACGCAGACTGAACGCCGTCTCTTGCCGGAGCGCGGCCGTCCGCCCGTTCCCTTCTCCGTCGCCATCGATTGACTGACCCACCCCTACATGCCAGATCTGACCGTCCTGCTCTCCCCCGCCGACCAAAAGCAGCCCGGGGGAAATCCATTTGCCCCGGACATGTTCGACTATCGCACGTCGGGGACATTCAACTACTTCGACGACCTCAATCCCGACCGGCGTGAAATGATTGACACCCTGCAGGATGTGATCGACGAGGAGGACGAGGAGACCCTCGCGGAGGTGTTTGGGGTGGAGGGCTACGAGTTGGAAGAGGCCATCCGCGTCAACGAGGAAATCTACGACGCCCCGCTCATGTCGGCGCTCGACCGGTACAGTCCGGGCGTCATGTACGCCGCCATGGACTTTGCGAACCTCCCGACGGGGGCTCAGCGCCGCCTCCTCGAAAACGGGGTCATTTTGTCCGGCTTGTTTGGCCTCTTGCGCCCCGACGACCTGATTCCGAACTACCAGCTCGGCATGGACGCCTCCCTGCCAGACGTGGGATCGGTGGCCGACTACTGGCGTCCCATCATCAGCCCCATCCTCAATAAGAGCCTCGAGGACCGCTGGGTGTGGGACTTGCTTCCCGAGGTGCACCGGGATGCCTGGACCGACGAGCACACGTACAAGGCCCGCGTCGAGGTGGAGTTCGAGCGCGTCGAGGACGGGGAACGGGTGCCCATCACTGGGGAGGACCTGGACGTGCAGCGGGGCCAGTTCGTGAACTTCATCGTGCAGGAGACGGCCGAGGAGATGGAGGACCTTCGGGAGTGGTCGGAAGAAGAGTCCGACGAACTGACATTTGACGAGGACGCCTCCACCTACGACGAGGACACGAAAACCTGGACAGTCGTCATGGTGCAGGAGTAAGCCGAACTGCCCTCGGGTTCTGGGGCCCCATTCCGACTCGCCGTTTGTTCGCGCATGCCAATCCCTCGTGCCCCGATGTCCATGAATCCACCGGTCGTCATTGGCATTGCCGGCGGATCCGGGTCGGGGAAGACGACGGTCCTACACCACATCATCGAGGAGTTTGGGTCCGACCCGATCGCAATCCTCGACCACGACGCCTACTACCGGGATCTTTCTCACCTCTCCCCCGAGAAGCGGGCGCGCTTCAACTTCGACCATCCCGACGCGCTGGAGACGTCGCTCATGCGCGAGCACCTCGATCGTCTCATGGAAGGTGAGGCGATCGAGAAGCCGGTGTACGACTTCACCACGCACACCCGCCGCGAGGAAACCGAGACCGTAGAGCCTCGGCCCGTCATCATTATTGAGGGCATCCTCGTGCTGGCCGAGTCCGCGTTGGAGGAGCGGATGGACATCAAGATCTACGTCGATGCGGCCGACGACATTCGGCTCATGCGTCGCATCCGCCGCGACATCGAGGAGCGGGATCGGTCCATTGAGGGGATCCTGCGCCAGTACGAACGGACGGTGCGCCCCATGCACCTCGAATTCGTGGAGCCCTCGAAGCGGGAGGCCGACATCATCATTCCACGGGGCGGACACAACGAGGTCGCCATTCAGATGGTCATGTCGCGGATTCAGGAACTGCTTCGACTGGTGGAACAGGGAACGCTGCAGGCGTAGCGCCGTCGCGCTGGAGGGGGACCTCGGGTGCCGGGGTTACTGCTGGTTCAGCTCTGTCAGTAGTCGCACACCACGCAGTACGAGATGGGGGGCGTGCTCGGCATCAGCGTCGAGGTGGTCGGCGAGAAGCTCGCCCCATCCACCCGTGAGGACCAGTTGCGGCGTGTCGGGGAGGGTGTCGGCGAGGCGGCGCGTCATGCCCTGAACGCTGTCGATGAGGCCCCACAGGATTCCACTTTGTAGGGCGGACCGGGTGGAGGTGCCTACAGGACTCTCCGGAAGGTACAAATCGATGTCGGGTAGTTGCGCGGTCCCAGCTTGAAGGGCAGTTCGCATGAGGGCCGGTCCCGGTCCGATTGCACCTCCCTGATAGGTACCGTTTCGGTGCACCACCTCATAGTTGACCGCCGTTCCGGCGTCCACGACCAGGACGCTTCGGGACCTGTCTCGCCCGTAGCGCTTCCACCCGGCGGCCGCCGCGGCCAGCCGATCGGTCCCCAGCGTGTCGGGCGTGTCGTAGTCGAGGGTGAAGGGGAGCCTCAATCCCGGCCCGATGATCGTCACGGGGACGTCCGTGAGTCGCCGAAGCGCGTGCGTCACAGCGTCGGTGCGGGCGGGGACGACCGACACGAGCCCGACGTGATCGACGGTCACGTCCCTGAGGGCCGAGGCGAAGGACTCGCGCCAGTAGGACGAGTCCGGTGCAGTGTCGTCCGGGGGCTCGATGGAGAATACGCGGACGAGTTGTTCGTCCGAAAAGAGCCCGGCCTTCACGGCGCTGTTTCCGACGTCGAGGGTAAGCACCATTTTGGGAAGACACTGGATTCGGGAAGAGGCGCCCGGCCGTCAGCGTTGCGTCGTAACGTCGCCCGCGTGCACCGTCGTTTCCGTGCCGTCCGCCGTGTGCAGCCGCAGCGCTCCGGTATCGGTGATGCCCTGCACCGTGCCGGAAAGGCTCTCATCGGTGCCGGGAACGCGCAGGGTCGTCAACGAGCCGAGGGAGGCGAGGCGCGTCCGGAACGCGGAGCGGACGGCCTCGGCCCCATCGTTCTGTACGGCGTCGTACCGGCGTTCGAGGGCGTGGAGGAGCCGTGCCAGGAGCGGGGCCCGAGGCACGGACCGACCCGTGGTGAGGCGAAGCGACGTGGCCGTGTCGGCGAGGGCCTCGGGAAAGTCGGTCTGATTTACGTTTAGGCCGACCCCGAGCACGACCACGGCATCGGTGTTGGGCGGAGCGAGGGAGGATTCTAACAGAATGCCACAGGTCTTGCGGCCCTCCAGGAGGACGTCGTTGGGCCACTTGAGGGCGGCCGAGTGGGGCGAGACGAACGCCTCGATTGCTTCGGCGACGGCCACGCCCGCGGCCACGGTGAGCAGGCCGAACCGGTCCGGAGACAGCTCGGGGCGTAGAACAACCGAGAAGAGAAGGTTCCGCCCCTTGTCGGCCGTCCAGGCGCGTCCGTGGCGACCCCGGCCGGTCGTCTGGTACTCGGTGAGCACGGTGGCTCCCTCCGGCGCGTCCTCCGCCGCCCATTGCGCCGCCCGCTCGTTGGTCGAGCCGACTTCTTCGAAGCCGCGCATCGACTGGCCGAAGCGGTCCGTGGAGAGCCGATCCTGCGTGTCCTCAACGAGGGGAAGGGACATGGAATGGGGCGTCGGTGCGAGGAGGTGGGGACCGTGTGCGGACGTCGCTGTCAGGGGTTGACCTGAGAGTGAGAGTCATACCCGTAGTACGCCGAGACCGTGCGGAACTGGCGCGGGGCACGGAGCGGCACGTCCACAACGGCCCGGACGCGGGTCAGGTGGGGCACCCAGACCTCGTCGGGGGCCCGGCGGAGCCGGAGCGTCATCTGGCTCTGCTCGTGGAAAAGAAGGATCTGGCTGGCGCGGGTGGTGGTGAGGCCCACCAGTTCATTAGACGCGCTGTCGATCGTGAGGCGGGCGTACCGGATGCTCTGGTCCGCGCCCCGTTCGTCGGAGCGCGCCTTCGCCTCCACCACATAGGTCGCCGTGTCGTCCAGGAGCGAGTCGCGCCGGAGCGCGTACCGATAGGCCTCCTGCGTGCGCGGGGCGAGGTACGCGGGCTGGTCGGGGAGGGCCTGCGCTGCCAGGTTGCCGGGTCGGGCACGCCGGGACTGCGTCGGGGTGATGCTTGACAGCAGCCCGCCCGCCTGGAATTGCCCCGCCGAATCGACCCGCTGAACCGTACCAGGATCCGTGCCGGGCGGATAGTGGAGCGTACGGGAACGGTAAGCGGTGGTGGCACCGGTCGTGTCCAACTGCTCGGTGCGCACGGTTCGAGTGACGGTGTAGGCATCGAGGCGAGCAAAAGCTGAATCAAACGCCGTGCGGTTCATGCGTGAGAGGAGGGCGAGCACCGAGTCGCGAGGGGGGGGCTCGGCGGTCTCAATCGTGTCCAGGACACCGAAAGCGGCGTATCCGGGTCCCTGCCCGGGCGGCTGGGAGCAGCCCAGGCTCCCAACGACGAGGAGCCACCCGCCCAGAACGATATGTAAAAAACGGGCGCGTTCGGAAGGGGCGGGCTGCATCACTCATCGTCGGTTTATATGTTGGGACGCACTCCGATACCGCTAGCCCAGAACCCGACAAAAGTTTCGGATTCCGCAACGGGCTTCGTAAAGTCTTCGGGGCAATTCGGCCCCGACGTTTGCAACCGACCGTGCACAGATGGACTCTCCCACGCACGACTCGCCGTACGACCTTCTCCTTGACAAGGCCGTGCGGGCGGCGCGCCGGGCCGCCGCCGTCATTCGGAACCGGGCCGGCGCCCCCGAGGCTGTGCGCGACAAGGGCCACAACGACTTTGTGACCGACACCGACGAGCGGGCCCAGGCAGCCATCATAGAATACCTCCGCGAGACGTTTCCCCGGGACGCCATTCTAGCCGAGGAGGGTGAGGCGTCCGACGAGGATGCGCCGGTCGTGTCGGGGCGGCGCTGGATCGTCGATCCGATCGACGGCACGACGAACTTCATGCATCAGGTGCCCCCCTACGCCGTCAGCATCGCGTTGCAGGAGGAGGACACCGTGGTGGTTGGCGTGGTGCTCGACGTGCCGCGCGACGAGCTCTTTACCGCCGTGGCGGGGCACGGGCTTCAGGTGAACGGGACGCCCGCCGGCGTGAGTACGACCGATGCGTTCGGGGACGCGTTTCTCGCGACGGGATTTCCGTACCGCCGCTTCGAGCATACGGAGCGGTACCTGGACGTGCTGGCCGATATTCTCCGCGACGCCCAGGGGGTGCGGCGGCACGGATCCGCGGCCATCGACCTGGCGTGGACGGCCTGCGGCCGCTTCGACGGCTTTTTTGAAACTGGACTCAATCCCTGGGACGTGGCGGCGGGCGTCTTGCTCGTGCGTGAGGGCGGCGGACGGGTCACGAACTATCACGACGAGGCTGGGCTCACGCCCCTGTTCGACCCACAAGTCTGCGCCACCAATGGACCATTGCACGCCGATCTACTGGGGCACCTGGCCCCGATGGACGACGTGCGGCTGTAGGTGGCACCGCGGAAATCGGCGTCCTTTCCCTTACTCATTCTCTTCCAATTACGACTTCGACTGTCATGGACGGTTACGACCTGCTCGACGGAAAGAAGGGGGTCATCTTCGGGGCGCTCAACGAAGACAGCATCGCCTGGTCGATCGCTCAGGCCTGTCACCGGGAGGGGGCAGACTTCGTCCTCTCCAATGCCCCGGTGGCCCGCCGCCTCGGCTCGCTCGACGAGCTCGCGGAGGAGACGGACAACCCCGTCATCTGGGCCGACGCGACCGACGACGAGGAGCTCTCAGAGCTCTTCGAAGAGGTGAAAGACGAGTACGGCTCGATCGACTTCATCGTCCACTCCATTGGGATGGGCGTTAACGTGCGGAAGGACGTGCCGTACGAGGACCTCAACTACAACTGGTACGAGCAGACGCTCGACGTGTCGGCCGTGAGCCTGCACCGCATCGTCAACCACGCCCTCGACACCGAGGCGATTGACGACGGTGGGTCGATCCTGGCGATGACCTACATCGGGGCCCAGCGCATCTTCTCGAAGTACTCGGAGATGGGCGACGCCAAGGCGCTGCTGGAAAGCATCGTGCGCTCCTTCGGCTACCGGCTGGGCGAGCGCAACATCCGCATCAACGCCATTTCCCAGAGCCCCACGAAGACGACCGCCGGCTCCGGGATCGAGGGCTTCGACGCGATGTACGAGTTTGCCGAACGCGTCGCCCCCCTTGGAAACGCCGACGCCGACAGCTGCGCCGACTACGCGGTGACGCTCCTCAGCGACCTCACGCGGATGGTTACCATGCAGACGCTCTACCACGACGGCGGCTTCGCCAGCATGGGCATCTCCGACGAGATCGTGGAGGCACTGGAGGAGTCGTTTGCGGAAGACGAGGAGTCGTCGTAGAGCGTACGTGGGACCGATCCGATGAATTCGGGGCTCTGCTCCGGCTTCCGGGATGCGTGAAGACGTGATTCGTGAGCCGAGTCACGGTTCACGAGTCACGCATGATCTGTGACGTTGGGGGACTTCGCCTCCACCAACCTTTGCAACCATACCAGCGGTTCGATTCCGTGATCAAGCTTTTTATCTCCGACATCGATGGATGCCTGGCCGCGCCCTACGAGGCGTACGACCTGGAGGGCCTTTCCACGCTTCGGCGGCTTCCGGACGAGGCGGACACGGCCCCGACCCTCTCCATCTGCTCAGGACGGTCCTACCCGTACGTGGAGGCGATGACGCAGGCGCTGGCCCTCACGACGCCGGTGCTCTTTGAAGCCGGCGGTGGGCAGTTCGACCCGGTGGCGGCCCAGACCGCCTGGAGTCCACATCTGACCGACGAGGTGGAGGCCAAGCTCCGCACGGTGGAGCGCTGGTTCGTGACGGAGTGCGTGCCGGGCACTCACATCTCGCTCGACCACGCCAAGCGCACCCAGACGGGCGTCGTTTCGCCGGAGGTGGAGGAGATACGGGCCCTGTTGCCCCGGACCGAGAAGTTCGTGGCCGAGGAGGCGCCCGGCCTGCACGTCTTTGCGACCGACATCTCGGTGGACGTCGTCCCGCCCGGCATTACGAAGCGGGACGGGGTCGAGTGGCTGGCCGAGCGCCTCGACTTGGGGCTGGACGAGATGGCGTACATCGGCGACGCCGAGACCGATCTGGAGGCCCTCAACGCGGTCGGGACCTCGTTCGCCCCGGCCAACGCCGACGCGGCAGTGCGGGCGGAGGTGGACCACGTGACCGAGGGAACGGTTCTTGAAGGGACTCTAGAGGCCTACCGATATTGCTGGGCCCAGAACGAATCGTAATTCGAATGTACTCACCGCGGACCGCATAGGGCGGCCGCGTCTCGACCTCATTCGCCGACGTGTCATGCGTACGATCGGGTGGTTGCTTCTTCTTGGGGGACTGGCGAGCGGCCTCTGTTCGGTCGCCGCCCAGCCCAGCGCCCCGTCCGACACAGTACGGACGGTCGCCCCATCGGCCTCGCCGGATGAGGCCCCGGACGCTCTTGAAGAACGGGGTGGGGTGTTTCGAACGACGCCCCTGTTTTACGTGGCCGAGGGAGCGGCGACCCTCCACAATCGCCCGAGCCTGAACGCCCCAGTGACCAAGTTGTCAATGCGCACGCCCGTCCGACGCCTGACGTGCGAGGCAGATTGGTGCAGGGTGCGCACCGACGACGGCACCACCGGGTACGTTACCGACGCGGCCCTCTCCAACGTGTGGATCCGCGTCTCGAAGGCGGAGCGGCGCGTCTATGTGTACGAAGGGACGGAGCTCGCCCATGCCTTCGAGGCGGACATGGCCTACAACTCCTTTTCCGACAAGAAGCGAAACGGGGATACGGACCGTCCCGACCACTGGCGCACCCCCGAGGGGCGATTTTACGTGGTCCACAAGAATCCGAAGAGCCGGTTTCACAAGGCCCTCGTGCTCAACTATCCGAAGGTGGAGGACGCGCGCCGGGGGCTGGGCGCGGGGCTCATCTCCCGCTCGCAGTACGAGGCGATCAAGCAGGCCCAGGAGGAGCATCGGATGCCCCCTATGGGGACGGACCTGGGGGGTTGGATCGAAATTCACGGCGACGGCACGGGCGACGCGACCGCTTGGACGCAGGGGTGCGTCGCCATTCGCAACGCGGCCATGGACGTCATCTGGGAGCAGGTACGCGTCGGGACGCCGGTTCTCGTCGAATGAGAGCAACCGACGGAGACCGCTCCCGTCGGCCGCGGACCGGGAACGCCTCCGGACGGGGCCCCTAACATCGTAGCACAATTTCACCCATCTCATCGACTATAGGATTCCACCATGTTTTCGACGCGCAATATTGCCACAGCTTTCGTAGGCGTTCTCTTTTTCGTCATGGGGTGTGGCGGGGGCAGCAGTCCCACGGCGCCCCCGGACGGCTGGCAGACCTCGGACATGCGCTGGTGGGAGGAAGGCGTAGACACCTCGGCGGTGTTCATTGACCTTGACAGCCTGTCCGCAATGGGCGTTAGCGACGCCGGGGCGCAGTTGTCCGCGAGCGGCAACGTCACCCAGGAGCAGTTCCAAGCCGCGATTAAGCGGAGCCTCCTGCCGCTCTACCGCAACAACCCCATGGTCGTCGACTCCCTCTTTGAAGAATACGCCGCTCCGCAACTGGAGGGCGTGGACCTCAGCGGAGACATCCTGCAGGACAGTGGAGAGCTGAAATCAAAGATCCTTAACAAAAATCAAAAGGTAGCCTACGAAGCGATCAACGAGTACTTCCGCGAGCCCCAGCGCGAGCAGTCTCCCGACAACATCGTGTGGCCCGACAGCCTGCGGTCGGAGGAGCACTCCGGAGTCGTACAGCTGCAGGTGCACCTCACCGTTGAGGGGGAAGGAGAAAATGCCACCTCTCGGGCCGACGCGGTTGAGGTGCTTTCGGGAACGCACCCGACGCTCAACCGAATCGCCCTTAAGGCCGCCACAGAGGCGAGGTGGCAGCCGGCCTATGTCCTGGAGGATGGCAACTGGACCCCGATCGAAAGCTGGGTCCGCTTCGACATTCCGTTCCAGATGCGGTAGCGTGTCGACGCGCACCGGCTCTCTGCGACGGTCCGCGTTCGCTTAAGCTAACCCGGGCTGTGCCCTCTTGAATGGACGCGGGGAGGGGGAGACACGGAGATGCGTAGAGATCTTTGTTTCGCCGCATCGCCCTTTCTCCGCGTCCCCGCGTTGGTGCGAACGGAGTGCCAACGCAAAAGGGCTCAACTTGGGGCAAGTTATTACCCTACGAGGACGCCGGCCACGGTGGCGGTGAGCCACGAGGCGAGGGCGCCCCCGAGTACGGCCCGGAGGCCGAGGGCCGCAATCTCGCTCTTGCGCGACGGCGCGATGCCTCCGATCCCCCCGATCTGGATGGCGATGGACGAGAAGTTGGCAAATCCGCACAGGGCGTATGTGCCGATAATCATGGATCGCTCGCTGATGGTCCCCTGAAGGTCGCGCAGCGACGCGTAGGCCACGAACTCGTTCACGGCCACCTTCTCCCCGAGCAGCGTGCCAAACTGGAGGATATCGGCCGCCCCCACCCCCATCGCCCACGCCAGCGGGGCGAAGAGGAAGCCGAAGACCGCCTCCAGCGAGAGGGCCTCGAAGCGGCCGCCAGACGCCTGGGCCACGAGCTCGTTCACGTTGTAGAGCTCG
>CAYLMT010000021.1:0-20605 GCA_964384855.1 uncultured Salinivenus sp.
ACGACTTCTACCAGCGGATCTTCTCCGACCTGGGCGTGCCCCATCAGCCGTTCCGAATGGCCACCGACTCGACCCCGCAGCTCGGCCAGTCGCAGCCGCAGGACGAGCTCGACATGACGGAGAAGCAGGCGGCCGTGCTGCAGCTCATTCGGGCCTACCGTGTCCGTGGCCACCTGCAGGCCGACATCAATCCGCTCGGTTACGAGTGGGAATACCACTCCGAGCTCGACCCGGCCACCTACGGCCTCACGGTCTGGGACCTGGATCGGGAGTTCATTACCGGGGGGCTCGGCGGCGAAGACAAACTGCCATTGCGGGAAATCCTGTCCATTCTCCGACAGGCCTATACCAGCAAGGTGGGCACGGCCTTCATGCACATCTCCGATCCGGAGGAGAAGACGTGGATCCAGAACCGGATCGAGCCGATGCGGAACGCCGAGCCACCGTCGGAGGATGAGCGGCACCGCATCGTCCAGAAGCTCAACGCCGCGGAGGCGTTCGAGCGCTTTCTGCACACCAAGTACATTGGGCACAAGCGGTTCTCGCTGGAGGGGGCAGAAACGATGATTCCCCTCATCGACACGCTTCTGTCCGACGCCGCCGACGAAGGCGTGGAGGACGTGGTGATGGGCATGGCTCACCGCGGCCGCCTCAACGTGTTGGCCAACATCATTGGCAAGCCGTACGAGGAGATCTTCTCCAAATTCGAAGGCAACATCGACCCGAATACGACTCAGGGCTCCGGGGACGTGAAGTATCACCTGGGTGCCAAGGGTGAGGTGACCTCCCCCAACGGCAACGAGATTGCCGTCACGCTCGCCTCCAACCCCAGCCACCTGGAGGCCGTCAACCCGGTCGTGGAGGGCATGTCGCGCGCCAAGCAGAACCTGCTGCGCGACGAGCATCCCGAGGCCGACGAGGACGACTACCACGACGCCGTGATGCCCTTCCTCATCCACGGCGACGCGGCCTTCTCCGGGCAGGGCGTGGTGGCGGAGACGCTCAACCTGAGCAAGCTGCGCGGCTACACCACCGGCGGTACGGTCCACCTGGTCATCAACAACCAGATCGGCTTCACGACCCCACCGGGCGACGCTCGCAGCTCCACCTATGCCACCGACCTGGCCCGTGCCATTGAGGCCCCGATTTTCCACGTCAACGGCGACGACCCGGAGGCGTGCGTGCGCATTGCCCGACTGGCGTTTGAGTACCGCCAGCGCTTCAACAAGGACGTGGTGATCGACATGATGTGCTACCGCGTCCACGGGCACAACGAGGGGGACGAGCCGACCTTCACCCAGCCGCTCCTCTACGAGAAAATCGAAGAGAAGCGCTCCCCCCGAAAGCTGTACACCGAAATGCTGCTGCGGCGCGGCGACATCGAGCCGGACGAGGCCGAACAGATGCTCGACGACTACCGAAGCCGCCTGCAAGAGGCCTTCGACCGGACAAAGGACCTGGAGGAGAAGGACGCCGAGGAAGCGCTCGAGAAGCGAATGCAGCGCAAGGGACCCCGGCGGCTTCCGACGGTCGACACGACCGCTGAACGCGATCACTTGGAACGAGTTGTGGAGGTCCTCACGGATTTCCCCGACGACTTCAACGTGCACCGCAAGCTGGAACGGCTCTTCGGCAAACGCGACGACCTGTTCTACGATCAGGAACGGATCGATTGGGCCTTCGCCGAGACGCTCGCGTTTGGCTCCCTGCTCCAGGAGGGCACGCGAGTGCGCCTGAGTGGGCAGGACTCGCGCCGCGCCACCTTTAGCCAGCGTCATGCCGTCCTCATCGATCAAGAGACCGGTGAGGAATACACCCCGCTCAACCACCTGAATGACGATCAGGCCCGACTCCTCATCTACGACAGCCTTCTCTCGGAGTACGCCGTTGCCGGATTCGAGTACGGCTATTCCGTGATGGACACCGACGCGCTGACCTGTTGGGAGGCGCAATTCGGCGACTTCGCGAATGGTGCGGAGATCGTTTGGGACCAGTTCGTGAGCGCCGCCGAGGAGAAATGGGGCCAGACCTCCGGCCTCGTGGCCCTGCTGCCCCATGCCTACGAAGGCCAGGGCCCCGAACACTCCTCCGCCCGATTGGAGCGCTTCCTGCAGCTATGTGCGGAGCAGAACATGATCGTCGCCAATTTCTCCACCCCCGCGAACTACTTCCACGCCCTGCGCCGACAGGTGAAACGCGACGTCAAGAAGCCGCTCATCATCATGACGCCCAAGAGCCTGCTGCGGCATCCGAAGTGCGTCTCTACGCCGGAGGACCTCACGGAGGGCGGTGTCCAGGAAGTCATTCCGGCCGAAACGGCCCCTGCGGACACCACGCGGCACATTCTCTGCAGTGGAAAGGTGTACTATGACCTCGTGAAGGCCCTGGAGGAGGACGACAGACGTGACGAGATCGCCATTACGCGTCTGGAGCAGTTCTACCCCTTCCCCGAGTCGGAGCTAGAAGAGGAACTGGAGCGCTACGCTGAGGCCGACGAGACGGTATGGGTCCAGGAAGAACCCCAAAACATGGGGGCCTGGTCGTTCGTGCACCCCCGCCTTGAGGCCCTTCTGGAAGAGATTCACGGCCCCTGCGAGCAGCGCATCCAGTACGTGGGTCGTCCCGCCAGCGCCAGTCCCGCCACCGGCTCGGCCAAGGTGCACGAGCGGGAACAAGAACAGCTCGTGAGCGAGGCCCTTGAGCTTTAACGCTGACCCCTTTTCAACCGCAAAAGCCCCACCGTTCCGGGTGGGGCTTTCGTGTTGTGGGGTGGCGTATAAAAAAAGGGACGGACCCGTTCAGGCCCGTCCCCAATACGATGCCGCACGCCGGTAAATCGGCACCGGCGACAAAATGGTTGGCGCTCTACAGGCGCTTCCGGTTGTCGCCGCGCTTCCGTTCGCGGTGGCGGCGTCGACGCGACCGTTTTTCTTCAAGCCGCTTCTCCTCCGAGGGCTTCATATAGGTCATGTTCTGCCGGTACTCCTGCAGCACGCGACTCCGGTTCACCTGACGACGGAAACGCTTGAGCGCGCGATCAATGTCTTCGTTGTTTCGGACTTTTACACCAACAGCCAAGGTAGATCCCTCCGTAGGGAGTTTGGTTTTGAGATAGAACAGATAGCAGTCAAAGTGCGGAGGGGAAACGCGAAGGGACGAGCCATGTTTCTTTTCCTCGTTCCAGTGTCTCCGGTCCGATCCTTCGCTCTCATGACGACGCTTTCTCCCCTCGTGCTGGCGACCGGAAATGCCGGCAAGGTCGACGAACTCCGCGCACTTCTCGGCGACCTCGCTCTTACGCTCATCCCGGCCAGCGAACTCGACGATCCCCCAACTGTGACCGAGGATGCCGACACCCTCGACGGGAACGCCCGGAAGAAGGCACGGGCGTTCCACGAGCACACCGGCTATGCCGCCCTCGCCGATGACACGGGACTGGAGGTCACGGCCCTCGACGGCGGCCCCGGCGTCCACACCGCCCGTTTCGCCGGTCCCGACGCGACTCCTGAGGACAATAAACAGAAGCTCTTGACGGTCATGGAAGGAGTTGACAACCGACGCGCCCGGTTCCGCACCGTCGTGGCTCTGATTGACGCCGAAGGCACCGCCCGCACCTTCGAAGGCCGCTGTCAGGGCACCATCACGACCGCCCCTCGCGGCGATGGGGGCTTCGGGTACGATCCGCTCTTCCTCCCGGACGGCCACAACCAGACGTTCGCAGAAATGCCGGCGAAGGCCAAAAACAGGATTAGCCATCGGCGGAAGGCCCTCGACGCCCTCCGCACATTCCTCAAGACTCTGGAACCCCACACGGACCGCTGACCGTCTTCTTTTCTCTCTTCCTCTAACGCCCCACTTCACTCCGTATGGTTGCCCTCGTTCAGCGCGTCTCCGAAGCTTCCGTCGAGATTGATGGCGACACCGTCGGGGCCATCGATGACGGCCTGCTCATCTTGCTTGGAGTTCACGAAGAGGATACCCGTACCGAAAGCGCGTGGTGCGCCGAAAAGTGCGCAAATCTACGCGTCTTCCCCGACGCCGACGGCAAAATGGACGAGTCGCTTCTCGACACCGGGGGAGACGCCCTGGTGGTGCCGCAGTTCACGCTCTACGGCGACACGAGCACAGGCAACCGCCCCTCGTTCACCGAGGCCGCTCCCCCCGATCGAGCCGACCGGCTCTACGAGCACTTCGTCCGCGAACTGGAAGAACACCTCGGGCAGGATGTCCCCACGGGCGAGTTTGGCGCGATGATGGATGTCCACCTCACCAACGACGGGCCCGTGACACTCTGGGTGGAGCGCCGAGCGAACGAGTAGCGCGAACGCACGACGAGGAAACCGTCTCTTCATCACTGGTATCCGTTTCCCCGATCACCGAGCGAGGGGAGGATTGGGGGTTTGCAGGCTTGCCGGAAGGTCTGTGGTGCCGGTGAGATAGCGATCAATCTGGCGGGCCGCGTCGCGCCCCTCCCCGATGGCCCACACCACGAGCGACGCCCCCATCCGCGCGTCTCCCGCCGCAAAGACGCCCTCCACATCCGTCATCAGGCGATCGTTCGTGGAAAAGGTGCCGTCGTCGGCCCGCTCCACGCCGATGGACACAAAGGGATTGCTGTCAGGCCCTGTGAAGCCAATGGCGATGAGGACGAGGTCGGCGGGAATGCGGAGGTCGGGATCGAGCACCGTCTTGTCGGTGCGACGGCCGTTTTCATAGGTCCACTCCACCCGCTCGGCCCGAAGCTCATCGACCTGGTTGTCTCCGTCGAGGTCCACGAGGGCCTGGGTATTGACCGCAAACTCCTCCGTGCCCCCCTCCTCTTGGGCGTAGGTCTTCGTGTACACCTGGGCGGTCTCCGGCCATGGGTTCTCCGCCGTTCGCTCGGAGGGCTGCCGTTCGTTAATGCCGATCTGCACGACCTGCTTCGCACCCTGCCGGTGCGCCGTGGCCACACAGTCGGCCCCGGTATCTCCTCCGCCCAAAACGACGACGTTCTTGTGGGCAGCCGTGACACCGCCAGAACTGGCCTGACCGCGCTGACGACGGTTCTCCTGCGGGAGAAAGTCCATAGCCGGCATCACGCCGTCCAGGTTGGTTCCCGGCACCGGAAGCTCACGGTGCTGCTGCGCGCCCAGGGCCAGGCACACTGCGTCGTGGCTCGCGTGCACTTGCTCCGCCGCAAGGTCCGTCCCAATCTCCGTCTCCGGTACGAACTGGATGCCCTCCTGCCGAAGCTGATCGACCCGTCGCTCGACCCGGTGCTTCGCAAATTTGAAGTCTGGAATGCCGTACGTCATGAGCCCACCAATGGCGTCGTCCCGTTCGTAGACCGTAACGCGGTGCCCGACGCGATTGAGTTGCTGCGAGGCGGCAAGGCCCGCCGGCCCACTCCCCACCACGGCCACCTGAAACCCTGTCCGCTCGGGGGGCGGTTGCGGCTGGATCCAGCCCTCGTCCCATCCTTTGTCTACGATCGCCCGCTCGATGCTCTTGATGGCCACGGCGTCGTCGTTGACGGCCAGCACGCAGGCATCCTCGCAGGGAGCCGGGCACGTATAGCCCGTGAACTCCGGGAAATTGTTCGTGGCGTGGAGCTGCTTCAGGGCGTCCTTCCAGTCGCTCCGGTGCACCAAATCGTTCCACTCCGGAATGCGGTTGCCAATCGGACAGCCACTCATGCAGGTAGGCACACCACAGTCGACGCAGCGCTCCCCCTGATCCTGCAAATCATCAGGGCTCCACTCCGGTGCCCAAATCTCGTGAACGTCGGCCGTGCGTTCGCTCGGCGACCGCTTCCCGATGGGCCGGCGCGGGTGCTTCCGGTATCCGTCCGGATGGTGTTCGCGGGGCATAGTGGTTGACGGAAGCGGTGAAAAATCGCAGCTCGATCAGGGGGAAGAAGGATCCATAGTTCTGTGCCGTTTCTCTGAGGGACGTATTGCGTACTTCGAATTGCGTGTGTCGGTAGAGACCACTTCCGCAATACGTGCTACGCAATACAACCCTCAACAGCAATGCGGGTCGGCTCTCCTGGTGATGGAGGCACCGGTACTCGGATGTCCTCTCCGTCTTGCAGATGCTTCTCCACCTGTCGGGCGAAGGCTTCGGGCATGACCTTGCGAAACTGGTCAGCGCACTCTTCCCACTCGTCCAACACGCGCTTCGCCTTGGCGCTGCCCGTATGGTGCAGGTGATTCTTGACGAGACGGCGAACGAGTTGCCGGTCCCGCTCGTCGGTCAACTCCTCGACGCGGACCATGTCGCGATTGACGTTTTCCGCGAACGTACCGTCCTTGTCGAGCACGAAGGCCTCCCCGCCACTCATGCCCGCCCCGAAGTTGCGCCCTGTGCTTCCAAGGACGACGACCACGCCGCCGGTCATGTACTCGCAGCCGTGGTCGCCCACGCCCTCCACGACCGCCTGCATGCCGGAGTTGCGAACCGCAAAGCGTTCACCGGCCTGGCCATTGAAATACGCCTCTCCCCGGGTCGCCCCGTAGAGAGCCACGTTGCCCAAAATGATGTTTTCGTCCGCTTTAAATCCCGCGGTCGTGGGAGTGCAAAGGATGAGTCGCCCACCGGAAATCCCCTTGCCGACGTAATCGTTGGCTTCCCCGGTGAGCCGGAGCGTAATTCCCGAGGCCAGAAACGCCCCAAAGCTCTGTCCGGCCACGCCTTGAAAGTCGACCTCGATGGTGCCATCGGGAAGCCCCTCCGGTCCGTAGCGACCGGTGACCTCAGAACTGAGCATGGCCCCAACCGCCCGGTCCCGATTGCAAATCTCGCGCGTCATCTGCACCGGGGTTTTCTGTTCAAGTGCCGGACGGGCCTCTTCGATGAGTGCATGATCGAGCTTGTCGTCGAGCCCGTGGTCCTGCTCTGTCGTCTTCCGTGGATCGTCGTCGCTGTCCGGACGGCGCAGAATTGCCTCCAGGTCCAGACGGTGGGCCTTCGGATGATCGGTGTGTCTCTGTCGCAACAGATCGGTCCGGCCCACCATCTCGTCGACCGTGCGGACCCCAAGGTCCGCCATGATTTCCCGCAACTCTTCCGCCACGAAATGCATGTAGCGCATGACGTGCTCGGGCTCGCCTACGAACCGATCCCGCAGCTCCGGATCCTGCGTGGCAATGCCCACTGAGCAGGTGTTACAGTGACATTTGCGCAGCATGATGCAGCCCAAACACACGAGGGCCGCGGTCCCGAAGCCGAATTCTTCTCCCCCCAGCAACGCCGCCACGGCCACATCCCGCCCCGTTTTGAGGCCGCCGTCCACCCGCAGGCGAATGCGGGACCGGAGGTCATTTTCGAGGAGAACCTGCTGTGCCTCCGCCACACCCAGCTCCCACGGCAGCCCCGCCGATTTGATGGATGTCTTGGGGGAAGCCCCCGTGCCGCCAGACTGCCCGCTAATGAGGAGCGCGTCGGCCTTTGCTTTGGACACGCCCGCCGCGATAACCCCGATGCCAGCCGCTGCGACGAGCTTCACGTGCACGTCGGCCTCCGGATTGGCACTTTTAAGGTCGTGGATGAGCTGGGCAAGGTCCTCGATTGAATAGATGTCATGGTGAGGGGGCGGCGAAATGAGCGAGACGCCCGGGGTCGTGTAGCGCGTTTCGGCAATCAGCTCGTTCACCTTTTCCCCCGGCAGATGTCCTCCCTCCCCGGGCTTCGAGCCCTGCGCCATCTTGATTTCAATGTGGTCGGCGTTCTTAAGGTAGCTGCTCGTCACGCCGAAGCGCCCACTGGCCACCTGTTTGATCGCACATTCGCGCTCGGTGCCGAAGCGGTCGACCTGCTCGCCCCCCTCGCCGGTGCTCGCCCGTCCCCCAATCCGGTTCATCGCCACGGCGAGCGTCTCGTGGGCCTCGGGGCTCAGTGACCCGAACGACATGGACGCCGTGAAGAAGCGCTGGACAATCGACGTGGCAGGCTCAACCTCCGCGAGCGGAATCGCCGCATTGGTGGGGGCATCAAACGCGAGCAGGCCCCGCAGCGTCTGATGCTGGGTCGACTGCTCGTTGATGAGTTCGGCAAACTCATCGTACGCCGCGCGGTCGTCCTGTCGCACCGCATGCTGAAGCCGGCCGATCGTTTGCGGACTCCACTGGTGGTGCTCCCCGTCCCGCCGCCAGTACAGTTCTCCGCCGCTCTCCAGATCCGTTGCGCCCGGCACGTTGACCTCAAACGCTCTCCGGTGCCGCTCTCGCAGATCGGTCTCCAGTTCGTCGATGCCCACCCCCTCGATCCGGGACGTCGTCCCAAAGAAATACTCCGTTACAAACTCCGCGTCGAGGCCCACCGCCTCGAAGACCTGCGCGCCCTTGTAGCTTTCGAGGGTGGAGATGCCCATCTTGGCCATCACTTTGAGAAGCCCCTGCTCGAGGGCGCCGACGTACTGCTCTACGGCCGTCGCGGCGTCGGCAACCGCGTCACTGCGCCCTGCGAGGTCGCGCACGGTGGCATAGGCGAGGTAGGGATGAATGGCGTCGGCCCCGTAGCCGAGGAGTGTACAGACGTGATGCACCGCACAGGGCTGACCGCTCTCCAGTACCAGCGCCGCGTGGGGGCGTCGTCCGGACCGGATAAGGTCGTGGTGCACGGCGCCAACGACGAGGAGGCTGGGCACGGGAAGGCGTTCGGGCCCCGTCGCTCGGTCCGACAAAAAGAGAATTTCGTCGCCCGCATCCACGGCCTGGCGGGCGTCCCGACGGATCCGTTCGACGGCCTCCTCCAGGCTCGTCCCGCGTCCGAACGTGGTGTCGATTGTCGTCGATTGAATCCCTTTCGTGTCGACGTGGTGGAGGGCCGTCAGCTCCGCGTCGCTGAGAATGGGGGAGTCGAGCTGCACCTGCCGACAGTGCTCCGGCCCTTCCGTTAGCAAATTGCCTTTGCGTCCGATGTGGCTTTTGAGCGAGGTGACCAGCTCCTCGCGGATGTAGTCCAGGGGCGGGTTCGAGACCTGCGCAAAGAGCTGCTTGAAGTAGGTGAAGAGGGGCTTGCTCTGATCCGAAAGGACGGCGGGCGGTGTGTCGTTGCCCATTGCCCCCACCGGATCTTTGCCGTCCTCCATCATGGGTTGGAGGAGACGCCGAACGTGTTCTCGCGTGTACCCGAAGGCTCGTTGCCGCCGAGGAAGAGCGTTCGGATCACCGTTCAGAGAGAGGGTGGCCTCCGGCACGGGATCCCCTCGCGACGTGTCGGCGGAAACGAGCGTCCGGAGACGAACGCGTGTCTCGTCGAGCCACCGTTCGTATTTCTCGTCGGTCAGCCGCTCAAACACCTCGTCCTCCGGCACGATGCGCTCCTCCGCCGCGTCGGCAAGGAAGAGCTGACCGGGCTCCAGGCGATCTTTCCGGGCCACCCGTCCGGGCGGCAGGTCCACAACGCCTGCTTCGCTCGCCATGACGAGCCGATCGTCGTGGGTCACCCAGTACCGACAGGGTCGCAGGCCATTGCGATCGAGCACCGCCCCCACACTGTTACCATCGGTATAGGCTACGAGGAGCGGCCCATCCCATGGCTCGATGAGGGTCGAATGGTACTCGTACCAGGCCCGCCGGGCTGGATCCATTCGGTCGTCCTTGGTCCAGGCTTCCGGGATGAGCATCCGCAGAGCGTGCGGCAGGGAGCGGCCGCTCTGCACGAGGAGCTCGAGTACGTTGTCGAGCACCGCCGTGTCGCTCTGGGCCTCGGTGGTGATGGGACGGATGCGCTCCAGGTTTTCCCCAAGGGCGTCGGTATGGAGGTCCGCCTCCCGGGCGCGCATCCAGTTGAGGTTGCCGCGAAGCGTGTTCACCTCCCCGTTGTGGACAACGGTGCGGTAGGGATGGGCGAGGCGCCACGCCCCCAACGTGTTCGTGGAGAAACGAGAATGAACCAGGGCCAGGGTCGACCGCACTCGATCGTCGGTCAGCTCCGGGTAATACGTGCCAACTTGTGCGTTTGTAAGGAGGCCCTTGTACACCACCTTCCGCCGGTCCAACGAACAGACATAAAACGTCTCGCTGTCCTTGAGGCCGCTGTCGGCCACCGCCGATTCGAGGAGACGACGGAGCACGTACAGCCGTGCATCGAGCGCCTCGGGCGAGACAGGCTCCGTGGGCTGCACGAAGAGCTGCCACACGTCCGGCTCCGTGGCGCGGGCCGTAGGCCCCAGGTCCGAGGCGTCGGTCGGCACAGAGCGCCACGCGAGGGATTCGAATCCTTCGGCCCGCACCCGTCGATCGATTAAATCGCGAAGGGCCACCTGGACGTGATCGTCGGTCGGGAGAAAAAACTGGCCGACCCCGTAGGAATTCGCGTCTCCCAGCCCCGACACGACGCCCTGATAGAACGCATGCGGCTTTTGAATCAAGAGGCCCGCTCCGTCGCCGGTGTTCTCTTCGGCGCCCCGTGCCCCACGGTGGTCGAGCCGTCGAAGCAGGCCGAGGGCCTCCTGAACCAGGGCGTGGCTCTTCGTGCCGTTCAGGTCCATGAGCACCCCGACGCCACAGTTCGATCGGTCTCGCCGAGGCCCTAGCGCCGGACGGTTTTGGGAAGGCACGAGGGATGGGGGTGGGAGGGAGTGACCCATGTTCGTGTCGCGAGTCGTGCCACAATGGAAACCGCCTGCCCGGTCCGGGACAGCCGCTCGAAACGATCTCTTTTTCGGAGTCCGTGTTAAGGGGCTCGTTATATCGATGAAAGCCCTGTGAGTATCAAATCATAATTCCGTGCAAAGCGCTTCCAGTCACCATTTCTTTACGAAAAGCGCTTCCATAAAATCGTACGATTTCGACGTACCGTCTTCTCGTCATTCTCACTGCACGCTCGCCCCGAATGGCCACCTCCGAACTGCTGATTGAGAATGCCCGCATTTACCCGGTTGACGGCGGGTCCTCCCCCGCCTCGGCCCTGGCCGTCCGGAACGGACGATTTGTGGCTGTCGGCTCCCCTTCAGAGGCGTCGGCGACCGCCCCCAACGCTCGGCGCATCGATGCGGGAGGACGCTGCATCGTGCCGGGCTTCATCGATGCGCACGCTCACCTCCAGGAATTGGGACTGGCCCTCCGTCGCGTCGACCTCACGGACACCTCCTCTCCCGACTCGGTCGTGGAGCGGCTCCGGGCGTTTATTGCCGAGCACGAGCTTCCTCCCGACGCCTGGCTACGGGGACATGGATGGGACCAGACGGAGTGGACGCCCTCCCGCTTTCCCACGCGGAGCACTCTGGACACCGCGTTCCCCGAGCGTCCCGTGTGGCTTACGCGAACAGACGTGCACGCCGGCTGGGCCAACACGGCCGCTCTTGAGGCCACCGTGGGGCTCGACCGTATTCACGAGATGAGTGACCCGGATGGAGGCCACATCCATCGCGACAATACTGGGGCGCCCACGGGGATACTGATTGATGCCGCGATGGCTCTCGTCGAGGACCATATCCCATCCCCCAGTGAGGCCCAACGAGACCGTGCCCTTTCCACCGCCCTCCGTCACACCACACGACACGGCGTCACGGGCCTCCATGACGCCGGGGTGGGCCTTCCCACACTCCGCCGCGTTCGGCGCTTTATCGACGAGGACCGGTTTCCGCTCCGGGTCTACGCCATGATCGACGGACGCGGGGAGACGTTTGATCATTTCTGTGATCGAGGTCCCCTCCACCACCCCTCGGGGCGCCTGGATGTGGAGTCGGTCAAGTTCTTCGCCGACGGGGCGCTCGGCAGTCGAGGCGCCGCCTTGCTAGAGGAGTACGCCGACGCGCCGGGCAATCGCGGATTCCTCCTTCAGGACCATGAAGAGTTTCGGGACCACGTGCGGGCGGCCCACGAGTGCGGGTTTCAGGTAAACACGCACGCCATCGGCGACCGGGCCAACCGACAGGTGCTGGACGTATACGAAGCGGTTACCCAACAGAGCGCCCGACCGCTCCGCCGTCCTCGCATTGAGCACGCCCAAATCGTCTCCCCCGAGGACCGGCCCCGCTTTGGACACCTCGGTGTGATTGCCTCCGTACAGCCGGGGTTTGCGCCGAGCGATAAAGACTGGGCCCCGACGCGTCTCGGATCGGACCGCATTGAGAACGCCTATGCGTGGCGGAGCCTGCACGATGCCGGGGCCAGGCTTGCATTTGGCTCCGATGCGCCGGTTGAGCCCCTCGACCCGATCCGCGGCTTCCATGCCGCCGTCACGCGCCAAGACGGCAACGGAGTTCCGGAGGGGGGCTGGCGGCCCCATGAGCGCCTTGCCCGCAGCACGGCTCTTCACGCCTACACACAGGGCGCCGCCTACGCTGCGTTTCAGGAGGACGACGTCGGATCCATATCCGTAGGCAAACGGGCCGACTTCGTGGTATTGTCACAGGACCTCATGACCGTGGCTTCCGATCATCTTCTAGACACGGAGGTCGCGGCGACGTATCTTGGGGGAACTCCGGTGCACACGCAGCCCGATTGGCCAGACGCACAGTAGGAGTCCCCCTCCTTCGTGTTGAAACCAACGGGCCCCCTTCCGATTCGAACGGACGGAGCATCCCCTGAGCCCAAGTTCCGTATACGCACACACTCTCACTCCGCTTTTGCCGATCGACCTATGGCTGACCCCTCTACGCTTACCCACCCCGATCCCGAGGGAGGCGTCCGCATGAAGGACGTGTCTCAGAAGTCGGATTCCGCACGCACCGCCGTCGCCGCCGGACGGGTCCACCTGGGGGAGGAGGCATTCCGACGCGTCCGGAAACAGGACATCGAAAAGGGTGACGTCCTGACGACCGCTCAGATCGCCGGCATCATGGGGGCGAAGCAGACCGACAAGCTGATTCCCCTCTGCCACGATGTAACCATCAACGGCGTGGAGGTCGATTTTACGTTCAACGAGGACGAACAGGCCATCGACATCCGGGCCTTCACCAAGTCCTTCGGTGTGACGGGGGTCGAGATGGAGGCGCTCACAGCAGTCTCCATCGCCGCCCTCACGATCTACGACATGTGCAAGTCGGTCACTAAAGACATCCGGATTGGCGACGTGCATCTGCGAGCGAAGACCGGGGGCCAGAGCGGAAACTGGAAGAGCAAGTCCGAGAACGCCTCCTCCAAATCGTAGTCCCGGCTCGGTCCGCCTCCGGTTTCCTTCTCTCGCTCCGACGCTCCCCATGTCTTCCGACGATTCCGACGCCGCCCTCGACCGCGTCGCCCGTTTCACGTCCTTCGCCACGGTCGGGGCCCTCGGCCTCACGCAAGATCTCACCCACGCCGTGCTCGACAGCATCGGGGACATGGAGGGAGCCGACCCAGAGCTCGTGGCCGAGGAAACGCTCTGCCTCGTAGCGACGGTGACGGCCCGGGCCGCCGAGGTGGGGCTCGACGACGAACCCGACCGCGCCCCCACGATCATCGAGACGCTCCTCGATCTGCCATTCACGTACAGGAACTACCTTCTCGGGAAGGCGATGGTGGCTGAGGAGCGCCCGGAGCTCTCGGAAGTGGCGGAAGAGGTGCATGCCCGCCTGCAGGATAAACGTGCGTTCTACACGACCCACTTCCCGGACGGCCAGTTTCCGGGACCGCACGCACTCGGTGACAAAATGGAGCTGTGGATGGGTCGCGTGAGCCCGCCGAAGCTCCCGGAGACACCGCAGGAACGATTGGAGTCGCTGGGCCTGGTCGACCCGACCGTTGCCCACCTTAAGATCGTGCTCGCCTACGGACGCCGCGGGGTGCCGCCTCTTGGGTCCGCAGCGGAATCGTCAGAGTAAGACCTCCGTCCCGCCCTCCCCCAACCGCACAGGGCTACTCCCGGACCCGGGACTGCGACGACCGTTCCGTGGTCGCATCTTTGGTATCGGAAACGGACGTGTCCTCCCCCTCGGGCAGATCGATCGACCCGTCCGTGGCCGCGTCCAACTCCGCATCGAGCGCGTCCAGGTCCTCGTCCATCTCGTCGTCGAGGTAGTCGGTCGGCGCGGCAAACACGTCTTCGATCTCGCGGATGGAGCTCTGCGTCTCCTCTACCTCCTGCAGCAGAGTGTCGAGCTGCGCCGTCACCTCCTCCGGGTTCTGCAACGTCCAGGACTGCTCGTGGATGTACCGCACTGCGTCCTCGATCGTGCTGAGCTGCGCACCAATGATCTCCAGGTTTTCGTGGGCCTTGCGGAAGCGTGCCAGACGGCGCTCCAATACCTTCAGCCGCCGCTGCTTCACGGCTCGCACCCGTTCGGCGTCGTCGGCCATGTCCTTCTTCAGCGCCTCGATGGATTCGAGAATCTGCGCCTCCGTGGCACTGTCCATGAAGTCCCGATACCGCTCCCGCTGGTGCAGCAGATCCAGGTATGAATCGAGCAGTCCGTCGATCTTTTCGACGTGATTGCTCAGGATGCCCTGCGAGGCGTAGCTGAGCTTCTGGTAATTCGTCTGAATCTGCTCCTTCAGCTTCCGAAGCTTGGCGTATCGACGCTGGCTCTGGTTGCGAAGCTGGCTAAAAATTTCGCGCTGGGACGGGGCCTGATGGCGCTCGGATCGTTTTTCGGCACGAATGTATCGCTGGAACCGCTCGTGCCGAGGCATGACGCCCAAATACATGAGCTCCACCCCACCCCCCAGCAGTAGAATGAGCTCTGGAAGCCAAGCCGGTACGACGCCGACCAGTCCGAGGCCCGCCGCCACGGCCACGACCGTGATCAAAAACACCAGATTCCAGGTATTGAAGAGGGCCTCCTTCGTGTAGTTGATCTCTTCGTCCATTGCAGTAGGGTTTTATTGCCCTCTTGAGGGAGGCTTATCACGACCCATGGGCCGCACTACGAGGTATCGTCGGTGCGAAGGTCGCCCATGCGGCCGATGGTTTTGTCAGGGCCTTCCAAAGATGAGTTGTCTGACTTCGTCTCCTCGCCCGACGTCGAGGACGCCGATTCGGTGGCGTTCAGGGACGCCCCGGGACGAGTCGAGGATGTCTCGGCCTCCTCCGCCTTCATGCGGCGAATGAGTTGTTCGGCCCGCTCCTCACGAAGAACCTCTTCGGCCTCGTGCAGGTCCTCATCTTCAACCCACTCCTCGTCGAGGGCCACTTCAAAGCGGGCTTCCCGTTCCGCAACGGCACTCCGTAGCCGGTCGACGAGCGACTCGGTCTCGGCCAGTAGACGCTGAGCACCTTGCTTCATGCGGCGCACGACGCCCTGCACCTCGTCCCGCTGCTTCAAGTGTTCGAGCGTTGCCTGAAGCCGCTTCTTCGCGCGCAGGTGCCGCTTCTCCGTTTCCTTCAGCCGCTGAAATTCCTCGTCGGTCATGGCAACGTCGAGATGGTATTGTGGAGTGGGGAGTGTGGAGTGAAGAGGAGCATCGGAATCTGAGATCACACCACATTCCAAATTCTGAACTCCGAACTCGTTACTCCGACTTGCTTCGCTGCTTGCCAATGGTCTTCGACGGCTCCTCGACCTCCTCGTCCTCGGGCACGTCGATCGTCTCCTCCTCAACCGACTCCTGCTCCACCGATTCTTCCTCGTCGACCATCCCCATTTCGGCTTTGAATTCGTCCACGACCTGCTGCGCCCGTAGCTCTTCGGCGTCTTCCTCAATCTGGAGCGTCTCCGTGTCCACCGAATCCAGTGCCATCTCCATGCGGGCCTCGTTCTTGGCCGCCTCCTCGTCGAGGCGCCGAACCATCTCGTCGTGGGTCTGGTCCAGCCCCGACACTTCAAACTGCTCCATTGTGTCGGCGATCTCGGCCTGCCACTGCGCCCGCTCGTGCTGCCGGAGGGCCTCCTTCGCCTCCTGAATCTTCTGCTCCTTCTCGCGCATGAAGGCCTTTTTCACCTTGAGAGCTTTCTCGTAGGCCCGCTCGGCCCCCTTGAGCTGTTCCTGCGTCCGCTCCAGGCTCTCCTTCTGGTCCTCGAGTCGCTTCGCATACTTCTTGGCAATGTCTTCGCGGTCGGACTTGAGCGCGGTGCGGATGCGGTTCGAGAGCTGCTCAACGCGCTCCTTCGTCTTCTTGACCTCCTTCTCGAGCATGATCTTGTTCGCCTTCACCGTGGCGATGTTTTCGTTCATCTCCGGAACCTGATCGTTGAGCTCCCGGATGTTCTGCTGGAGGATCGTGCGTGGATTCTCCATTGCCGACACGGCGCCGCCGAAGATCGACTTTACTGCTCGCTTAAATCGGGACCAAATAGACATGGCAAGGGGGTCGGTGTCGAAGGGTCGTCGAGAACATGGTTCATATACTTTGCACGGAAGCGAATTGTTACACCCTGTGGTGAGATTCTTCCGACAGGTCCGTCCAGCCCCCGGCGTCGTAGCGGGCCTTCAGGGCTGGAGACGCGGACGGGGGCGTGTCAGAAACCGTGTATGCATCGCGCACGGCGGACCGGACGGCCTCAAGGTCGGGATCCCCGGCGGCGTGTAATTGAGCAAGGACATCGCCTTCCTCAATCCGGTCGCCCGGCTTCTTGAGGTGGCTTAGACCGGCCACGGGATCAACTGACGCCTCTTTCGTCTGGCGCCCGGCTCCAAGCTCCACGGCGGCCTGCCCGATGGAAAGGGCGTCAAGGTCGGCCACGTACCCGTTCGTATCCGCCGGCGCAGTGACCTCAGCCACCGGCGCGCTGTCGGCGCGTGCGTCCGGATCATCGACGACCGCCGAATCCCCGCCCTGCGCCTCGACCAGACTTCGAAACCGATCCAGGGCGGTTCCACTCTCAATTGCCTTTCGAGCACGTGCACGCCCCTCCTCCGGCGTGTCGGCCTGCCCTCCCAACACAATCATCTCTCCGGCGAGTCCGCGGACAATTTTCATGAGTGCAGAGTCTGCGTGCTCCCCGCGCAGGCAGGCAATGGCCTCTCGGATCTCAGGCCAGTTGCCCACGGCACGCCCCAGGGGGACATCCATATTCGTCATGACCGCTACGACAGGCGTGTTGTGCTCGGCCCCGATGGCGACCAGCGTCTCGGCCAGCGTCCGCGCGTCGGCCTCCGTTTTCATAAAGGCCCCACGTCCGCACTTCACGTCGAGCACGAGTGCGTCGTTGCCTTCCGCGAGCTTCTTGCTCATGATGGACGCCGCGATGAGAGGGATAGAGTCGACGGTGGCCGTCACGTCGCGCAGGGCGTAGATCTTCTTGTCGGCGGGTGCCACCTCGCCGGTCTGCCCGGCAATCACTTCGCCGATGTCGGCCACCTGCTGGCGGTACTGCTCCACACTCAGATCGGTGCGGAATCCGGGGATGGATTCGAGCTTGTCGAGGGTCCCGCCGGTATGGCCGAGCCCGCGCCCGCTGAGCTTCGCCACGGGGACGCCACAACTGGCGACGAGGGGCACGAGGATTGGCGACACCTTGTCCCCCACCCCGCCCGTTGAGTGCTTGCCCACCTTGGTGCCCGGCACAGCTGAAAGGTCGATGTGGGTGCCCGAGTGAAGCATCGCGTCGGTTAGCGCAGCCGCCTCGGGGGCCGAAAGGCCGTTGAGGTAGGCCGCCATCAGGAACGCGCTCATCTGATAGTCCGGCACCGCCCCCTCCGTGTATCCGTCCACGAGGGCCCTTAGGTCGGCGTCGGAGAGTGCATCACCGTCGCGCTTCGCCGCGATGAGGGAGACTGGATTCACACTGCTCATACAAATCGACGGGAGGTTGCCAGCTTGAACGAAGAAACGGTGTCTGCCCAAAAATGCTCGTTACATCCTGACGGCCTTCACCCCCACAAAAAACAAAAAGGCCACCCGTTCGCACAGGTGACCCTCACCAGTTGAAAAGGAGATAACGGCCTACTCCTCCGCACTTTCCTCTCCCTCTTCGCCCTCCCCCTCGTCGTCCTGATCGAGGCCGTACCGGCGGTTAAACTTCTCGACGCGGCCGGCCGTGTCGACGAACTGACGGCGGCCGGTGTAGAAGGGATGGTTCGTCGCGTCGACTTCGGTCTCGTATGAGTCGTCCTCCATCGTAGACCGGGTCGTGAACTCGGAGCCGTCCGCGAGCTTGATGGTGACTTCGTCGTACTCGGGGTGCAGATCGTGTTGCATGGCGCTACCGTCGGTGGACTCAGTCGATCAGTCAGGAATTATCGTCGGCCTCGATACACGACGTGAAACCCCGAAAGTTTCAGGCGCACCGGGCCCGTGGGTGAAGAACGGGAGAGAGATCCGAACCGCTACACGGCGCGCCCTTGACAACGCCGCCCCGTTCCATTAACGTGTTTTTGTCTCATCAAGAACGACCGAGGGAACAGGCCCGATGACGTCGTGGCAACCGGACTCCTTCTCCGAGGGAGTCGTCCTGGTGCCAACTCCTGCCTCGCTTCGCGCGGGGACAGATGAGAGGGTTGCTTCGAGTACGCCGACGTGCGTCCTTGGGGTCGTCCTCCGTCGTCTTGGTGAGGCCACCGCGCTTCTTCGCTCACCGAGACGACTTTTCTTATGGACCTAGCCCCGGAAACCACACTGTCCCTCGCCGGGCAGGATCTCGACGACACCTTCAACAGCGTCGTGCCGCCGCTCTACCAGTCGGCGATTTTTCAGTTCGAGGATGTCGGCGAGACGAAAGGCTTCGATTACACGCGCAGCGGCAATCCCACGCGGGCGGCGTTGGAAGACACGCTGGCCGACCTCGATGGCGGTGCGGGCGCCGTGGCTTGTGCCACCGGCATGGCTGCCGTGTCAACCGTCACGTCGCTCTTCGACGCCGACGCCCATCTGCTCTGTGCCCACGACTGTTACGGCGGGACGGAGCGCCTCTTCTCCCATCTCGCCGATCAGGGCAAGCTGTCGGTCTCGTACGAAGACCTGTCGGACCGCGACGCCCTCGCCAACGCCGTGCGGCCCGAAACTGAGGCCCTCTGGGTCGAAACGCCCTCCAACCCCCTCCTCCGCATCGTCGACCTGGAGGCCCTCGCGGAGTTTGCCGACGCACACGACCTGCTCCTGATCGTCGACAACACCTTCCTCTCGCCTCTCCTCCAACGGCCCCTCGACTACGGCGCCGACCTCGTCGTGTACTCGACGACGAAGTACCTGAACGGGCACTCGGACGTGGTCGGCGGGGCCGTCATCGCCCGCACGGAGGCGCTCGCCGATGAGCTCGATTTTGCCGCCAACGCGCACGGCACTGTCGCCGCGCCCTTCGACAGCTGGCTCGTGCTGCGCGGAGCCAAGACGCTACCGGTGCGCCTGCGCCAGCACGAAACGAACGCCCGGGCGCTCGCCCATTTTCTGGACGACCACCCGGCCGTGGAACGCGTCTGTTACCCCGGCCTCCGCGACCATCCCGGGCACGACATCGCACGCAGACAGCAAAACGGCTACGGCGGAATGGTCTCGTTCTTCGTTGACGAGAGCCAAATCGACGTGGAAGAGCTGCTTCGCTCCACAGAAGTCTTCGCCCTCGCCGAGTCGCTTGGCGGCGTGGAGTCGCTCATCGAGCACCCGGCCACGATGAGCCATGCGTCGATGGCCCCCGAACAGCGCAAAGAAGCGGGGATCACTGACGGTCTGATCCGGCTTTCTGTCGGCATCGAGTCGACCGATGACCTGCGGGCAGACCTGACCCAAGCCCTCAAGGCGGCAAGAATCGGAACCGCGGAGCCTAAGCGAGAGCCCGTGCCGGCAAGCTCATAACGAGCCACATATCTGACCCAGAATCGAAGATCTAGAGTCTTACGAAAGACAGGAGCTGAACGCCCCTCGACCCATTATTCTCCCCCCTTTTCAAGCTCCTCCTCCAGCTCTTCGATGCTGTCCCGGAGCTCAGCGGCACGCTCGAACTCCAGGTTCTCGGCAGCCTCCTCCATCTCCTCTCGCATCTGCTCGATCAGGTCCTCCTTCTGGTCGTCCGACAGGTACTCGATCACCGGATCGGCCACCTCGGTGGAGAGCTGCTCCGGGCTGCCGTAGTGGTGCCGAGAGCCGGATTCCTCCCCGTCGCTCTTCTCGTCGGCGATGGCCGTGCCCATCTTGATCTCGTCGGGCGACTTTCTGATCGGCTCGGGCGTCACGTCGTGCTTCTCATTGTATTCGAGCTGTCGCTCACGACGACGCTCCGTTTCGTTAATCATCTTCTCCATCGCCTCCGTGATCTCGTCGGCGTAGAGGATGACCTGCCCATTCACATTGCGCGCAGCCCGTCCGGCGGTCTGGATGAGGGAGGTCTCCGAGCGCAAAAAGCCTTGCTGATCGGCGTCGAGAATGGCGACCAGCGAGACCTCCGGCAGGTCGAGTCCCTCGCGGAGCAGGTTCACTCCTACCAGCACGTCGTATTCGCCGAGGCGCAGACCACGGATAATGTCCACCCGTTCGAGGGCGTCGATGTCGGAGTGCATCCAACGAACCCGCACACCGTAGCTGTCGAGGTAGTCGGCCAGGTCCTCCGTCATGCGCTTCGTGAGGGTCGTCACGAGTACACGCTCCCCCCGCTCGGCCCGCTTCCGAATCTCCTCCATCAGATCGTCCACCTGGTTCTCCGTCGGCCGCACGTCGATCTCGGGATCCGGAATGCCGGTGGGGCGCACGACCTGCTCCACGAACACACCGCCACTCTGCTCCAGCTCATAGTCGGCGGGGGTGGCACTCATGTAGATGGTCTGCGGCGTGAGCTCCTCGAACTCCTCAAACGTCAGCGGCCGGTTGTCGAGGGCCGACGGGA